>NZ_JUPI01000103.1 GCF_001074805.1 Streptococcus parasanguinis | reverse complement strand
TCGGTCATTCGTTAGAATTCGATTTCGTCGTCCCACCTCCGCACAGTTGAGTAGGGCTGTAAAGCTGATGAAATCAGCGTAGTAGAGCCCACTCAACCACTGCGTCTTACTCGACAATCCAAAAATAATTGAGAGGCTAGGACTTTTGTCCTAGCCTCTTTTTAGTGGTAACTTAAATTTCATAGCCCATGAGGAGCCCGCCTTCTTCGGCATAGAAACTACAAAGTCCAGAAGTAGGAAGGACTTCGATGTTTGCACGGGCAAATTTTTCTCGAACCAATTCAGAGAATTGCTCGATAAATTTTTCATTGTTGCGGTGGGCGATGGTAATATGCCCGCCATTATAGCCTGCCTTGATCAGTTCATCAAAAGCAGCCTTGATCGCTTTCTTTTGTCCCCGAGCTTTTTGAAGCAGCTCAAGGGTACCCGTCTTACTGGCTTCGCCGACCATACGGATATTGAGGAGCCCGACAACCGTTCCGATCAATTTGCTGAGACGCCCATTTTTGACCAGATTATCGACCTTAGCCAAAACAAAGAGCAACTTGGTTTTAGACTGATAAGTAGTGATCACATCAACCACTTGATCAAAATCGAGACCTTCAGCGACCAACTGGTTGAGCTTGCGAACGATTAGGTCCACCTCGCCCCCAGCTGACAAGCTATTAATGACGTGAATATTGGTATTCGGATGCTCTTCCAGATAAATTTTCTTGGCCACCTCAGCACTATTGTAACTACCAGAAAGGGTACCTGTGATGGTAACAACGAAGATATTATCCGCCCCTTCAAAAGACTTCATATAATCATCCGGACTTGGGCAGGCAGACTTAGATGCAGTCGCAGTCGCATACATCTCCTCCATCATCTGATCGATATTGAGTTGGGCGTCATCTGTATAGATGGTATCACCCACTTGGATGGTCAATGGGACACTGACAAACTCCGTATCCGGTGCCAGATTGTCCAAAGAGCGGTAGTCACAGCCTGAATCCGCAATAATTTTCCATTTCATCAGTTCATACCTCATAATTGTTAAAAATGTACATTGACAAGTAGTATGTCTTCTTTTACAATTATATCATGAAGTACCATGCTATCCAAGCAGATATCATCAGGTGAGACAGATAGAAAGTAAATGTTATGGCAGAAAGAAAAATATCTGAGAAATCATTGGAAAATCTCAAACGATTTAACCAAGAAAACAATGCGATTACACGAGAATCCATCGAAATCTCTCTCCTGCAATTGCTGGAGAAAAAAGATCTGAAAAAGATCACTATCTCTGAGCTGGTTCAGCGTGCGGGTGTCTCTCGCGCAGCCTTTTACCGTAATTATGACTCCAAAGAAGAGATTCTAGAGTCCATCTTTCAATCTAGTATCGCAAAGATTACCAAGTCTTTAGATGGCTACAACCTCAAGACAGATCTCTACCAAGTCTGGGTCTACCTCTTTAAGGAAGTCAAGAAAGAAGCCAAAATCATTAGCTTGGCCATTGATTATAATTTTGAGCGACTCTTGACCAAGGCAGTCTATGACTATTTAGAAAAACGCAATGGCAGCTCCTCGAATGGCGCTGGCAGCTACCTCAATTCCTTCTGGAGCTCAGCCATTGTCTCTGTCATCTCCAAATGGATCAAGGATGGCATGAAGATTCCCGCTGAGAAGATCGCTACGTTAGGCCTACCCCTCTTTCCACAAAAGAAAAAGTAAACACCACCGAGAGGTGGTTTTAAAGTAAACTGCACATCTCCGTAACGAGCTCATATGAATAGATAAAACTGAGCAGAGATTAAACAAAGGACAAGAACGATGATGGAAGAACGAATTCTTGCTGCTAAGCAGTATGTTAAAACCTTATTTGCTGATCGAGCGGATGGCCATGATGTGGAGCATACCCTCCGCGTTTATACCAATGCTATGAAAATCGCACAAGCAGAAGGTCCATGTGATCTGGAGATAGTGGGCTTGTCAGCTCTTCTTCACGATGCTGATGATGATAAATTGTTTCATACAGAGAATAATGCGAATGCTCGCATGTTTCTAGAAGAGATCAGTATTCCTCAAGACCAAATCGACCAGATTTGTCGGGTTATCAATGCTGTTTCTTTCAGTAAAAATCGTGGTAAACATCCAGAAACCTTAGAAGGCAAGATTGTCCAGGATGCAGACCGCCTGGATGCGATAGGAGCTGTAGGAATTGCGCGAACTTTTTCCTATGGTGGCTACAAAGGGAGGTCCCTCACTGATACCGTCCAACATTTCCATGACAAGTTGCTTCTCTTAAAAGATGAAATGAACACGGAGACTGCCAAACAAATGGCAGAAAATCGCCATCAGTTTTTAATCACCTTTCTAAAAGAACTAGAGAAGGAACTGGACTGAGTAAAATATTGAAATTAACTTTTATAAAAGACTCGTTTGAAAGGAAGATATGCTAAATAGACTATTGAAAACCCCCATTTTAAGTTGTTCAATTATATTTATTATCTGTTCAGTAGCAAGGCTATTCGAATACTTCTATATGAGGACAGATGAAACCTTTTTATCGGAGAATTTTCTACACAAGCTTTTTGGAATACTTTTATTGTGGGGAATTCTTTCAATTAGCAAATTAAGATGGATAGATATTGGTTTTACACCTAATGGAATAATAAGAGGTATAGGAAATGGCCTACTCTTTGGTTTAGTGTGCTCCATCTTTGCATATACAGTTGAGTGTATTGTTCTCTTGTTTCTTCATGACAATGTTCACTTATCATTTTATGCGAGTGGTTTCTCTTTAACTGATGAAAAAGGATCACAAGCAGGCATCTTGTTTATCTTGTTAAGTGTCTTATTTAACCTGATAAACGTGTGGATGGAAGAAGGAGTTTTTCGTGGCCTTTTCACCAAAATTCTTGAAGGGATTTCTTACCGTAAGAGTCTATTCTTTATAGCCTTCCTATTTGGAATATGGCACTTGGCAATGCCTTTCAGAGATTATCTTCAAGGAGAATCGTCACTCTTAAATCTTATTACCATGGGGATTGGCTATGTTATCCTAGCGGGAATGATGAGCATTAAATGGTCCTTACTATACAAAATGACAGGTTCCTTGTGGCTAGGACTAGGAGATCATCTTTTCAACAATCTTGCTTCAAATCTGGTTCATGTTGTCTCAAATTCTGAATCAGATAGCTTGCAGATAGTGAGAATTATTCTTTGGCAGTTGTTGTCATTTGCAATTGTTTTGAACATTTATAAAAGAAAGTCGAAGACTATAGCGAATCAATAATGAAGCTCTTTTAAGAATTTTTGAATCCTATTACATTTTATGAATCAACGATTTAAAAAATTTTTTATAAGGAACTCTAACAAAAGACCCCTATCTCAAACAGGGGTCTTTCTTTATTCTTGGATCATGGCTAGGAGATCCTCTCCTGTAGTGGTTGGAAGGATCCGGACTCGTTTGAGGGAATAGAGGCCATCAGCGGAGCTGGCGAGTCCATTTTTAGTGGTGAGGCCTAGTTTGTAGTCGGCTTTCTTGGCTTGGTCGATCGTGACCTGGCTGTAGCGACCAGATGGGTAGACGATAACGCTGGTATTTTGATCCAGCACCTTATCCAGCAGGCGTTTAGAAGCGACCAGCTCATTTTTTTGGGTCTCAAGACTGGAATTGGCTAGGTCTGGATGATTGACCGTATGGCTTTCAAAGGTCAAGCCAGCATGTTTCATCTCTTTGATTTGGTCAAAGGTCAGGACATTTTCTTTTTCCTTTTGGGTAAAGTCTGTGATGATATTGTTAGTGGCGGTCATCTTGTACTTCCTAAGAAGCGGATAGACAATAGTATAGAAATCTTCGACGCCATCATCAAAGGTCAGCCAGACAAATTTCTTTCCTTTGGGTACTTCGTTCTTGACGAGGATGCGATAGGCTTCCCCAGGTGTCAGGGTGTAGTAACCCGCTTTTTTTAGGGCCTTTAGTTGGCTTTCAAAGGTTTCTGGATCAACGATCAAATTAGCATTGGCAGCTTCAGACTCGGCCATATTGTGCACGGAGTGGTACATGAGGATGGGCAGTTTGACCGGCTTTTTCACCCGAGTCCACTCGATAGAGGAGCTACCTTCTTCGAGAGAACGCGTCATGGCAGTGCCACTGGTATTCCCCTCATTCGGCTGAGTGATCCGCTTGATCAGAAGAAAGCTACAAATAAAGATACAGACCAGTAGGAGGGCATTGATTCCAAGTAGGGCTTTGATTTTTTTAGGTACTCTTCGTTTACTCATAGTGTCACCGTTTTCATTATTTTCTTTATTGTACCACAAATTCTATGTTCTTTTCCAGAACTTGCTACAGGCAGATCCTGTCATGAAAATTCAGAATTTTTAAGGCAATTGGCTGTCAAACGCTCAAGTTTTTGTTATAATGGAGCTACTATAGAAAATTCAAGGAGTCAATAGGATGTCTGTTAAGATTGCCTTACTAGGATTTGGTACTGTTGCAAGTGGCGTACCATTTTTATTAAAAGAAAACCATGAAAAAATCACCCAGGCAGCTCAAGATGAAATCGAGATCGCCAAGGTCTTGGTTCGAGATGATGCTGAGAAGGAAAAATTACAAGCTGCTGGTCATGACTACAACTTTGTGACCAATGTCGATGAGATCATTGAAGACAAGGACATTGCCATCGTGGTCGAATTGATGGGTCGTATCGAGCCAGCTAAGACCTTTATCACCCGTGCGCTGGAAGCAGGCAAACATGTGGTTTCTGCTAACAAAGACCTTCTTGCCGTTCATGGAAGCGAGTTGCTAGAGATTGCTAAAAAACACCAAGTGGCTCTTTATTATGAAGCTGCCGTAGCTGGTGGGATCCCAATCCTTCGAACTTTGGTGAATTCTTTGGCCTCAGACAAGGTGACCAAGGTTCTTGGTGTGGTCAATGGAACCTCTAACTTCATGATGACCAAAATGGTCGAAGAAGGCTGGACTTATGAGGATGCTTTAGCAGAAGCGCAACGTCTTGGTTACGCTGAAAGTGATCCAACCAACGACGTTGAAGGAATCGATGCTGCTTACAAGATGGTGATCTTGAGCCAGTTCGCTTTTGGGATGAATATCCAATTTGACCAAGTAGGTCACAAAGGAATTAGCCAGATCACTCCTCAAGATGTCTCAGTTGCTCAAAGCCTTGGCTATGTCATCAAGCTTGTCGGCTCTATCGTTGAAACAGAGTCAGGGATCGCAGCAGAAGTGACACCAACCTTCCTTCCAAAACAACATCCACTCGCAGGAGTTAATGATGTCATGAATGCGGTCTATGTGGAATCCATCGGTATTGGTGAGTCTATGTACTACGGACCAGGTGCTGGTCAAAAACCAACTGCGACAAGTGTCGTAGCCGACCTCGTCCGCATTGTCCGTCGTCTAAAAGAAGGAACGATCGGTAAAGCCTTCAATGAATACAGTCGCCCTCTTCAATTGGCTAAGCCAGAAGACGTGAAGAACAATTATTACTTCTCAATCAAAGCACCAGATGCGACTGGTCAAATCTTGCGTCTTGCGGAAATCTTTAATGCAGAAGGAGCATCCTTCAAGCAAATCCTTCAAGAAGACTCAGATGGTCACTATGCAAGTGTTGTCATCATTACTCACCAAGTTAACCAAACTCAATTCAAGAACTTGGTTGAAAAATTGGATTCAGAGGCGAATTTCGAACTCTTGAATACCTTTAAAGTCTTGGGAGAATAAGCATGAAAATTATTGTTCCAGCAACCAGTGCCAATGTAGGGCCAGGATTTGATTCTGTTGGGATTGCCGTGACTCGCTATTTGACCATTGAAGTCCTTGAACCAGCAGATGCTTGGTTTATTGAGCATGATCTTGGAGCAGGGATTCCGACAGATGAGAAAAACCTTTTGCTCTCAACAGCTCTTTCTATCTCAACTGATATGCAACCCCATCGGATCAAGATGACTAGTGAAGTGCCTTTGGCGCGTGGTCTTGGATCTTCTAGCTCGGTCATTGTCGCAGGGATTGAATTGGCCAACCAATTAGCCAACCTCCAGCTATCAGACGCTGAGAAATTACGCATCGCGACCGAGATCGAAGGTCATCCGGATAATGTAGCTCCAGCTATCTTTGGGAATATGGTCATTGCGAGCTACATCGGTGAAGATGTCCAATATGTCACGGCTGACTTCCCAAGCTGTGACCTTGTGGCCTTTGTACCGAGCTACCAATTGAAGACCAGTGATAGTCGGAATGTCCTACCGAAAGAATGGTCTTATAAGGAAGCTGTTGCAGCCAGTAGCGTAGCCAATGTCGCTATCGCAGCTCTCCTCAAGGGAGATTTGCTGACGGCTGGTCGCTCCATCGAGTCAGATCATTTCCACGAGCGCTACCGTCAATCTCTTGTCAAAGAGTTCCCTCAGGTCAAAGAAGTCGCACATGCGCATGGGGCTTATGCTACCTATCTGTCAGGAGCAGGCCCAACGATCATGAACCTCTTAGCGCCAGAGCATACAGCAGCCTTTGTCGCAGCTCTCGAAGAACTCAGGCTAGATGGTCAGATTTTCCAACTTAAAATCGACACATTTGGCGTTCGTGTTGAGAAATAAACCTCAATGTAACACAAATGAAAGAAGGATGTATACAAATGTATATGTCCTTTTTGCTTCTCCTATGGTAGAATGGGAATTGTATGGGGAAAAGCTCAAGCTTTCCCGAAAGTTTAGGGGGAAACATGAAACCAGAATATTTATATAGTATTGCTACCGATCTTGGTCTACAATTTGATGGCGAAGCCCGTGTGATGTATGGAGAGCGTGAGGGCTTCTTGTTAGTCATTGAAGGCGCTCAAACCAAGAATGTATTTACCATTTCACTCAGTGTGAAACAAGGTTCCGAAGGAGACTTGATCGAAGATAGTGAAATTCTTTGGAATGAATTAAAAGAACAATCAAAAGCCATTAATTCTATCTCTTCTGATGGTTACTTGACCTCGATCGTTGTCAAAGGTGGAATGACCAAAGGGAAGGCTGTCGAAACCTTATGGACAGCTATCCAAGATATTGTTGATTTCTTGCTCAACCACCAATTTGTGCAAGTGAATGCGGAAACGGGTGAGGAAGGACCAATCGGTCTGTATCAAATTGGAGATGCGATCTTTTTAATCGACGATGCAACCTTTAGAGCCTACCAAGCCGAAGTGCAAGATACAGTTGAGGCTTATGAAGCGCGGGAAGAGAATTTCCTTTTAGGGATTGTAGGCGCTGTGATCGGTGTGATCATCGGTGGAGCAGTTGCCCTCTTGGTAGCGCGTCTTGGCTATGTATCTGTTTTAGCAGGGGCCGCCCTCGGTTATTGTACTATCAAAGGTTATGAGATCCTTGGTAAGAAATTGACTAAAAAAGGTGTGGTAGTTTCAGCTATTTTGATGGTCTTGACGGTCTTTTTGGTCAACCAATTAGATTATACTTTGGCGCTCATGAGTGAACTGGATTTGCCATTTGATATGTCCTGGACGCTTCTCAATGAAGCGACATTCTCAGGGGACGTCCCAGATAAATTTTACTTGAATCTAGGATTGCTAGCTGTCTTCACTCTTGGTGGTGCTTGGATTTCGGTCAAATCAGCTCTGGATGGACAGAAGAATCGTGCCATCGCTCGTAAAATTGCATAGTGAATGATAAAAGGAAGGCCTGAATATTATAGGTCTTCTTTTGTTTTTTAGGGTCGAAAAATAGTCAAAAATTTGGTATAATAGTTTGTATTTTTATAGAGAGAGAACAGACAGAAAGATGAATGAAAAAATGAATCAAATTCTTGAAGGGATTGATATCCGTTTTCAAGAACCTTTAAAATATTATACCTTCACAAAGGTAGGTGGGAATGCTGAATTTTTAGCCTTTCCTCGCAACCAATATGAATTAAAACGCATCGTTCAATTTGCCAACCAAGAGCAAATCCCATGGATGGTCCTGGGCAATGCCTCCAATATCATTGTCCGAGATGGGGGCATTCCTGGTTTTGTTATTATGTTTGATCGCTTGCGAGATATCAGTGTGGATGGTTATGTGGTCGAAGCAGAAGCAGGGGCTAAACTCATCGACACCACCCATGTGGCCTTGCACCATAGTTTGAAAGGCTTCGAGTTTGCTAGTGGCATTCCAGGCAGTGTTGGTGGTGCTGTTTTTATGAATGCTGGAGCTTATGGGGGAGAGATTGCTCATGTTCTGGTGTCTTGTAAGGTTTTGACCAAGGAAGGGGAAATTGAAACCTTGTCGGCGAATGAGTTGGCTTTTGGCTACCGTCACTCAAAAATTCAAGAGACAGGTGCTGTCGTCATCTCTGCCAAATTTGCTTTGTCACCAGGCAATCACGAGCAAATCAAACAGGAGATGGAGCGTTTGACCCATCTTCGTCAGTTGAAACAACCCCTTGAATACCCTTCTTGTGGATCTGTCTTTAAGCGTCCTGTCGGTCATTTTGCAGGTCAATTGATCAGCGAAGCAGGTCTGAAAGGCTATCGAATCGGTGGTGTTGAAGTCTCTGAAAAGCATGCTGGCTTTATGGTCAATGTGGACAATGGAACAGCTAAGGACTACGAAGACCTGATCGCCCATGTCATTGAAGCAGTAGAGGCTCATTCAGGTGTCCGTTTAGAACCAGAAGTTCGCATTATCGGCCAAGCCTAAGAACGTTAGTATTGTAGAACAATTGATAGTGTAAACATCGATAGCATCAGTCGGAAAGGGGGTGAGTGCCTATCGATACCGTAAATAGGTGGGGCAGTCTAGTAAGTCCCCGAGAGGTATTGGTGGTCTGACAGGTTTTCCTGTCAGCCGCTGCGTTTTCGTTTGAAAAGCAGTTTGGTAATCGTAGTAAAGAAGGAATTTATGTGAATTGAAAAAACCAATTATTGAGTTTAAAAATGTAACAAAGGTCTTTGAAGATAGCGGAACCGTTGTCCTAAAGGATATCAATTTTGAATTGGAAGAAGGGAAGTTCTATACCCTGCTCGGTGCATCTGGATCAGGAAAATCAACTATCCTTAATATTATTGCCGGTCTTTTAGATGCTAGCTCTGGAGATGTCTACCTTGATGGGGAACGGATCAATGATGTCCCTACTAACAAGCGGGATGTCCACACCGTCTTTCAGTCCTATGCCCTGTTTCCGCATATGACGGTCTTTGAAAATGTGGCTTTTCCCCTTCGTTTGAAGAAGCTGGACAAGGCTGAAATCGAGAGACGAGTAACAGAAGTCCTCAAGATGGTGCAATTGGGAGGCTTTGAGAAACGTTCCATCCAAAAACTTTCTGGTGGTCAACGTCAGCGGGTAGCTATTGCACGGGCTATTATCAATGAACCACGAGTGGTCCTTTTAGATGAGCCTTTGTCTGCACTTGACTTGAAACTTCGGACAGACATGCAGTATGAGTTGCGGGAATTGCAACAACGCTTGGGCATTACCTTTGTCTTTGTTACCCACGACCAAGAAGAAGCCCTTGCCATGAGTGACTGGATCTTTGTCATGAATGAGGGAGAGATCGTCCAATCTGGTACACCAGTAGATATCTATGATGAACCGATCAACCACTTTGTAGCTACCTTTATCGGGGAGTCCAACATTCTAGATGGTCGCATGATCGAGGACTACTTGGTTGAGTTCAATGGCAAACGCTTTGAAGCCGTCGATGGTGGGATGCGTCCAAATGAACCAGTTGAAGTCGTTATTCGTCCTGAAGACTTGCAAATCACTCTTCCTGAAGAAGGCAAGCTCCAAGTGAAGGTGGACACCCAGCTCTTCCGTGGTGTGCATTACGAGATCATCGCCTATGATGATTTGGGAAATGAGTGGATGATTCACTCCACTCGGAAGGCCATCGTGGGAGAAGTCATCGGGCTAGACTTTGAACCAGAAGATATCCACGTTATGCGTCTCAATGAAACCGAAGAAGAATTCGATGCGCGGATCGAAGAGTACGTTGAAGTGGAAGAGCAAGAAGCTGGTTTGATTAATGCCATTGAGGAGGAAAGAGATGAAGAAAACAACCTCTAATCTATTTATCCTCCCCTATTTCTTGTGGATTTTTCTCTTTGTCTTGGCTCCTGTAGTCATGATCATCTTTCAATCGTTTTTTAACGTTGAAGGGCAGTTTTCACTTGAAAACTACAAAGAGTTCTTCACTTCGCAAAATTTGACCTATTTAAAGATGAGCTTTAATTCGGTCCTTTATGCCGGAATCGTCACCCTGGTGACGCTCTTGATCTCCTACCCGACTGCTTACTTTTTGACGCTGCTTAAACACCGGCAGTTGTGGTTGATGTTGATCGTCTTGCCAACCTGGGTCAATCTCTTGCTCAAGGCCTATGCCTTTATTGGGATCTTTGGGCAAAACGGTTCCATCAATAGCTTTTTAAGCTTTCTCGGAGTCGCTCCCCAGCAGATCCTCTTTACCGATTTCTCCTTTATCTTTGTAGCCAGCTACATCGAGTTGCCATTTATGATTTTACCGATCTTTAATGTCTTAGATGACTTAGATCCAAACTTGATCAATGCCAGCTATGATTTGGGAGCCAATCGTTGGGATACCTTCCGTCATGTGGTCTTCCCCTTGTCCATGAATGGAGTCCGCTCAGGTGTGCAGTCTGTCTTTATTCCTAGTCTGAGTCTCTTCATGTTGACACGGATGATCGGTGGAAACCGCGTCATTACCCTAGGGACTGCGATTGAACAGCACTTCCTGACAACACAAAACTGGGGAATGGGTTCTACCATCGGAGTTGTTCTGATCCTTGCCATGCTCTTTACCATGTGGGCAACTAGAGAAAGGAGAGAACGATGAAAAAAGTATCTCATTTCTATCTAGGCTTCGTCTTTCTGATCCTCTATCTTCCTATTTTCTATTTGATCTTTTATGCCTTCAATAAAGGGGGAGATATGAATGCCTTTACGGGCTTCACGCTTGAGCATTTCAATGAATTGTGCGCAGATAGTCGCCTGATGCTGATCTTATCAGAGACCTTCCTCTTGGCCTTTTTGTCAGCCTTGATTGCGACAGTGATTGGAACCTTTGGAGCCATTTATATCTACCAATCGAAGAAGAAGTTAGAAGGACCTTTGCTCTCTATCAACAACATTCTTATGGTAGCGCCAGACGTTATGATCGGGGCCAGCTTCTTGATTCTCTTTACGACGGTGAAGTACCAGCTAGGTTTCCTATCTGTTTTGGCTAGCCACGTGGCTTTCTCGATTCCCATTGTGGTCTTGATGGTCTTGCCACGACTCAAGGAAATGAACCGGGATATGGTCAATGCTGCCTATGACTTGGGAGCTACCCAAGTGCAAATGCTCAAAGAGATCATGTTGCCGTATCTGACACCAGCCATTATTGCTGGCTACTTTATGGCCTTTACCTATTCGCTTGACGACTTTGCCGTGACCTTCTTTGTAACCGGAAATGGCTTTACAACCTTGTCTGTAGAGATTTACTCACGTGCGCGTCAAGGGATCTCCCTCAGTATCAATGCCTTGTCCGCCCTTGTCTTTCTCTTTAGTGTGCTCTTGGTCATCGGTTATTACTTTATTACCCGTGAAAAGGAGGAAGCAGCATGAAAAAACTTTATTCATTCCTAACTGGGATTGTCCTTGTCATTCTGGTCCTCTGGGGAATTAGCCACCAGATCGAAGCGAGCATGAATACCAAGAATAGTGACAAGTTGGTCATCTACAACTGGGGAGATTATATCGATCCAGAATTGCTAACGGAATTCACAAAAGAGACAGGAATTCAGGTGCAATATGATACCTTTGATTCCAACGAAGCCATGTACACCAAGATCAAGCAAGGGGGAACCACCTACGATATTGCGATTCCTAGTGAATACATGATTGCCAAGATGATGGATGAGCATCTGGTTGAAAAGTTGGACCAATCTAAGATCAAAGGGATGGAAAATATTGATCCAAAACTTTTGAACCAATCGTTTGATCCGGGTAACCAATATTCAGTACCTTATTTCTGGGGTACCTTGGGGATTGTCTACAATACCAAGATGGTTAAAAATGCTCCTGAACATTGGTCAGATCTCTGGCGTGAAGAGTACAGAAATGACATCATGATGTACGATGGTGCGCGTGAGGTCATGGGAATTGGTCTCAATACCTTGGGCTATAGCCTCAATGAAAAGGATCCAAAGAAATTGCAAGAGGCAGTAGATAAACTCTACACCTTGACGCCAAATATCAAAGCTTTGGTGGCCGATGAGATGAAAGGCTATATGATCCAAAACAATGCGGCTATTGGGGTTACTTTCTCAGGAGAGGCTAGCCAAATGCTCGAAGCCAATAAGGATCTTCGCTATGTCGTTCCAACTGAAGCCAGCAACCTTTGGTTTGATAACATTGTCATTCCAAAAACCGTGAAAAATAAAGAAGCAGCATATGCCTTTATTAACTTCATGCTTCGTCCTAAAAATGCTTTGAAAAATGCTCTTTATGTCGGCTACTCAACGCCAAATAAAAAAGCCAAAGCTATGTTGCCAAAAGAAATCCAAAATGACCAAGCCTTCTATCCAAGCGATGAAACACTGGACCATTTGGAAGTCTATCAACAATTAGGCAAGAAATTGCTTGGAGTCTATAACGATCTTTACCTTCAGGTCAAGATGTATCGAAAATAACACAAAAGGAACCTCCGGGTTCCTTTTTGATTACCTTATAAAAGCTCTAACTAGTGAGTTAGATTGAGATTCAAATGAAAGATGCTATAATAGTAAGGAAAGTGACTGGCCCATTCAGTCATGAATGGAACGATTGGAGTAGAAGAGATGAAGAGACAAATGGAATTATTTTTGATTATTCTGTTACCGATCCTAGGACTGGTTTTTCTTGGAGGAAAGATCATGCACCTAACCAAAAGACCCGAACAGAAGGTAACGGCCTCCTCTTCAAAGAAAGTCGTACAAAAATCAGAAGAAGAAATAAAAAAAGAACAAATCGCTTTTCTCAAGGAACACGAGCAAGAAATCATCGATTTTGTGAAAGCCCAAAATCCGAAAGCCGAATCCGTTCAGATTGATTGGGATGAAACTCAGATGAGTGATGGTGGGCTTACAACTCCCGAATATTATATGAATATTTTTGGACGCATTAATCATATCGAGAACTCAGGATGGGGAGTGGATATTCCAATTAATGATGATCAGTCAATTAAGCTACGAGAAATGTTTATGCTCCATGAACCTACGATTGACGGAAAGCCTATTTCCTGATCAAGTATAATGCATTTTGAAAAAGAACTGTTTTAGAAAAAGATAGCACATGATAAAACAAACGGCGTTTAAATTAATCACTACATTAGCTCTCCTTGCAAGTATAGGAGGATGTACAATAAAATCAAAAGAGCAAACGAAACCAGCACCCATTGCAACCCCTTCGACAACCAAGGAAGATAAAGAAGCGACGAAGCAAAAACAAATTGCCTATTTGAAAGAACATGAAAAAGAAATTGTTGATTTTGTGAAAGGTCAAAGTCCGAAAATCAAATCCGTTCAGATTGATTGGAACAGTATGCAAATTGAAGAGTCTGGGAATGGAACGCCTCAGGGTGGTGGATACAATTTATCTATTTCTGGTAAGATTAATCAATTAGAAAATACAAAATTCTCCGTTGATTTTTACCTAGAAGATCAAAATAGCATACCAACTATCAAAAAAATGGGCATGCTTAATGATATCTATATCGAAGAAAATGGTGGCTGGAAAATTTTTTCCTAAGTAAATAGAAGTATTAGTGTTAGGAGGAAAATGAAAAGTAAAATGAAATGTACACTTAAGTTATTAGCTTTAATGCTTATTTTCACAAGTATTGGAGGTTGTACTGTAAAGCAAAAAGCTCATAAGAAACAAGCACAAACTGTCACCACTTCCTCCACCAAAGAAGATATATAAGTGATCAAACAAAAACGGCTCGCTTATCTCAAAGAGCACGAGCAAGAAATCGTCGATTTTGTGAAATCGAAGAGTTCAAAGATTGAATCTGTTCAAATTTATTGGGACGAAACGCAATGGATTGAGGGTGGAAATGGGACACCACAAGGTGGAGATGAGGTCATAGAAATTTTTGGTACCGTCAATCAGCTAGAAGATTCAGGATGGAGGGTGGATGTTGTATTTGATTCTGATCAAAAGATGACTTTCAGTATGGGCTATAATATTAGTATTAAGGGTGATTATATTGAGTAAGAACTGGAAGATTCAAAGCCTGTAAGGAGGATTTATGAAGAGACAACTGGAACTATTTTTGATTATTTTGTTACCGATCCTAGGACTGGTTTTTCTTGGAGGAAAAATCATGACCCTGACCAAAAGACCCGAACAGAAGATAACGGCCTCGTCTTCGAAGAAAGTCGTACAAAAACCAGATGAAGAAATAAAAAAAGAACAACTTGACTACCTAAAAGAACACGAACAGAAGGTTATTGATTTAGTCAAAGCACAAAATTCAAAAGTTGAATCCGTTCAGATTGATTGGGATCAGACACAATGGAGTGATGGTGGACTGACAACTCCTGAATATTATATGAATGTTTATGGAGGTATAAATAATATTGAAGAATCGAGTTGGGGAGTAGATATCCCAATTAATGAGGACAATACATTAAATTTAGATGAGATGTATATAGGATCCGACATTAGAATAGGGGGGAGATTACTTGAGTAATTGGCATTTGAGAAGTTTTGACAATCTATATGGTTCATTAGCTGAATCAACTTATCGTGATAGGCCCATGAACTTTCCATATAAACAATTGGATCAAATCCAGGAAGATCACTCAACGCTCAAATGGGAGTACGACAACGAGATCGATGCTTTCTATAAACATCAGAAAAAATGGAATCAGAAGCTAAAAAAATCAGTAAGGTTGTCCTTACTGATTTTTTAGTTTGTTCCGGATGATGCTGTATCTGCGCCACTGTCTGTTGCGGTGGAACCTTGATCTTGTGCGGCAGATGAACTGTTTTCTGTAGCGGATGAGCTATCGGTTTCTTTTTGTGAACTAGCATCTGTATTGCTTGAATCGGTTTGCGTATTGGTATTAGCATCTGTATTGGTAGCGCTTGAGTCAGATCCCTTATCGTGGACCACGACGACGCTGGTGCTACTAGATGGTTTATCTTCTGTTTTTTGATTGTCTTTATTGAGCAGGCTCATGATGGTAAAGGAAGTGACGATAATCCCTAGGAGACTGGCAATCGTAGCTACAACCGTTTGAAATACGGACAAACCTTGTTTGACTTTCTCACCGCGAGATGGTCTTGTATCAACTTTTTCCTCAGGTTTTTGGTTTTTGTTACTTCTTGAATATTGTGACATGTTCATTCTCTTTCTATCAAAAATTGTTTTTTAACACTTTCCTATTATAAGTCATTTTCTGAAAAATGTCTAAAAAGAACTGATTTTTATAGAGTGATTTTGCTGCGTCTCTCTTTATCAAATCCTTGTCCCAAGCGGTTAGAAATGATAAAATAGAAGTTACGTAAAAAGAAAGTGATGGATGCGTAGGACATGATCTATTTTGACAATTCAGCAACGACTAAACCCTATCCAGAAGCCCTTGCGACTTATACAGAAGTAGCGACTCGGATCTGGGGCAACCCTTCTAGTTTGCACAATCTAGGTAGTCAAGCTACTCGTATTTTGGAAGCTTCTCGGAAACAAATTGCGGAGCTAATTGGCAAGAAAACTGAGGAAATTTACTTCACGTCTGGTGGGACAGAAGGGGACAATTGGATCCTCAAAGGTGTCGCCTTTGAGAAAGCTCCTTATGGCAAGCATATCATTGTCTCTGACATCGAGCATCCTGCCATCAAGGAATCGGCTGCTTGGTTAAAGACACAGGGATTCGAAGTGGATTACGCTCCTGTGGATGCGCGTGGCTTTGTCAAGGTGGATGCCTTGGCTAACCTTGTCCGTCCAGATACGACTTTGGTTTCTGTCATGGCCGTCAACAATGAGATTGGCTCCATCCAGCCCATCCATGACATCGCGGCTCTTCTGGAAGATCGTCCAACGGTTAGTTTCCATGTCGATGCGGTTCAAGCTTTAGCAAAGGTAGCTACAGAAGTTTATCTACCAGAGCGCGTGGACTTTGCGACCTTCTCTAGTCACAAATTCCATGGACTTCGCGGAGTTGGATTTGTCTACATCAAAGAAGGCAAAAAGATCACCCCTCTCTTAACAGGTGGGGGTCAAGAAAAAGAAATGCGCTCGACAACTGAGAATGTGGCAGGTATCGCAGCAACAGCAAAAGCCCTACGCTTAGCTATGGAAAACCAAGAAGCTTTTGCCAGCAATACCCAGCAGATGAAAGAAGTCATCCGCAAAGAATTGGCTAACTATCCAGATGTCACTATCTTTTCTGGTGAGGATCACTTTGCGCCTCATATCTTGACTTTCGGGATCAAGGGGGTTCGTGGAGAAGTAGTAGTTCATGCCTTTGAAGAGTTTGATATTTACATCTCGACAACCAGTGCCTGCTCGTCCAAAGCTGGTAAACCAGCTGGAACCTTGATTGCTATGGGAGTGGATAAGAGTATTGCACAGACAGCTGTTCGCTTGAGTCTCGATCTTGAAAATGACATGAGCCAAGTCGAGCAATTCTTGACCAAGTTCAAACTGATTTATGAGCAAACACGAAAAGTACGTTAATTTTAGAAGGAAATCAACATGACCTTAACCTATTCAGAAATTATGATTCGCTATGGAGAGCTTTCTACTAAAGGAAAGAACCGCATGCGTTTCATCAATAAACTTCGCAATAATATCCAATCTGTTTTATCTATCTATCCAGCTGTCAAAGTGACAGCCGACCGTGATCGAGCGCATGCTTATCTACATGGGACGGATTATGAACCGGTGGTAGAATCCCTCAAGCAAGTTTTTGGAATCCAAAATTTTTCACCCGTTTACAAGATTGAAAAATCTGTTCCAGCCTTAAAAGCGGCAGTGCAAGAGATCATGAAGGAGATTTACAAGGAAGGCTTGACCTTTAAAATCTCAAGTAAACGCAGTGACCATACCTTTGAACTCGATAGTCGCGAGCTTAATCAAACCTTGGGAGGTGCGGTCTTTGAAGCGATCCCAACGATTCAAGCTCAGATGAAAAAACCAGATATCAACTTGCAAGTTGAAATTCGAAAAGAAGCAGCCTATATCTCTTATGAAACCATTAAAGGAGCAGGAGGCCTTCCTGTTGGTACGTCTGGCAAGGGCATGCTCATGCTTTCTGGTGGGATCGACTCTCCAGTAGCTGGTTACCTAGCCTTGAAGCGTGGAGTGGATATCGAGGCAGTTCACTTTGCTAGCCCACCTTATACCAGCCCAGGTGCTCTTAAAAAAGCCCATGATTTAACACGGAAGTTGACCAAGTTTGGGGGAAATATCCAATTTATCGAGGTGCCCTTCACAGAGATCCAAGAGGAAATCAAGGCAAAAGCACCAGAAGCTTACCTCATGACTTTGACCCGTCGCTTTATGATGCGCATTACAGACCGTATTCGCGAGGTTCGCGGTGGTTTGGTGATTATTAATGGTGAAAGCTTGGGACAAGTGGCTAGTCAAACCTTAGAGAGTATGCAGGCCATCAATGCGGTAACCAATACACCAGTTATCCGTCCGGTGGTGACCATGGACAAGTTGGAAATCATAGATATTGCCCAAGCCATTGATACCTTTGAAATCTCTATCCAACCGTTTGAAGACTGTTGTACCATCTTTGCACCAGATCGTCCAAAGACTAATCCGAAACTCAAAAATGCAGAGCAGTATGAGCAACGGTTGGATGTGGAAGCCTTAGTTGAGCGAGCTGTAGCAGGCATCATCGTAACAGAGATCACACCAAAAGTAGAAAAAGACGAGGTTGATGACCTGATTGAGGATTTGCTATAGGAGAGACTGGGCGTATCCAGCCTCTTTTTCTAACCAACTTAAAGGAGACAAGATGAAAAAAATTATCGTATTAATGACAAGTTTGCTTCTGTTGACAGGCTGTGTCAAAGTATCGTTTACTGGCCCGAAAAAAGAAGAGAAGACTAGCCAATCAAGCAATAGAAAAAAAGAACCCCTCACATTTGTCAGGGCCGAGCAGTATAAAGACCAGGACAACGAAGTCTTGGAAGCGTCTGAGAAATTTATCAAGGAACATCCAACGCTTGGAGAAGCTGGAAAATTATTTGTCTTTTTTCCAGGATATACCTTTGGAAATGAGGAAAATCGCTTCGCCTTATTCTTTATTGTGAATCGTACCACCACAACCATCGATCGTGATGGATCCTTTGTCCTGAATTTGGAATATGATGGAGAGCCACTTTTTAAAGATGTCACAGTTGACTATGAAGTGAGCGAATCGGGTGTGTTAAAACCCAATACGGCTGCAGCGATTCCGATAAAAATTACTAAGGAACAAGAAGAAAAAATGAAGGGGATGAACGATTCGTCTAAAGCCAAAATGAGCTTCAATGACTTTAAATTTAAAAGCAAGGGATAAGAGGAAGAAGATAAAAAATAATAAGACTTCAATCACCCTTCAACCTAGAGCTGTCTTCTAGATTGAGGGGCTTTTTGATAGCAACAGAAAGAAAGGGATCTAGTCTGTAATGGGAAGGCTAGATCCTTTAAAATATAGAGGGTTTCAAGAGATATTTAGTCAGCAAAGCTTAGTTTTTCGCTTGAATCGCTGCTTGAGCGACGGCTAGTCTAGCAGTAGGAACCCGGTAAGGAGAGCAGGAAACGTAGGTGACTTGAATGTCTTGGAAGAAGGCAATAGAGGAAGGATCTCCGCCAACTTCGCCACAGATCCCGATAGCCAGGTTTGGTTTTACCTGACGAGCCTTGCTGATAGCAATTCTCATTAATTCACCGACGCCATCCTTATCAATTTTTTGGAAAGGGTCGAAAGAAAGAATATCCTTGTCCTTGTACTGGCCAATGAATTTTCCAATATCATCCCGAGAGAAACCATAGGTCATCTGAGTTAAGTCATTGGTGCCAAAGCTGAAGAAATCAGCCTCTTGAGCCAGTTTATCTGCGGTTAGGCAGGCGCGGGGCAGTTCAATCATGGTACCAATTTCATAAGGGAATGGCTTTTGACCATGCTGCTCGAAAAGATGTTCAATATGCTGAATGAGATACTCTTTGATACATTCTAATTCTCTTTGATCAGCAATTAAAGGAACCATGATTTCCGGCTTAATCTTTTGTCCTTCTTGATGCAATTTGATAGCACTTCTAAATATAGCTTCCGTTTGCATCTTGTAGATTTCAGGTTTGGTTATACCGAGACGGCAACCCCGGTGTCCCAACATCGGATTACTTTCCTGTAGACTTTCAATGCGCTCGGCAAGTTTTTCAGGAGATTTTTTTAGTTTGCTTGCTAATAATGCAATTTCTTGGGAATCTTTCGGTAGGAATTCATGCATGGGTGGATCAAGCAGGCGGACAATCATTGGTTTATCTTGGACGGTTTGGAACATTTGGTAGAAATCTTTTTCTTGGAATTCTAGGAGCTTATTGAGGGCTTCTTTTGTTTCCTCTTCGGTATCCGCTAAGATGAGGCGACGCATTTCAAGAATCCGTTCTTGTCCAAAGAACATGTGTTCTGTCCGGGCCAACCCGACTCCTTTGGCTCCAAAGTTCATAGCGGTTGTCAAGTCTTTGACAGTTTCTGCATTGGCTCGAACTTGAAGGAGGGCGACTTCATCTGCCCAAGCAAGTAAGCGCTGGAGGTCTTGGTTATTTTCTACTAGAACAGTTGGAAGTTCGCCACGATAAATGCGACCAGAGTAGCCGTCGACCGAGATCAGATCTCCCTCCCTTAGGACCAGACTACCACAGGAAAGGCTTTTATTTTCTTCACTGATGGTCAATTCTCCGCAACCAGCTACACAGCAAGTTCCCATGCCACGCGCTACAACAGCAGCGTGAGAAGTCATTCCCCCTTGGCTGGTGACAATAGCTTGGCTGATAATCATCCCTTCAATATCTTCTGGAGAAGTTTCTTGTCGAACAAGGATGACTTTTTCCCCTTCTTGATGGATTTTTTTAGCTCGGTCGGCCGTAAAGACGATTTGGCCAGTAGCTGCACCTGGGCTGGCGGGTAGGCCTTGAGCTAAGAAAGGTGCTTTCTCTAAAGCAGTTTCCTCAAAGACTGGATGAATCAGTTGACTGATGGAAGCAGGAGCAACTCTCAGGAGAGCTTCTTCCTTGCTAATTAAACCTTGATCCACCATATCTAGAGCAATCTTTAAAGAAGCTTTAGCTGTTCGTTTTCCATTTCGGGTTTGGAGGACGTAGAGCTTGCCTTTCTCAATGGTAAATTCAATATCCTGCATATCCTTATAATGGTTTTCAAGGATCTTGGCATAGTCTCTGAAAGCCTGATAGGTTTCAGGTTGGATTTCTTTTAAGGCTGCAATTGGCTCAGGAGTGCGGATACCAGCAACGACATCTTCCCCTTGAGCATGAAGCAAAAACTCACCAAAAAGTTCCGCCTCCCCAGTTGCAGGATTTCTAGTGAAGCAAACCCCTGTTCCACTGGTTTGGTCACTATTTCCAAAGACCATGGCTTGGACATTGACAGCTGTTCCTAAATCATGAGGGATCTGATGAAGCTCCCGATAAATTCTAGCCCGCTTGTTATTCCAGGATTTAAAGACTGCTTGGATGGCAGCGTAGAGTTGTTCATGAGGGTTCTCAGGAAATTCTTGCTTGTGTTTGGAGTAGAGATCTTTATAGTGCTGGATCAATTTTTGTTGCTGGGCCAGGTCAAAATCATGTACCTTTTTATTCTGTTTTTGTTCAAATGCTGCTAGTTGGTCATCAAAAAGTTCCTTATCGATGCCGTAAACTACATCAGCAAACATCTGGAGTAGACGGCGATAGCAGTTGTAGGCAAAATCTAGATTGGTTTCTTTGGCCAGTAATTGAGTCCGTTGATCATTGAGACCAAGATTGAGAATGGTATCCATCATCCCAGGCATAGAAAATTTGGCCCCGCTCCGGACAGAGACTAAGAGTAAGTGAGGATTCTCTCCGCTAAAGGACTTACCCGTTTTGTCTTCCAATTGAGCAACCGCTTTTAAAACTTCCTCTTTTAAAGAGGAATCAAAGAAGTCAGGATGATCGAGATAGTGGATACAACTTTTTGTGGTGATGGTAAATCCAGGAGGAACAGGTAAGCCCAGATGGCTCATCTCAGCTAAATTAGCGCCTTTTCCACCCAGGAGATCATTGGCCTTCGCACTTCCTTCTTCGAAGGAGTAAATCCATTTTGTCATATAAGCCTCCCAAAAAATTAAATATGTGTCATATTCAAGACAAAATCATTGTAATATACATCACATATATTTGTCAAACAAAATATACATCTTTTTCTGTTGACTAATTGGATTATTCTGCTATAATACTCAGTAAAAATGATGATTATTTGAAACTAAAGGATAGAAATATTATGAATATTGCTTTGGATATGTCTGATATCATCATGGATAGAAAAATAGAAAGGATAGGAAATTTTGAAATTAAGTGAACGTCAAAAGAAAATAGTTGAAATTGTAAAATTGCATCAGCCCTTAAGCGGAGAGAAAATTTCTGAGTTATTGGATATTTCAAGAGCGACCCTGCGCCCAGATTTGTCCTTTCTGACCTTGGTTGGCATTTTGAAAGCTACACCAAAAATTGGTTATACATACTCTGGATTAAATCTCGAAACACTTTTCTTTTTTGATACTTTTCAAAAAGAAGTGGCAGAGATCATGACCTCTCCTGTTTTAGTCACCCATGAATCCTATATTCAGGATGCCATTATCACCCTATTTATGTATGATGCCGATGTCCTCTATGTTATCGATGAAGACAAGCTTTTACTGGGAATTATGTCCCGTAAAGATTTATTGAGAGCATCTCTTAATTCGAGTATCCAGACGACCCCTGTAGCAGTTTGTATGACTCGAATGCCACATATCATGACCTGTACTAAGGATATGAATATCTTAGAAGCAGCTGCCCTCCTACAAGATCATGCCATCGATTCCTTACCAGTAGTCGATGAGGAGAATGACCGAAAAATTGTGGGAACGGTGACCAAATCAGCCTTGCTCGATTATATTATCCTACAAGCAAGAAGTGCTGAACTGAAGAGTGAAGAGGAATAAATATGAAAAAAGAGATCATTGTATATAGTATTTCAGATTCTTTGGGAGGGACTTCCCAAAAATTATTGTCAGCTGTTACCGCACAGTATCCAGAGATCATTTTTAATAATAGTTATCGTTTCCCTTTTATCAATCAAGAAGAGGAACTCTTGGATATCTTATATGATGCCTTGAAGGATAATGCACTTGTCATCAGCACCTTGGTCAACAGTCAGTTAGCATCAGTAGCCAGAGAATTTAGTCAAAAAAATGGTTTGGCTTATTTGGATCTCATGCATCCATTTTTTGAAATTATCGAAGAAAAGACTGGTACCAGACCAATAGAAGTTCCAGGAACCTTGCACCGCTTGGACAGTGATTATTTTAAGAAAATTTCAGCAATTGAATTTGCTGTGAAATATGATGACGGTAAGGCACCCCAGGGGTTTTTAGAAGCCGATTTGGTCTTGCTTGGTGTTTCCCGTACCTCAAAAACTCCCCTGAGTATTTACCTGGCCAATAAGGGCTACAAGGTTGCAAATCTACCTTTGATCCCAGAAGTTCCTTTACCTCAGGTCTTAGATAAGGTTGATTCTCGTCGCTTGATTGGGCTGATCTGTGAGCCTGAAAAATTAATGAAAGTTCGAAGCCATCGCTTAGATTCTTTAGGATTAACGCAAGAAACAAGTTATACGGATTTAGAAAAAATCTATCAAGAATTGGATTATTCCAAGAAGGTCTTTAAACAATTTGGTGCACAAGTCATCAATATGACCGATAAATCAATTGAAGAGACAGCTTTCCTAATTGAGGGGCAAGTAAAGAAGATGAACTGATTCTTGAATTAGCGAAGATGAGGGTGTAAATAGAGAATCCTTGGAGAGTTGATATGGAGCAATATAAGCGTATTTTACTAGAGAAATTTGATTCTCGTCAAAAAGTCATTACTGAATTGACTAATCTTGAAGCTATTTTAAACCTACCAAAAGGGACAGAGCTCTACATTAGTGATATTCACGGAGAATTTGCGGCTTTTGATTATATTTTGAGGAGTTGTGCTGGAATTTTAAATGAGAAAATCAACGACTGTTTTGCAGCTTCCTTGACACAAGAGGAAAAGAATACACTATCAGCTCTAGTATCTTATCCAGAACGGGTTTTGGAACAAGTGAATAAGGAGAAAGAATGGTATAAATCAACTATTTCTCAGCTCTTAACTCTATTGAGTTTTGTAGCAGCTAAATATAGCCGTTCGAAACTTAGAAAGGCTTTGCCTCAGGAATATGCCTATATCATAGAAGAACTGATCTATAGTGATCTTACGCTAGCTGATAAACATTCTTATTTCCATACTATCTTAAGCTATGTTATTGAACTAAGAGAAGCGGATCCCTTTATCTTGGGAATTGCCAGCAGTATTCGTCGCTTATTGATTGATCATCTCCATGTGGTAGGAGATATTTTTGATAGAGGGGCTGCTAGTGCTCAGGTAATGGATGAGCTCCTTCAGTTTCATTCTTTAGATATTCAATGGGGCAATCACGATATCATTTGGATGGGAGCTTTCTTTGGATCCAAGGCTTGTTTATTGAATGTGTTGCGCATCGCGGCACGTTATGGTTACTTGTGGGATATCGAAAAAGCTTATGGCTTAAACATTCGATCCTTAACCTTATTTGCGGATAAAACCTATAAAGCCAATCCTAAGTTTAGGCCCATCCTGGGGACAAGAGCAGAGGAATTTACAGCCGAAGAAATATTACAGCTGGGAAAGGTCCATCAAGCGCTGGCCATTCTCCAATTTAAGATAGAAACTCAGTTGATGAAGAGACGGCCAGAATTTCAGATGGACAATCAAATCCTGCTGGATAACATTGATTATTGGAAGAATACAATTACTATTGACGGGAAGAGCTATTCCTTGCAAAATACCTGCTTCCAAACCATAGATCGGGCAAAGCCTTCTGAATTAAGTATAGAGGAAGAACAAATAGTGGACAGCATGCTGGCTTCCTTCCAAGGATCTCCCAAAATGGCCAAACATATAGAACTGTTGATGAAAAAAGGTTCCATGTATAAGGTTTACAATCACCACTTGCTGTTTCATGGCTGTATTCCTTTGAAACCTTCTGGGGAATTTCAACCTCTAGTTCTTCATCAAGCTCAGTATACTGGAAAAGAATTACTAGACTTTTTCGAATATCATATTCGACTTGCAGCAAAAAACAAAGAAGTTGGGGACGACCTTTCAACGGATTTAGTGTGGTACTGCTGGCGAGGGCCATTATCTCCACTCTTTGGCAAGAATAAGATGACGACCTTTGAACGGTATTTTATTGAGGAGCCAGAAACGCATCAGGAAGTAGAAAATGAGTATTTTAGCTACCGCAATTCAAAAAAGATTTGCCGATTTATTTTAGAGGAGTTTGGTCTTGAAACCAATCTATCTCGTATTGTGAATGGACATACACCAGTTAAAACAGGAAAAGGGGAATCTCCGATTCGAGGTGAAGGACTGCTCTTTGTCATTGATGGGGGGCTTTGCGAAGCTTATCAAAAGAAGACAGGTACAGCAGGCTATTCACTCCTTAACAATTCCTATGGTTTTCAACTGGTAACCCATCAGCCCTTCCAAGATATTCAAAAGGTTGTAGATTCACCATTTGAGCAAACTTCCTTGAAGAAGGTGATTGAAGACCTGAAGGACAGGACCCTCATCCAATCAACCACCATTGGTCAGAACTTATTAGAACAACAGCAAGAACTGATCCAATTGCTCCATGAATTTCATGATGGGTGACATCATCGATCAGAGGAAGCAAGTCAAAAATTAAGAAAAGCATCTTAAATAGCTTCTTTACAAATATAGCTAAGATTTTTAGTAGCCATTTAGTTCTTTTAAACACTTAAAAGACTCTTTAAAAGAAAATTCGTTTTCAAAGCGCAAAAATACTTGTCTTTGTCTGATAGAAGTGATATACTAAGAGAGTTGACTATGCACATGCCTGTGCAACCGCTCGATCATCGTTGCTCATTTCATGAGAATAAGTGGTTCGTCCCACGATGCTAGGCGAGTCTTCACAAAAATACGGGGAAACCCAAAAATACATAGGAGGTGCATAATGAGCACATACGCAATCATTAAAACTGGCGGAAAACAAGTTAAAGTTGAAGTTGGTCAAGCAGTCTACGTTGAAAAATTGAACGTTGAAGCTGGTCAAGAAGTTACATTTAACGAAGTTGTTCTTGTTGGTGGTGAAAACACTGTTGTCGGAACTCCACTTGTTTCAGGAGCTACTGTTGTTGGAACTGTTGAAAAACAAGGAAAACAAAAGAAAGTTGTTACTTACAAGTACAAACCTAAAAAAGGTAGCCACCGTAAACAAGGTCACCGTCAACCTTACACTAAAGTTGTCATCAACGCAATCAACGCTTAATTTTTAGGAGAACACATGATACAAGCAGTCTTTGAACGAGCCGAAGATGGCGAGCTGAGGAGTGCAGAAATCACTGGGCACGCTGGAAGCGGTGAATATGGCTTTGATGTCGTGTGTGCATCGGTTTCGACTCTAGCCATTAACTTTGTCAACTCTGTTGAGAAATTTGCAGGCTACGAACCGGATCTAGAATTAAACGAAGAAGAAGGTGGCTTCCTTCGGGTCACAATCCCGACAGATATTCCACCACATCAAAGAGAAATGACCCAACTATTCTTTGAATCATTTTTCTTAGGGATGGCAAACTTATCGGAGAACTCTTCAGAGTTCGTCCAAACAAGAGTTATCACAGAAAACTAACATGGAGGAAAACAATTATGTTGAAATTGAATCTTGCTAACTTGCAACTTTTCGCCCACAAAAAAGGTGGAGGTTCTACATCAAACGGACGTGATTCACAAGCAAAACGTCTTGGAGCTAAAGCAGCTGATGGACAAACTGTAACAGGTGGATCTATCCTTTACCGTCAACGCGGAACACACATCTACCCAGGTGTGAACGTTGGACGTGGTGGAGACGATACTTTGTTCGCAAAAGTTGAAGGCGTAGTACGCTTCGAACGTAAAGGTCGCGATAAAAAACAAGTTTCTGTTTACCCAATCGCAAAATAAAAAGGTTTTCTAAACCTTTTTGTCCCGAGCCTTGATCCAAAGGTGAGGAAGCTAGAAATAGCAAAATTAAAGCTTTCTGATTTATCAGAAGGCTTTTTTCTTTTATTTATTTAAAAATATCATGTTTACCCTTGTTAATATAATGTTTGAATTTGTGTTTTTTGAAAAATATAGTATAATAGAGACAAATATAGTAGGAATGGAAGTAGTACCATGAAAGATAGCAGACATGTTGAAATTCTTCAGGAACTGGATCGAAAAAGTGTGGTATCAGTCAAAGAACTCAAGGAACTCTTTGGGGTGACAGACATGACCATTCGTCGTGATCTGATCGATCTTGAAAAACAAGGTCTTTTAGTTCGTGTACATGGTGGAGCCCACAAAAAGGTAAAAGATAGCTTGTTAGAGGCTTCTCACAGTGAGAAAAATCTCATCAATATTGATGAGAAACGCACCATTGCAAAAAAATGTGCAGAGTTGATCGAAAATGGGGATACCGTCTTTATTGGGTCAGGTACGACAACAGATTTTATCGGTGACTATTTAGAGGGAAAGGAAATCAGTATCGTCACCAATTCCCTCCCCATTTTTGAAAAGCTAAAGGATTTTCCAAATTATGACCTGATCTTAGTTGGTGGTCGCTACCGGGTGAAGACACAAACTTTTGTCGGTCAATTTGCCAATAAACTCTTGAAAGAAATCAAGGTTTCTAAAGCTTTCATCGGGGTCAATGGCATCGATGGGCATCATGTTTCCACAGCAAATGAAGAAGAGGGAAATGGTAATGCTATTATTCTAAACAATGCAATTGAGAAATATGTGGTTGCTGATAACAGTAAGTTTGATAGCTATTCTTTCTATAGTTTCTATCGAGTGGAAGACCTGAATGCCATTATTACTGATGATAGTATTCCAAAGAAGATCAAAGACAAATATGCCTTGTATACGAAAATCATATAAAATGAGAGGCTGGGACAAAAGTCCTAGCCTCTCAATTGTCTTTGGATTGTCGAGCAAGACGCAGTGG
>NZ_JUPI01000012.1 GCF_001074805.1 Streptococcus parasanguinis | reverse complement strand
TGATTCTGATGTAGAGGCCGACTCAGAGGCTGATGCTGACTCAGATACAGAAACTGATTCAGACGTTGACACTGATTCTGATACAGAAACCGACTCGGACGTAGACACTGATTCGGATACAGAAACCGATGCAGACGCTGAGACTGATTCAGACGTTGAAACCAACTCAGAGGCTGAAATTGACTCGGATGTTGATACTGATTCAGAGGCTGAAACCGACTCAGACGTCGATACCGATTCAGAGGTTGAGACTGATTCTGATGTAGAGGCCGACTCAGAG
>NZ_JUPI01000102.1 GCF_001074805.1 Streptococcus parasanguinis | reverse complement strand
GACCATTCCAGGTGAAGGAACTTACACAGTTGCTCCAGACGGAACAGTAACCTTCGTACCAGATAAATCATTCACAGGAACAGGTACAGGTGTGACCGTGAAACGTGTTGATAAGAATGGTACTCCAGTTACTGCAACATACACACCAACAGTAACACCAGTTGCTCCAACGGGTGAACCAGTTACTTCAATTGGTAAGAAGGGTGCTACTCAAACAGGTAAACCAAGCTTCACAGAAGGTGATAGCCGTGTACCAATGAATGACGAAGTTCCAGCAACATTTGAAGATGGTTCAACTACGAAGACAATTCCAGGTGTTGGTACTTACACAGTGGCAGCAGACGGAACTGTAACCTTCACTCCAGAACCTGAATTTACTGGTACTGCACCAGCAGTGACAGTGGTTCGTGAAGATGTGAACGGAACCAAAGCTTCTGCAACTTACACACCAACTGTTCTTCCAATCACTAAGTTTGTTGATAAAGAAGGTAAGGAAATCCCAGGATACCCTACAGTTGATGGAGAAGAGCCTAAAGCTGAAATTCCAGGTTACCGCTTTGTGGAAACGAAGAAATTGCCTAATGGTGATACTGAACACGTCTATGAAAAAGTTACAACTTCATACGTAGACGAAAATGGTGTTCCTATCCCAGGTAACCCTACAGAAGATGGGGAACAACCGAAGAAAGAAATCCCAGGTTATGACTTCGTGAAGACTGTTGTAGATAAAGATGGAAATACGCAACATATCTACAAGAAGGCTGTGACACCAACTCCAACACCGGATCCAACTCCGACACCAGAGCCACAGCCACAGCCTACTCCACAGCCGCAACCACAACCTACTCCACAACCTACTCCACAACCTACTCCACAACCAAAACCAGAAGAGCCAACGATTCCTGTCGTTCCAGAAACGAAAGAAGAAGTGAAGTATATCGATCCACAAAATCCTACTGCACAACTTCCAAATACAGGAACAAAAGAATCTTCTACTGCTGGTCTTGCAATCTTTAGTGCTTTAGCAGGTCTCTCATTGTTTGGATTTGCAAAACGCAAAAAAGAAGACTAAGCTAACTTGTGGCTAAGAAAAACCGCGAAAATCTCGCGGTTTTTTCTGTTTGTATTTGAAAAAATATCCTCCAAACTAGATAGTTGAAATCAGTCTTTTATAAGAAAATTTGATAAAATAGAAGTATCAGTGTAAAGGATGAGAGAATGAAAAAGATAATTGGTATCTGGGCTCAAACTGAAAATGGCATTATTGGAAAGGACCAAGTCATGCCTTGGCATCTGCCAGCTGAGCTTCAGCATTTCAAAGAAACAACCATGGGACAAGCGATTCTCATGGGAAGAGTGACCTTTGATGGTATGAAAAAACGGGTTTTGCCAGGTCGGACTAGCATTATCTTAACCCAAGATCAAGCCTACGATCCTGAAAATGACGCTGTACTCGTCATGCATAGCAAAGAAGAAGTCTTGGAGTGGTATCAGAACCAAGAGAAGAATCTTTACATTATTGGAGGTAGTCAGATTTTAAGGCTCTTTTCTGATCAGTTAGAAGAGTTGATCCAGACCATGATTCATGCAGATATTGATGGAGACGCATTGGCACCAAAATTTGAAGAGAGTCACTATGAAAGAGTCCGTCAAGTTCCCCATTTAAAAGATGAGAAAAATCCATACGATTTCACGGTCAACTATTACAAGAGAAAGGATTTAGACTAATGGAGCGAAGTGTCTTTGGTTTTTTTACAGCTGTCCTATGTGTCATCTGTTTGATTTGCGCCTTACAAACCTTTCGTAAAAAACGGTTTGGCCTCGCTATTTTATTCTTACTAAATGCTTTTACCAATCTTGTGAATTCCATTCACGCCTTTTACATGACCTTATTTTAAACTAAATAGAAACAGAAAATGACAGAAAGAGGAAATACATGCCAACGAATCAAAATAATGATATGATGGTTTATTGTTCATTTTGCGGAAAGAGCCAAGATGAAGTCCAAAAAATCATTGCAGGAAACAATGCGTTTATCTGTAATGAATGTGTAGAGTTAGCTCAAGAAATCATCCGGGAGGAGCTTGCTGAAGAAGTCCTTGCTGACCTTAGTGAAGTTCCAAAACCAATCGAATTGCTCAATATCTTGAACCACTATGTCATCGGTCAAGATCGTGCAAAACGTGCCCTTGCTGTAGCGGTATACAACCACTACAAACGCATTAACTTCCATGATACGCGCGAAGACGAGACAGATGTTGAATTGCAAAAATCAAACATCCTCATGATTGGACCTACTGGTTCGGGTAAGACTTTCTTGGCCCAAACCTTAGCACGTAGCTTGAATGTCCCATTTGCTATTGCTGATGCAACAGCCTTGACAGAAGCCGGTTATGTGGGTGAAGACGTTGAAAATATTCTCTTGAAACTTCTTCAAGCAGCTGATTTCAATATCGAGCGCGCAGAACGAGGCATCATCTACGTCGATGAAATTGATAAGATTGCTAAGAAAAGTGAAAATGTCTCTATTACACGTGACGTCTCTGGTGAAGGAGTGCAACAAGCTCTCTTGAAGATCATCGAAGGAACTGTCGCTAGTGTACCACCTCAAGGTGGACGCAAACACCCACAACAAGAGATGATTCAAGTGGATACCAAGAATATTCTCTTTATCGTAGGAGGAGCCTTTGACGGAATCGAAGAAATTGTTAAGCAACGTCTCGGTGAAAAAGTCATCGGTTTCGGTAAGAACAATAAAGCCATCGATGAATCCAGCTCTTACATGCAAGAAATTGTTGCAGAAGATATTCAAAAATTCGGTATTATCCCAGAATTGATTGGCCGTCTTCCAGTCTTTGCAGCTCTTGAACAATTGACAGTTGAGGATCTTGTCCGTATTCTAAAAGAGCCACGCAATGCCTTGGTAAAACAATACCAAACCTTGCTCTCTTATGACAATGTTGAATTGGAATTCGATGATGAAGCCCTTCAAGAGATTGCTAATAAAGCCATCGAAAGAAAAACAGGAGCTCGTGGACTTCGCTCGATTATCGAAGAAACCATGATGGATGTCATGTTTGAAATTCCTAGTCAAGAAGATGTCAAACTTGTCCGAATCACAAAAGAAGCAGTTGACGGAACAGAAAAACCAGTTCTTGAAACAGCATAGAAAGATTAAATATGGAAATAAACACACATAATGCGGATATTCTCTTAAGCGCTGCGAATAAGAGTCATTATCCTCAAGATGAGATTCCAGAAGTTGCACTTGCCGGTCGCTCAAATGTCGGCAAGTCTTCTTTTATCAATACTCTCTTAAATCGAAAGAATCTTGCTAGAACCTCTGGTAAACCAGGTAAAACTCAGTTGTTAAACTTCTTCAATATCGATGATAAATTACGCTTAGTGGATGTACCTGGTTATGGCTATGCACGTGTCTCTAAAAAAGAACGGGAGAAGTGGGGACGCATGATTGAAGAATACCTGACCAGCCGTGAAAATCTAAAAGCCGTTGTCAGTCTGGTCGATTTTCGTCATGAACCTTCTGCAGATGATATTCAGATGTATGAATTTTTAAAATACTATGAAATCCCTGTGATCTTGGTAGCAACCAAAGCAGATAAAATTCCACGCGGAAAATGGAACAAGCATGAATCTATTATCAAGAAAAAATTAGAATTTGATCCATCTGATGACTTTATCATCTTTTCTTCTGTAACGAAGGAAGGTATAGAGAAGTCATGGGATGCTATTTTAGAAAATGCGTTTTACGAAATAAATTGAAATGACATGAAAATGTCATTTTTGTTTTGGATTTATCTCGCAATTGTAATAGAAGTGTAATATAAGTGGCTTTGTTTTCTTTCTTTTATATGGTATAATTTCTATAAAGATAAAAGATGATAAAAAATTAATTGGAGATAAATTGTATTATGAAAAATAAAATACGGAATAAAACGAAATTATTTGGTTTGTTCGTTTCTGTATTAGCAGTGGGGACATTTGCTGCTGCTATGAGCGAGCACGTAACATCAGTTGGTGCTAATGATGGAACTTACCAAGCATATTCAGACCCAACTGAAGCTTTCATCTCACAAATTGGTGAATCAGCTCGTCAGCTTGGTCAAGAGAATGATCTTTATGCTTCCGTTATGATTGCACAAGCGATCTTGGAAAGTGGATCAGGACAGTCTGGTTTGGCTTCTTATCCACATTACAACCTTTTTGGAATTAAAGGAAGTTATGCTGGGCAATCTGCAGTGATGCAAACTTGGGAAGATGATGGTGCTGGAAACGCGTATACGATTAATGATGCATTCCGTTCATACCCATCTTACTATGAATCATTGCAAGACTATGTAGCAGTTTTGAAACAAGGACATTTTGCAGGTGCTTGGAAGAGTAACACATCAAGTTATCAAGACGCAACAGCAGCTTTGACAGGTGTTTATGCGACAGATACTAGCTACTACGCAAAGCTCAATAATATCATTGAAACCTATAATTTGACTCAATATGATTCACCAAATGTTCAAGGTGGTATTACAGGTTCGGTATACAATCCATATCGTCAACAGTTCACTTCACAAGAAATCTTGAATTTGGATATCGCTTGGGCGAACCGTTTGAATTATTAAAACTAAAACAGGCAGATGCCTGTTTTTTATTATTTCCTGGAATATGATTTAAAACGTATATATTGTGAATTTAAGAATTCTTCCTGAAAACCTTTTCAAACCATTTTGTCTATGATATAATGAGTTTATTCACAAACATTATATAAGGAGACTATTATGTCTGAATCTAATTTTATTCAAAAAGTTGGAGCGGCGTGTAATAAGAAGGAAGATCTCTATCAGAAATCTAAAACGCGTTATGCAGTCCGTTCTATTTTTGCTGGAGGATTTCTTACTTTAAGTACGGCGGTCGGAGCAGTTGCGGCTGACTTATTAAATACCTTTGTACCTGGATCTGGTCGTTTTCTATTTCCATTCATCTTTGCCTGGGGCTTGGTTTACCTCTTATTCTTAAATGCGGAATTAACCACCTCAAATATGATGTATTTGACGGCGGGAACCTATCTAAAGAAAATTCACTGGAAGAAAGCTTTGGAGATTCTTCTTTATTGTACCTTCTTTAATTTAATTGGTGCTTTAATCGTAGCTTTTCTGTTTAATCAAACCACAGCCTTTGCACATATCGATCCAAAAGGATTCCTAGCCACGGTGGCAGAAAATAAACTCCAACGGAGCAATCAAGTGGTTTTCTTTGAAGGTGTCATTGCCAATATCTTTGTAAATATTGCTATTCTTTCT
>NZ_JUPI01000101.1 GCF_001074805.1 Streptococcus parasanguinis | reverse complement strand
GAACTGGCAAGATGATCTAGTATGGCACAAAGCAGTCCGTCAAAGTGATGGCAGCTACCGTGCGACCATCAAAGCCTCAGATCATAAAAATGATGACGGTAAGTACAACGTCCATGTCTACTATGTGGATCAATCTGACCAACGAAACTACATCACAGAGACTACAACAGAAGTACATCAAGTAAAACCAAGCGGCACGTTAACGATTGAGAATAACAATA
>NZ_JUPI01000100.1 GCF_001074805.1 Streptococcus parasanguinis | reverse complement strand
AAGTTTAGGATTTTCTATCAAACAAAGTTAGGAGGTCTTTATTTGATGGTTTTATTATAAGGCGGTTTGCTTAAAGAAATCTTAAGAAAAGGTTGTGTTTAAAAAATAGGTCTTAAGTCTGACAAAATGCATTAATCATCATTCCAAACAGTAAAATTACTTATTCCATTCTAAGGATCGTAGTTCTCACTGTCGTTCGAACTGCGTCAATGTACCTAAACTCGCTGATGCTCGTAAAGGTACGTAGAAAAAGCCACCGGTTTTGGTGGCTCTTATAGGGAGATTATTATGAAAAAGTT
>NZ_JUPI01000099.1 GCF_001074805.1 Streptococcus parasanguinis | reverse complement strand
GTTGAGTGGGCTCTACTACGCTGATTTCATCAGCTTTTACAGCCCTACTCAACTGTGCGGAGGAGGGACGACGAAATCGAATTCTAACGAATTACCGATTTCTGTCCCACTCTCTTTTTTAAACTTTTTATAGCTAAACTATCACTAATTATATATATTTTTAAAGAGGTCTTTAGAAATCGTTTTCAACATGTTACAATGTACATATAAAAAGACCGAGCTGTCTCAGTCTTTTTGCTTCTTAGTGATCGCGGTCACAGGAGATGAATTTAATCTTGTAGTAGTCACCGCGTTTGTAGGTTTCCGTGTATTCAAGGATTTGGCCAGTAGCTTCTAACTTGGTCGTCTTCACTTGTTTAACAGTTGGGAAATTTTCATCGATCTCCAAAACTTTAGCCACCTTGCTCGGTGTAGGAAAGACGATTTCATTGATTTCTTCGAAGTGCTCATCATTCATATGAATGTGGTAATCCTCTTTGAAGCGATCATAGATAGAACTATAGTATTCCAAATTTGGATAGTTTGGATTGATATATTGTTCAGGAATATAGGTTTGGTGGAAGATATACGTATCATCCCCTGTCTGGCGGGTCCGTTCGATCTTATAGTAGAATTGCGTTGGGTTGAGGCCTAGTTTGTCTAGGATGCTTAAGGTGTTTCCACGTTTAATAGAGAGAACTTTGACTTTGGCCTTTTGGATGGGGAAGGTTTCAACATCTGAAAATTCAACCAGTTTGTGTTTTCGAGCACGAGAAACAAAGGTCCCTTTTCCTTGCTGGCGGACAATGTAGCCATCGGCAGCGAGGTCATTCAAAGCACGGACAACGGTGATAGAGCTAACATCATAAATTTTGATGAGTTCAGCTTCAGTATAAAATTTATCCCCATTTTCAAATTTTCCTGAGATAATTTGCTGTTTCAATTCATCTTTGATGTGTTGGTACTTTGGAATTGCCATAGTGCTACCTCTCTTTAGATTTCTCTTATTTAACCCTATTTTAACATATTTTTTCTAAAAGTGTTGACATTTTTAAAAAAATTTATTATATTAATAACTGAAAAGGGTTACATATAAGAAAGGGGGGCGTTTATGGGAGTTTTTGAGATTCGCGATGCTTTCTATTTAAAAGGTCAACCCTTCAAGATTTTGTCCGGAGCGATCCATTATTTCCGAATTGACCCAGCAGACTGGTATCATTCCTTGTATAATCTAAAGGCTTTGGGTTTTAACACGGTTGAGACTTATGTCCCTTGGAATGCGCATGAACCTCGCAAAGGGGAATTTGACTTTAGTGGTCGATTGGATCTAGAGCGTTTCATTCAAACAGCTCAGTCCCTAGGACTTTACATGATTGTAAGGCCGTCGCCCTTTATCTGTGCAGAGTGGGAATTTGGTGGATTGCCAGCCTGGCTCTTAGAAGAAGACCTGCGAATCCGCTCATCAGACCCAGCCTTTATCGAAGCGGTAGATCGTTATTATGATCGCTTGCTTGGATTGTTGACACCCTACCAAATGGATCGGGGTGGTCCAATCCTTATGATGCAGGTGGAAAATGAGTACGGCTCTTATGGAGAGGACAAGGATTATCTTCGTGCCATTCGGGATTTGATGAAGGAAAAAGGCGTGACCTGCCCCCTCTTTACATCAGATGGGCCATGGCGAGCAACGCTAAGAACAGGAACCTTGATCGAAGAGGACCTCTTTGTGACGGGAAACTTCGGTTCTAAAGCAGCCTATAACTTTGGTCAAATGAAAGAATTCTTTAACGAATACGGCAAGAAATGGCCTTTGATGTGTATGGAATTCTGGGATGGCTGGTTTACCCGCTGGAAGGAGCCTGTGATTCAAAGGGACCCAGAGGAGTTGGCAGAAGCTGTCCATGAGGTCTTGGAGCTCGGCTCCATCAATCTCTACATGTTTCATGGTGGAACCAATTTCGGCTTTATGAATGGTTGCTCAGCTCGGGGGACGCTGGATTTGCCACAGGTGACGTCCTATGACTACGGGGCTTTGCTCAATGAGCAGGGCAATCCGACGGAGAAGTATGATGCTATTCAAAAAATGATGGCGACCTATTATCCGGAATACCCACAGCAAGAACCGCTCATCAAAGAATGTTTGCCGGAACAAAGCTTGCAATTGGCAGCCAAGACCAGTCTCTTCGCTAATCTGGACAACTTGGCTCAGCTTAAGACTAGTCTCTATCCAGAAAAGATGGAAGAGTTGGGGCAAACCACAGGTTATCTCTTGTATGAGACAGACCTTGAATTGGATGCGGAGGAAGAAAAACTGCGCATCATTGATGGTCGGGATCGGGTACAGATTTACCTGGATGATCAACATGTAGCAACGCAATACCAAACAGAGATCGGTGAAGATCTTTTTATCAAAGGAAAAAAGAAAGCGGTTACGAATTTAAAAATCTTGCTTGAGAATATGGGACGTGTCAACTACGGGCACAAGCTCTTGGCTGATAGCCAGCACAAGGGTATTCGCACAGGTGTCTGTGTGGATTTGCATTTCCACCTTCATTGGAAGCAGTACCCGCTGGATTTACAAGATCTCAGCCAGCTCGATTTTTCAAAGGAATGGCAGGCAGGTGCTCCAGCATTTTACCGATATGATTTTCAGCTGGACCACACCCTTGACACCTATCTAGATATGACAGGATTTGGGAAAGGGGTCGTCTTTGTCAACGGCCACAACCTTGGTCGCTTCTGGGAGGTCGGTCCGACCACTTCACTTTACGTGCCTCATGGTTTCCTTAAAGAAGGAGCCAATAGCCTGATCGTCTTTGAGACAGAAGGGCGTTACCAAGAGACACTTCAACTTGTTCAACAACCTACATTCAAAGAAGTAAAGGGGGAAAACTTATGACAATTGTAGGATGCCGTATCGATGGACGTTTGATCCACGGGCAGGTAGCTAATCTTTGGACTACCAAACTAAATGTTTCACGTATCATGGTGATCGATGATGAAGTCGCTCAAAATGATATCGAAAAAAGTGGCTTGAAACTAGCGACACCACCTGGTGTTAAGCTTAGTATCTTGCCAGTCGCAAAGGCTGCGGAAAATATCTTGGCTGGAAAATATGATAGCCAACGTCTCTTCATCGTAGCTCGCAAGCCAGACCGTTTCCTCGGTTTGGTGGAAGCAGGTGTGCCACTTGAAACCTTAAACGTAGGGAACATGTCTCAATCAGACGAGACTCGTCCCGTTACTCGTTCAATCAACGTAGTGGATGCCGATGTGGAAGCTTTCCACAAGCTAGCTGAAAAAGGAGTTAAGCTAACTGCTCAAATGGTTCCAAATGATCCAGTTGAAGACTTCTTGAAGTTGCTCAAATAGTTTATAAATAAAAAAGAAAATTTTTAGGAGGAAATTGTCATGATACAATGGTGGCAAATTTTACTACTTACTTTGTACTCAGCTTATCAAATCTGTGATGAGTTGACGATTGTTTCATCAGCAGGATCACCAGTCTTTGCTGGTTTCATTACAGGACTTGTTATGGGAGATTTAAAGACAGGTCTATTTATCGGAGCTTCTCTTCAATTGACAGTGCTCGGTGTTGGTACTTTCGGTGGTGCTTCTCGTATTGACGCCACTTCTGGTGCCGTTCTTGCGACTGCCTTCTCAGTAGCACAAGGGATTGATCCAGAGATTGCTATTGCTACAATCGCTGTGCCAGTAGCAACTTTGTTGACCTACTTTGATATTCTTGGTCGTATGACTACAACTTACTTCGCTCACCGTGTAGATGCTGCAATCGACCGCTTTGACTACAAAGGTATCGAACGCAACTACCTTCTTGGAGCGATTCCTTGGGCTCTTTCTCGAGCTCTCCCAGTTTACTTCGCGCTTGCTTTTGGTGGATCTTTCGTAGAAACTGTTGTTACAGGTCTTGCTAATGTACAATGGTTGGCAAACGGTCTGAAACTTGCAGGTCAAATGCTTCCAGGTCTTGGATTTGCGATCTTGCTTCGTTACCTTCCTGTTCGTCGTAATCTTCACTACTTAGCACTTGGATTTGGCTTAACAGCAATGTTGACAGTGCTTTATAGCAATGTTCAAAGCCTTGGTGCTGCAGTGTCTAGCATTGTTGGTTCTGAAGTGTTTGCTAAACTTCCAAAAGAACAAGCTATTACTTTTGTTAACAACTTCAAGAGTGTATCTATGATTGGGGTTGCCATCATCGGTATCTTCCTTGCAGTACAACACTTCAAAAACAGTCAACGTACAGTCGTAGCTGCTCCAGTAACTGAATCAGAAAGCGGGGAAATTGAAGATGACGAATTCTAATTACAAACTAACAAAAGAAGATTTTAAACAAATCAACAAACGTAGCCTCTTCACCTTCCAATTGGGTTGGAACTACGAACGGATGCAGGCTTCTGGTTATCTTTATATGCTTTTACCTCAGTTGCGTAAAATGTATGGTGATGGCACTCCAGAATTGAAAGAAATGATGAAATTGCATACGCAATTCTTCAATACTTCACCATTCTTCCACACTATTATCACTGGTTTTGACCTTGCTTTGGAAGAAAAAGATGGTGTCAAATCAAAAGATGCGGTGAACGGGATCAAGACAGGTCTCATGGGACCATTCGCTCCTCTTGGAGACTCAATCTTTGGATCATTGGTACCAGCTATTATGGGTTCAATCGCAGCAACTTTGGCTGTTGCAGGAAACCCAGCCGGTATCTTCTTATGGATCGCTGTGGCAGTTGCTTATGACATTTTCCGTTGGAAACAATTGGAATTTGCCTATAAAGAAGGGGTTAACCTCATCAACAACATGCAAAGTACCTTGACAGCTTTGATCGATGCAGCTGCCGTTCTGGGTATCTTCATGGTTGGTGCCTTGATTGCCAGCATGATTGGTGTTGAAGTTTCTTGGACTCCACACATTGGGGACAAAGCGATTGAAATTCAAGATATGCTCAACCTTATCTTCCCACGTTTGGTACCAGCTATCATCACAGGTGTCATCTACTGGTTGCTTGGACGTAAGGGTATGAACTCTACAAAAGCTATCTTGCTCATCATCCTTGCAGCAATCGCATTCTCAGCATTTGGCCACTTCTTCTTTGGAATGGCATAATGGAGTAAGGTATGGCAAAACAGTTAGTATTGGTCAGCCATGGTCACTTTTGTGAAGAGCTTAAAGCCAGCACAGAGATGATTATGGGACCACAAGAATCCATCCATACAGTTGCACTCTTACCAGAAGAAGGGCCAGAAGACTTTACTGCTAAATTTGAAGCAACAGTTCAAGGCCTAGAAGACTATATTGTATTTGCAGATCTATTAGGAGGGACTCCTTGCAACACTGTGAGCCGCTTGATCCTTGAAGGACGTGCGATTGACTTATACGCAGGGATGAATCTTCCGATGGTTATCGAATTTATCAATAGCAGTCTGACTGGTAGCGAAGGGGACTACCCTGAGCGTGCAAAAGAAAGTATTGTCAAGGTCAATGACCTCTTGTCAAACCTTGATGATGATGAAGATGAGTAGGTTGGTAGGGAGTCTGGGAGTATCATCTCAGGCTCCTTTCCCATTTATCAATGTTAGATTGTAGAAAGGAACAACAGGTTCTATGTTAGAATATACAAAAGAAGACCTGCAGGAGCTAGGAGCAGAGATCACAACACGTGAGATCTACCAACAACCAAGTGTTTGGAAGGAAACGGCTCGCTTGTACCAAGAAAGACAAGCAGAAATAAAAGCTTTCTTAGATAAGATTGGCCAAGAGCATGACTATATCAAGGTTATCTTGACAGGGGCAGGTACCTCTGCCTATGTGGGGGACACTTTGGTTCCTTACTTGCAGGAAGTGCACGATGAACGCCACTGGAATTTCCAATCCATTGCGACGACCGATATCGTGGCGCATCCACAAACCTATCTCAAAAAAGAAGTGCCGACGGTCTTAGTTTCCTTTGCACGAAGTGGTAATTCGCCAGAAAGTGTCGCAACCGTGCAGTTGGCCCAAGATCTGGTTGATGAACTCTATCAGATCACCATTACCTGTGCAGCAGAAGGAAAACTGGCCCAGCAGGCCCACGGAGATGAGCGCAATCTCTTGCTTCTCCAGCCGAAAGAAACCAACGATGCTGGCTTTGCCATGACTTCGAGCTTCACCTCCATGCTCTTGACAGCCCTCTTGGTCTTTGATCCAAGTGAGGAAAAAACCAAAGAAAAACGGGTAGAAGAATTGATTCATCTGTCAGAGCAGGTCTTGGAGAAAGATCGTGAGGTCAAGGAAGTGGTCGATCTAGACTTCGAGCGCGTGATCTATCTGGGGGCAGGACCTTTCTTTGGTCTAGCCCATGAAGCCCAGCTCAAAATTTTGGAATTAACAGCAGGCAAAATCGCAACCATGTATGAGAGTCCTGTCGGCTTCCGTCACGGTCCAAAATCCCTCATCAATGAGCAGACTCTGGTCTTGGTCTTTGGATCCATTGATCCTTATACCCGTCAGTATGATCTGGACTTGGTTCGCGAAGTTGCAGGAGATCAGATTGCCCGTCAGGTCGTCCTTTTGACCGACCAAGCTGCAGGCATTGAGCATGTACGGGAAGTGTTGATAGCATCTTTAGACGATTCACTGGACATCTATCGTGCCTTCCCATACATTATCTATGGTCAATTGATTTCTCTCTTGACTTCGCTCAAGGTGCAAAATCGCCCAGATACGCCTTCACCGACTGGTACCGTCAATCGGGTTGTTCAAGGAGTGATCATTCATCCATTTCATAAAGAATAGCCACTAATTTTCTATAAAAAGTGGAGTGTTTCTTCTTATGAAACTGATACAATGGAGAAAAACAGTGAGAGGAGAAGGTTTGTGAAACAGTATCAAGAAAGCGTGTTTGGGGAATGGCAGAATCAGGAAGTTCGTGCTTATCGCCTCGAAAATGATAAGGGCTACCAATTATCTGTCATGACCTATGGGGCGACGATCTTAGAATATGTGACACCGGATAAAGAAGACCGGTTTGCTAATATTATCCTAGGCTTTGATCGCTTTGAGGACTATGTAGGCAACAGCCCTAAATATGGGGCTAGTATTGGTCCAGTAGCGGGCCGGATTGCGGGGGCCAGTTTTGAACTCAATGGAGAGACCTATCACTTGGAAGTTAATAACGGTGCCAACTGCAACCACAGTGGGTCGACTGGTTGGGACAGCGCCTTGTTTAGCGTGGAGTCGGTAACGGACCAAGAAATCACTCTCTATACAGAACGGGCGGATGGGACAGGCGGTTTCCCTGGAAATCTCAAGATCTGGGTGACCTATGGTTTAACGGAAGATGGTGAACTCGAGATTGCTTATCGGGTAGAAACGGATCAAGACACCTTGGTTAACCCGACCAACCACAGCTATTTCAACCTATCAGGCAACTTCACTCAGCCGATTAATGACCATGTCTTTCAGATCAATCATAAAGGGCTTTACCCTATCCACCCAGATGGTGTCCCTCTTCACACTGTGGATAGAGAAAGTCCGGTTGTCCAGCATCTCTATCAAGCTATGCTCTTGGAAGATCTTTTTAAGGACTCTGATCCGCAAATCCGCCTGGTAGAAGGATTGGACCATCCTTTCGCTCTACCAGATGGACATGAAAATGCAGGCTTCTTCTACCATCAACCATCTGGACGCTTCTTGACCTTCAAGTCAGAGGCTCCCGCCTTGGTGGTGTATTCTGCCAATTTCGTAGATGAAACCGTTCGTCTCCAAGGCCAACCAATGGTTCAGCACAATGGCTTGGCTCTAGAATTCCAAACAGTGCCAGATGCCATTCACGGTGACCAGGCTGAAAAGGTCATCCTGAGAGCAGGTCAAGTCTTTACCAGTAAGACTAGCTACCATGCCATCGCTAAGAAATAAAGAGGAAAGGGGAGTGGCCAAACAAGGATGTGAAATTCTTGCTTGAGACCTCCTCTTTTTCTCAAAAAAAATTTAGAAAAACTATAAGGAAAGTTTAAGCTTCCTATCGTATACTAATACCATCATCAAAGACCTCCTAACTTTGAATGATAAAACTCCTAAAACTTTTTCATAATAATCTCCCTATAAGAGCCACCAAAACCGGTGGCTTTTCTATGTACCTTAGTGAGTCAAGTCCAATCGGGACGCAGACGAACTTAGGTACATTGACGCAGTTCGAACGGTAGTGAGAACTACGATCTTTATTTTTCACGAGCATCAGCGAGCTTAGGTACATTGATGCAGTTTGAGCGAAGCGAAAACTACGATCTTTATTTTTTACGAGCATCAGCGAGTTTAGGTACGTTGATGCAGTTTGAGCGGAGCGAAAACTACGTTCCTTCCTAACCGAATCAAAGGTAACGAAGTATTTTAACAGAGCGTAAGCTCTTATTTTTCTTTACACAAAAAAGCCCCTTGAGAATTTCTCAAGGGGCAGTGGAATGACTAATTAGTTTTGGCGTCAGACACTTTTTTGAATTTTGCAGAGATAATCGTATTTAGATTATTCTGTCCATCGCGTTGCTCAATCGTCAACGTTAAAATATCTCCATCAATAGAGTATTTATACGTAGTTTCTTTAGCGACAGGTCCAATGGACATGGTTGCTAGTTGCACAATATTTATAGCTTCTGGGAAGATAATCGTTTGGTTTGCTGTATCTAATTTACCGTTCTTCAATACAGAATGAATTTTAGCATGACCTCTATCAAATTCATAAGTTGTATTGGGCAAGTCTTTAGCGCCATCCTGTAGGTTGACTGATAATTTGGTAAATTGATTTTTAATATATTCGTCTTTCGTTTGAGTCACTTTAGATGCATCTTTTTGTTTTAAGTAATCGTAGAATCTTCCAAAACCATCTGCTAGAGATACAGTATAGTCGAATTCAACAGATGTACCTGTAATGTTTAACGTTGGTTTTAAATCTTTCCATGCCTCAGGATAGATCAGCTTGATAGCCGAATCATCATTGTCAAAATCTTTAAAGGCTAAGCTACGTTCAAGAGCTGGTCGGAAGTCGATGGCTTGCCATTTTCCTTCAATTGGAACGGGGTCTTTTTGAGTAGTGCTTCCTTTACGTTTGAAGTGTAGTTCATAGTGAACTGGAAGATTATCTTTCTTCGCTTTTCCGTCAATCGTGACATAAAGCATGTCGTCTTTTAATTTGTAGTGATATGTGTTTGGCGAAACGCGATTTTCACCGAATGAGAAGAAGAATGAGTTTGCTACTGAAAGTCCTTCATCAAAGGTCATTGTTTTGGCACCTTGATCAATAGAACCCGTTGCTTCGTAGCTAAACACGCCAGTATCTTTATTCATGCTGACTTTGTATTTCTTAAAGTCGCCTGCGAATCCTTCATGAGAGTCATACATGACTTTTTTGAATTCTTCTTCAGTCTTACCTCTAGCTTCTGTTGTGACAGTGGAGAAAGCTTTAATAAAGTTATCAATGTTATAGTCGTATTTAATCGTTGCCGTATCGTTTTCAATCTTCATATCCATTTTGAAGTCTTTAACAGAATCAAGCAAGTGTGCAAAGTGGATTCCATGAAGGGTATAGGCTCCGATGGATTCCGTTAAAGCATCGAGAGTATCGACTAATTCCCATTCGCCATCAATCGTTTCGACTTTTGGTGTTTCTGTTTTAGCGGCATTTTTAGAGCCGCTTTGTTCTTGAGAACAAGAAGCCAGTAAGAAGACTGAGAGCAGAGCAACGAATGCTAAAAATAATTTTTTATAATGTCTAATCATCGCTAAACCTCCTTAAAATAAATTATTGTATTACGCTTATATTATACGTGCAACATAAATGTTTTGCAAGGGCTTTCAAACGAATCGCAATTTCGTTTTGTAACTTGACCGATTATTCAACATGAGAAACGGGGAAATTGTATGTAGCAGAGTCCCCAATAGATGAGATTCTCAAGGCCTCCTAAATTAATTTATTTGCACACAAAAAAGCCCCTTGAGAAAATCTCAAGGGGCAGGGAGTTATTTAATTAGTTTTAGGATCTGAAACTTTCTTGAATTTCATTGGATAAACAAGATGAGCACCAGTTTCATCGTACGTTTTCTCGGCATAAATTGTAAGGATATCACCATTCAATTCGTAGTGATAAGTAATTGGTACGTCTGTAGAATTAATATAAAGAGGTAGAACTCCAAAGATGTTTGGAACTTCAGGGAATACGATCGTTTTTGCATTCTCGTTTAAAACCCCATCATTTAACGTTGCAGTTAACACTTTTGTATCGTTATCAAACGTTCCAGTTTGATGTTTAAAACTTCCAAATTTCTTTTCTCTTACGCCTAGAAGGATGGCAGTAGCTTCTTCTTTTGTAGGGTATTTATCTTTATTCTGTTCAGCATAAAAATCAATATACTTGTTCATATCAGCACTATAAGAATAAGTTACATCTGTTCCTGTAATTTTTAGAGTCGGAACGATATCTTGGAAGGCTTCAGTAACCTTTAATCGACTATTAGCATCACCATAATAAATTAAGAAAGTACGTTCCACTGTATCTCTAAAATCTACAGCTTTCCAGTCTCCTTCGAGTGAGACTGGGGTCGGTGCTACTGTGGTAGTTTCTGCAACTGTTGTAGTCTCAGCGGTTGTTTGTTGTTGCTGTTGTTTCTGTTGTTTTTGCCCACATCCTGATACAAATAGAAGAGCAAGAAGGGAAAACATCCATAGGGAACTTTTTTTCATAATGTTCATGATTGATCACTCCTTCTAATGATTGTCTCCTACGTAGTTGAAACGAAGACGCATTACTCTAAAATGACTTTGTTCATCTTTACCTTCAGCATAAAGTGTTATTTGCTTACCTTCAACGGTGTAAGTATAAGTAATGGGTACAAGCGAGTTATACGTGGTTCCCATAACAATTCTACTTAAAAATGTAGGTGTTTCAGGAAACGTAATAGTATGTTTCTGCGTATCGATTTCGCCAGTTAGAGAGTAATCATAGGCATAATTAGGTTCGTCAAGAGTAATCTTTGTATGTTTCAAATTTGGAATATAATTCTTAAATTCAGTAGTTTTATTTTTTAAATACGATTCATAATTTGCTTTGTTCTCTCCTGTTGCAAATGCTTGATCTTCATACAGTTCTCTGTAATCAAAATGGTACTTCAATTCAACGCTTTTATCTTTAATGGTCATCGTCATCTTAACCTTATCGAAGTCATCAAGCATTAGTACGGCGGCAAGTTTTTTTATATTAGAAGCTAGGAATACTTTCTGAATGGTCATTTGTTGGTCAGACCATTTCCAAGTTCCTTGTTGATCCTTTGTAAGATCTTGTGGAGCTTTATTTGTTTGAGAAGACTTATTTGTTTTAGAAGACTGCAATGGAGAAGGTTGACATCCCGCAATAAGGAGCACTGCAAAGAATGCCAAGAAACCGAAAAGGATCTTCTTTGTTTTAGTAAACATAAATTTACCTCCTAAACGTTGTTGCTTTAATTTTATCATTAAAGGAAATAATTATAAAGTGAAATTGTAAGCGATAGATGAAGAAGAAGGGACCGTAAAATAAAAAGAAAGTACAACCTTTCAACTTTTTCTAACGAATGGCAGTGAAAACTAGGATCTTTAAAAAACACATTCTATTTGTGGTACCCAAGGTATCATTTTTTGCTATAATAGACTGTATGAGTAGAATTTTAGACAATGAAATCATGGGCGATGAAGAGGCTGTTGAACGGACGCTGCGCCCGCAATATTTACATGAATATATCGGTCAAGATAAGGTCAAGGACCAGCTAAAAATCTTTATTGAGGCGGCTAAGCTTCGGGATGAAGCGCTGGATCATGTCCTTCTTTTTGGCCCTCCAGGCCTTGGGAAAACCACCATGGCTTTTGTCATTGCCAATGAACTGGGTGTCAATCTCAAGCAGACTTCCGGCCCTGTCATTGAAAAGGCTGGTGACTTGGTAGCCATCCTCAATGATCTAGAGCCGGGGGATGTTCTCTTTATCGATGAGATCCACCGTCTTCCCATGTCAGTTGAAGAAGTGCTCTACAGTGCTATGGAAGATTTTTACATCGATATCATGATTGGTGCTGGTGAGACCAGCCGGAGTGTCCATCTGGACCTTCCTCCCTTCACTTTGATTGGGGCGACGACGCGAGCGGGTATGCTGTCCAATCCCTTGCGCGCTCGCTTTGGAATTACGGGGCACATGGAATACTATGAGCAAGATGATTTGACAGAGATTGTCGAGCGGACCGCCGAGATCTTTGAGATGGAGATTACCCACGAAGCTGCCGAAGAGCTTTCTCTTCGTAGTCGTGGGACCCCTCGGATTGCCAACCGGTTGCTTAAACGAGTGCGCGATTTTGCTCAGATTATGGGCGATGGCTTGATTGACGATACCATTACTGACAAGGCCCTCTCTATGCTAGATGTGGACCATGAAGGACTGGACTATGTCGATCAAAAGATCCTACGTACCATGATTGAGATGTACGGCGGTGGCCCGGTCGGCCTTGGGACTCTATCAGTCAATATTGCCGAAGAGAGGGAGACCGTAGAAGATATGTATGAGCCTTACTTAATTCAGAAAGGCTTTATCATGCGGACCCGGACAGGGCGCGTGGCGACTCGCAAGGCCTATGAACACCTGGGTTATCCCTACAATGGAGACTAGAAGAAGATGCTGACGGAAGAAGCGATAGTAGAACAGATCCAAGCGGATCAAGAGATGATGGCCGTCTTGACTATTATTCGAGATCTAGGCTTGGCAGATGCCTGGCTTGCAGCGGGTGCGGTGCGAAATTTCATCTGGAACCAGCTCTCTGGAAGACCTGGGTTTGACGCGACAACCGATATGGATCTGGTCTTTTATGACCCTGCGATCAGCTATGAGGAGACGCAGCAGATTGAGCAGGAATTAAAGAGGATCTATCCTCAGTACGCTTGGGAAGTCAAAAACCAAGTCTACATGCACCAACATAGCCCGGGGACAGCTCCCTACACTAGTTCTTGCGATGCTGTTTCCAAATACCCCGAGCAGTGTACGGCTCTTGCAGTTCGCTTAAGGAAAGACGATCAGCTAGAGCTCTTTCTCCCTTATGGGACAAGGAATATCGAAGACTTTATCGTTGAGCCGACTCCACATTTTTTAGCCAGTCCAGAGCGCTTGGTGGTTTATACAGAGCGGATGAAAAAGAAGAATTGGCAGACCAAATGGCCTCAATTAGAGGTTCGTTTTCCAAAATAGAGAAAAAAATCAGATTTGAAAAGGGAATCTGATTTTTCTTTAAAATGATAGAGCCCCTTTGTCATCTTTCTGTCACATTTTTGTTATAATAGTAATAGTATGCTGGTTTTCCATAGTGGAAAGCGAAGAGATCAGCTAGGTTGGGTAGTCCGAACAAGGAGTTAGGTGGAATCATGAAAAAAATCGTCTTTGTCTGCTTAGGAAATATTTGTCGGAGCCCTATGGCGGAGTTTGTCATGAAGGACTTGACGGATCAGTATGAGATTGAAAGTCGGGCCACCTCTAGCTGGGAACATGGGAATCCCATCCACCGGGGAACCCAGAAAATCTTTCAACAACACCAGGTCCCGTATGATCCAGCCAAGACTTCTTTACAGATCAAAGAAGAGGATTTTTACAACTTTGATTTGATCCTAGGGATGGACGAAAATAATGTGGCAGATTTGAAGCAAATGGCTCCTGCAGGGACAGAGCACAAGGTTCATCTTTTTGCTACTGAAAGTGTGCCAGATCCATGGTATACGGGTGATTTTGAGGAGACCTATTCTAGAGTTCTGACTGGCTGTAAGGCCTGGTTGGATCAGCTAGCAACTTCTTAAGAGTTTGAGATGTGAGAGAATACAGAATATGAAAGAATTTTATGAGACTTATAAGGTCTATCTGACGCGAAAAAATTTAGAAATAGCAGCATTAGTAGTGATTGTCTTATCTGCTTTAATGGTTTTCTTTTCGGCCATTCCAGGTCAGGGTGTCTTGACCTTGGACAAGGGGGCGATCCGTTACGACGGAAGTCTAGTCCGTGGCAAGATGAATGGCAAGGGAACCGTCACCTTTAAAAACGGCGATACCTATACAGGCAACCTCGTCAATGGCTCCTTTAGTGGTTATGGTAAGTTTAAGTCCAAGGCTGGTTGGACCTATGAAGGGCAGTTTGTCAATGGTCAGCCAGAGGGCAAAGGCACCTTAACCACAGAAGCCAACGTCGTATACAAAGGAACATTCAAGCAGGGGATTTATCAAAATGCGCATTAAATGGTTTTCACTCGTCCGTGTTACAGGACTCTTATTGGTATTGCTTTACCATTTCTTCCAAAAAGCCTTTCCTGGAGGCTTCATTGGGGTAGATATTTTCTTCACCTTCTCAGGATTTTTGATTACAGCGCTCTTGATCGATGAATTTGCGCGCAAGCAAGGAATCGACTACTTGTCTTTCTTGAAACGGCGCTTTTACCGGATCGTACCGCCCCTTGTCTTTATGGTCTTGGTCGTGATGCCCTTTACCTTTATGGTGCAACGGGACTACGTGGCTGGTATTGGGACACAGATTGCGGCGGTCTTTGGTTTTGTGACCAATTTCTTTGAGATGGCAACTGGTGGTAGCTACGAAAGCAACTTCATTCCGCATCTCTTTCTTCATACCTGGAGTTTGGCCCTAGAAGTGCATTACTATGTACTATGGGCGCTTCTGGCATGGTTCTTGGCTAAGCGGGCCAAGACGGTTGGAAAATACCGAGGTATGCTCTTTTTAGCATCCAGCGGGCTCTTTCTCTTTACCTTCTTGTCCATGTTCATCCGCGCCTTTCTGACAGCTAATTTCTCCACTATCTATTTCTCTAGTTTCACTCACATCTTCCCCTTCTTTGCGGGATCGTGCCTAGCAACGGTAACAGGGATTGCTAATGTCAGCCCGAACTTTACAAAGCTGGTGCAGTCTTGGAGTATGAAAAAGACTTTGTCGGTCTTGGGTGGAAGCTTTGCCTTCTTGTTTGTGCTCAGTCTTTTCTTGCCATTTGATAGCTTGTGGACCTATCTGTTTGGCTTTTTAGCAGCGACAATCGCAGCTTGTGCCATGATTCTGTCGGCCCGTATTCTCCATGAAAAGACACCAGATAAAAAGGAACCAGCCATCCTCAATTTCTTGGCAGATACCAGTTATGGTGTCTATCTTTTCCACTGGCCTTTCTTTATCATCTTTTCTCAACACTTGGGAAATATGATGGCAGCCCTTGTGACGACGATTGTTTCCTTGATTCTAACGGCTCTTTCCTTCTATATTTTGGAGCCAACCATTGCAGGCAAGGAGCCTCGTGTCTTTGGTATGAAGATGGATCTGAGTTTTTTGACCAAGCCGATCTTTTACCTCATGATTCCACTGGCTCTCTTGATGATCGGAATCTCTGCCTTTGCACCAACAGTCGGAGCTTTTGATGAGAGTTTGGTTGTGAGTGGGCTCAATCAAGCAGATAGCAAAATGCAGGTTACGCGGACGCAGGTGGACAATGCGACTGCAACAGACTATAACGTCTCAAATGGTGTGACCATGATCGGTGATTCCGTTAACTTGCGAGCGCAGGACTACCTGACTAAAGCGATCCCTGGCATCCAGATTGATGCGGTGGTGAGCCGTCAGTTGGAAAATGGAATGAAGGTCTTCGAGACTGATATCTCCAATAAAGTTCTCCTAAAAAATGTGGTCATTGCCCTAGGAACCAATACCGTGAGCAACTACAAAGAGTTGCTGGATCAGTATGTTGAAAAACTTCCAAAAGGCCGTCGCTTGATCCTTGTGACACCATATGATGGTCGATATGCCAACGATCAGTCCAGTGAATCAGTTCAAACTCGTCTTTATGAGTTGGGACTCGCCAAGAAATACGACTTTATCACCATTGCGGACTGGTACCAAGTAGCAATTGAAAATCCAAATATTTGGGTGGGAACAGACTCCGTTCACTTCAATATGGAAACCAATGGTGGAGAACTCTATGCTCAAACAGTCAAAGAAGCTCTTGACAAGGCTGAAAAAGGTCCAGTCAAGAAGTAAAAATGCTTCTCTGAAACTGAAACAAAACAAATCCTAACAAAATAAAACAAAAAGCAACTTTTTACTTGTAAAAAGCTGCTTTTTTTAGTAAGATTAAGAAAACGCTTACATAAATCAATTGAAAACATCACTTTGTGAAGAAAAAATTTTTTAAATTATTTTTTCACAATTTTGCTAAAGAATTGCTTTTACAGCAATCAAATTGATAAAACTTTCACAAATTTCAAAAAAATCTTTGTGAAAGTTGCTTGGAAGTGTTTACAAAAAACTCAAAATAGAGTACAATTATATTGTGAAATAATTAACAAATCGAAATTTCTTACACTATTCTTGAAAGTTTCTGAAAACAAGAAAAAGTTCCGGAAAAGGATAAGGGTTTCAAACATTGGAGGAAAGCATCAAATGGCTGATAAAAAAACTCTCTCACCTGAAGAAAAGAAACTCGCTGCTGAAAAACACGTAGACGAGTTGGTGCAAAAAGCGCTCGTAGCGCTTGAAGAAATGCGCAAATTGAATCAGGAACAAGTAGACTACATCGTTGCGAAAGCATCTGTAGCTGCTCTTGACGCACACGGTGAGCTTGCTCTTCATGCATATGAAGAAACTGGTCGTGGAGTCTTCGAAGACAAGGCGACGAAGAACTTGTTCGCTTGTGAGCACGTTGTAAACAACATGCGTCACACCAAGACAGTTGGTGTCATTTCAGAAGATGACGTCACTGGTTTGACTCTTATTGCTGAGCCCGTCGGAGTTGTCTGCGGGATCACTCCTACAACAAACCCAACTTCAACAGCAATCTTTAAAGCTTTGATTTCCTTGAAGACACGGAACCCTATCGTCTTTGCCTTCCACCCATCCGCTCAAGAATCATCAGCTCATGCAGCACAAATCGTACGCGATGCGGCAATTGCAGCTGGAGCGCCTGAGAACTGTGTGCAATGGATTACTCAACCTTCTATGGAAGCAACGAGTGCACTGATGAACCACGAGGGAGTTGCTACGATCCTTGCGACTGGTGGGAACGCCATGGTGAAAGCAGCTTATTCTTGTGGAAAACCAGCTCTTGGGGTTGGTGCCGGAAACGTGCCTGCTTATGTTGAAAAATCAGCCAACATCCGCCAAGCAGCCCACGATATCGTCATGTCTAAGTCATTTGACAACGGAATGGTTTGTGCATCTGAACAAGCGGTCATCATCGATAAAGAAATCTACGATGAGTTTGTAGAAGAATTCAAATCTTACCACACTTACTTTGTCAACAAAAAAGAAAAAGCCCTTCTTGAAGAGTTCTGCTTCGGTGTGAAAGCGAACAGCAAGAACTGTGCGGGTGCAAAATTGAATGCGGACATCGTTGGAAAACCAGCAGCATGGATCGCTGAACAAGCTGGCTTCTCTGTACCAGAAGGAACCAATATCCTTGCTGCAGAATGTAAAGAAGTTGGTGAAAAAGAGCCTTTGACTCGTGAAAAATTGTCACCAGTCATTGCAGTCTTGAAATCTGAAAGCCGTGAAGACGGAATTAACAAAGCTCGCCAAATGGTTGAATTCAACGGTCTTGGTCACTCAGCAGCCATCCATACTGCTGATGAAGAATTGACCAAAGAATTTGGTAAAGCAGTTAAAGCCATTCGTGTCATCTGCAACTCTCCTTCGACTTTCGGTGGTATCGGGGATGTTTACAATGCCTTCTTGCCATCATTGACACTTGGATGTGGTTCTTACGGACGCAACTCTGTTGGGGACAACGTTAGTGCCATCAACCTCTTGAATATTAAAAAAGTCGGACGCCGGAGAAATAACATGCAATGGATGAAACTACCTTCAAAAACATACTTTGAACGTGATTCAATTGAATACCTACAAAAATGTCGTGACGTTGAACGTGTCATGATCGTTACAGACCACGCTATGGTAGAGCTTGGTTTCCTTGATCGCATCATCGAACAGCTTGACCTTCGTCGCAACAAGGTGGTTTACCAAATCTTTGCAGACGTAGAACCAGATCCAGATATCACAACCGTTGAACGTGGTACAGAGATCATGCGTGCCTTCAAACCAGATACCATCGTCGCTCTCGGTGGAGGATCTCCAATGGATGCGGCCAAAGTAATGTGGCTCTTCTACGAGCAACCAGAAGTGGACTTCCGTGACTTGGTTCAAAAATTCATGGATATCCGTAAACGTGCCTTCAAATTCCCATTACTTGGTAAGAAGACGAAATTCATCGCCATCCCAACAACATCTGGTACAGGATCTGAAGTAACACCATTTGCCGTTATCTCTGATAAAGCAAACAACCGTAAATACCCAATCGCAGACTACTCATTGACTCCAACCGTTGCCATCGTAGACCCTGCCTTGGTATTGACTGTTCCAGGATCTGTTGCAGCAGACACTGGTATGGACGTCTTGACGCACGCGACAGAAGCTTACGTATCACAAATGGCTAGCGACTTCACAGATGGTCTTGCCCTTCAAGCTATTAAACTTGTCTTTGAAAACTTGGAAAGCTCAGTGAAGAACGCGGACTTCCATTCACGCGAAAAGATGCACAATGCGTCAACTATTGCAGGTATGGCCTTCGCCAATGCTTTCCTCGGTATTTCTCACTCAATGGCCCACAAGATTGGTGCGCAATTCCACACAATTCACGGACGGACCAATGCGATCTTGCTTCCATACGTTATCCGTTACAACGGTACACGCCCGGCTAAGACAGCTACATGGCCTAAGTACAACTACTACCGTGCAGATGAAAAATACCAAGATATCGCTCGTATGCTAGGACTTCCATGCTCTACACCAGAAGAAGCCGTTGAAGCTTACGCAAAAGCTGTGTACGAACTTGGTGAACGCTGTGGTATCGAAATGAACTTCAAAGCACAAGGCATCGATGAAAAAGAATGGAAGAAACATTCTCGTGAATTGGCCTTCCTTGCTTACGAAGATCAATGTTCACCAGCTAACCCACGTCTTCCAATGGTAGACCATATGCAAGAAATCATCGAAGATGCTTACTATGGTTACAAGGAACGCCCAGGACGTCGTAAATAAGACGCCAAGGAACAACTGATGTTTATCAGCCATCCCTCGCTCAAAAGAGCGGGGGTTTTTGATGGCCTTTTCAGGTTTCAATCGAAAAAAGGGAGCTGAGGGATTGCCTGTCTTTTTTTTGCTTTTCAGACCTCCGAACCATTTTTTCATAAAAATTAGACTTTTTTTCAGAAATTGTGTTATTTTTATAGCATTACGGGCTAATTTATGATACCCTATAGTATGTGAATCTGCTTGTAGCTGAAGGGTTAGGATCCTTTTTCAGTTATAGGAAACGAAAAAACAAATCCAAGAAAGGAGGCCATCTCAAATGGAGTTAGAAGGTGAAGTGCAAGATCAGGCACAGAAAATTATTGAAATGCCCCAACGAGATCGGGCAACGTCCGCTTCAGAAAATCAGCCATCATCTGCTTCGGTGGTCTCCATGTATGGGCAGGAAAGGCCCAGCATTCCGAGTCTCCATCAGCAATTGGCAGGAGCATCTGGTACCCAGACCATTCAATTGCGAGAGGAATTGGTACTGGCAGTAGCGCAGAATGCTTCAGCGCAAGCGACGGTCTTTGAGGCCGAGCTCAAAGATCAGCTAGAAGTGGCCAAGGAGACGGTTTCCCATAAGGTTGCTGAGGTGTCACAAATGGCCCACAGTATGGCTCAATTTTTAACAGATGCAGAAGTGGAGCAACTATTAGGAGAGTTCTCCATGGATACTTGCTGGGACCAAGCGGTCGAGGCGGAAAACCTGGCCCAAGCAAAGGCCTACTCGACACGTCTGTCAGATCTGGCAGGCCAACTGGAGGCTGCATCAGCCCAATTGGTGGACTTGGATAAGGGACAAGCAGCGGCCTTTGATTTTCATAAGTAGGAGAAAAAGATGTTAGAGATCCTGGGAGAGGACAGAGAACGAATTGAGGAGCTCCATCGAGAGATTAAAAAGGAGCAAGAGCGGATTGCGATCCGAAGTTTGATTGCAACGCAAAAGGCCTTGATGATGTTGGAAGGGATGAGTTTGCAGGTGACCTTGGCCGGTCAATCCGAAAAAATGCGCTCTTTTGCTACAACAACTCTAGTTAATGATTTGAAAGATGGATTTACAGGAGGAGCAGCGGACGCGGCAGAAGCAGCACTGAAATCAGTGAAAAAGCCGATTTTATTGAGTCCGATTAAAGGAGGTATGTGATGTACCATTCAGGAAATAGTGAATTAGAACAACTAGAAGATCGACATTACCGCTTCAACCAGAAACTTAGCGAGTTGGAGTGGGATTATGCGGATATGCGTATGGATGTCCGCCAACATACAGAAAATTTAGTAGACTGGCTGAGTGCCCTGCATTTTCAAGCCCCAAGTGCGGAGGCTCAAAGTGGCTTGGAGCGTTTATTTGCCTTGCAAGAAGAGTTTGAGGCAGAACTCAAGCGCTATGAAGAGCGTTTAGAAGAAGAACGTGAGCGCGAGCAGCAAGAGTACTATAAGCAGCGCCAACAATTAGAACAAGGTGATTGAAACATTCCTCTGGTAGAGATAAGAGGAATGTTTTTGTTTGCTCAAAAAACTTTTAAAAATGTGCTCATAAAATCTTGTAAGCGTTTACTTAATATGTTATAATATTCACAAAGAAACGAAAATAAAATGGTTTTATCAAACCAACAAAGAAAAGGAGTCGCTTATGAAAGCTGCAACTTATGTATCTGCAGGCAATCTGCAACTGCTGGATCAACCAAAACCAGTGATCAAAAATCCAACGGATGCCATTGTGCGTGTCTTGAAGACAACCATCTGTGGGACAGACCTTCACATCCTAGGAGGTGATGTGCCAGCTTGTAAGGAAGGCACAATTTTAGGCCACGAAGGAATCGGGATCGTCGAAGAAGTCGGCGATGCAGTGAATAACTTCAAGGTGGGCGACAAGGTTATCATCTCTTGTGTCACAGCTTGTAATACCTGCTACTACTGTAAACGTAGTTTGCCTTCTCACTGTGAAGATGGTGGTTGGATTTTGGGTCACTTGATCAACGGAACCCAAGCAGAGTATGTCCACATTCCACATGCTGATGGTAGTCTTTATCATGCGCCTGAGACTGTGGATGACGAAGCCTTGGTCATGCTCTCAGACATTCTCCCAACGTCTTATGAAATTGGGGTGCTTCCATCTCATGTGAAACCAGGGGACAATGTCTGTATCGTTGGAGCTGGTCCGATTGGCCTTGCGGCTCTTTTGACCGTTCAATTCTTCTCACCAGCTACCATTATCATGGTGGACTTGTCCGAATCTCGTCTTGAAGCAGCCAAGAAATTTGGAGCTACGCATACCATTTGCTCCAGCGATATTGCGGAAATCAAGGCCTTTATCAATGAAGTGACGGATGGTCGTGGTGTCGATATTTCAATGGAATGTGTGGGTTATCCTGCGACCTTTGATGTCTGCCAAAACGTCATCTCTGTCGGCGGTCATATTGCCAATGTCGGTGTTCACGGAAAACCAGTTAGTTTCAATTTGGATGAATTGTGGATCAAGAACATTACCCTCAACACCGGTCTTGTCAATGCTAATACCACTGAAATGTTGCTCAATGTCTTAAAATCCGGCAAAATTGATGCGACCAAACTCATCACTCACCACTTCAAACTCTCAGAAGTCGAAAAGGCCTATGATGTCTTTAAACATGCGGGTGAAAACAATGCACTCAAGGTTATTATCGAAAATGACATCAGTGAATGATGTGCTCGTTACTCTTTGTTCATAGTTTTTTTAGAAGGGCCAGAGATATTCTGGTCCTATTTTCAACCCCAAATAGCCGATGATTCCTTGCAAAAAAAATTCCTTGTCTTATAATATAAGTGTAGAAAACGAATACATTAAGAGAAAGGTGTGATTTTATGAAAGGCTTTCGTTATCATCGTGAATTCTGGATGGACTTCCATTTCTGGCTCTTGGTCTTGCTTTTAGCAACTGTGGTTATGACGATGCAGGCTCCGCTTTCGGTAGTTAGCCTAGCTTATCTTGCTTTTGTAGGGATTTTGATTCTGTTGCAGGTCTTTCAACCGTCTGTATCGACACGGCAGTACCCAGAAGGTAGCTACCATTTCAATTGGACCTTCTATCGCGATACTAGACTGTATATCGATCTCTTTTTATTAGCAGGTCTCTTGGCAGGCCCAATTACTTCATCGGATATGGTCTATTGGATCTTGCTTGGAGCCGTCGTCGGCTCTATCGGCTTTGTATTTGTTGTAAAGGAAAAAGCGACTCAAAAGATGGCTTAGGGAATCACCATGTCCTAGATCTCTGAAACTAGTTTCAGAGATCTTTTTATTTTTCCCTAAAATGTGAAACTATAATCCAATTGCACGATTAATATTGTAAGCGCTTTAAAAATAGATTATAATCAATTTACAAGTACTCGAGTTGCCTTATTATCAAAGGAGAAGGAGTTATGTCAAAGATTACAAAAGATGAACTGATTGAACAAATCAAAGACGGCATCATTGTTTCTTGTCAAGCTCTCCCTCATGAACCGCTCTATACAGAAGCAGGAGGAGTCATTCCTCTCTTGGTCAAAGCGGCTGAACAGGGTGGAGCTGTCGGAATCCGAGCCAATAGTGTCCGGGATATCAAGGAAATCAAGGAAGTGACCAAGTTACCAATTATTGGGATTATCAAACGTGATTACCCACCTGAAGAACCCTTTATCACGGCTACTATGAAAGAAGTCGATGAGCTGGCAGCTTTGGATATCGCAGTCATTGCTCTTGATTGTACCAAACGTCCCCGTCATGATGGTCTTTCGATTAGTGACTTTATCCATCAAGTCAAAGAGAAATATCCAGACCAACTCTTGATGGCTGATACCTCTACTCTGGAAGAAGGATTGACAGCAGTCGAAGCGGGAGTAGACTTTGTCGGAACGACCCTTTCGGGCTATACGGACTACAGTCCGAAGGTTGATGGGCCAGATTTTGAACTGATCCATAGCCTCTGTCAAGCAGGAGTGGATGTCATCGCAGAAGGCAAGATCCACTATCCTGATCAGGCCAAGAAAATCCATGATCTCGGGGTTCGTGGGATCGTTGTAGGCGGCGCCATTACCCGACCAAAAGAGATCACCGAGCGCTTTGTCGCAGCCTTAAAATGAGAAAACAAAACAGTAGATTGAAGGAGGAGGAGACCGAATAGAGAGTAGTCGAATTCATTTAATGAGAATGTTTCAGTGAAGGGATAACGATGAAGATTTCAAGAAGGAAGTCATATTTGCTTAACTTTCTGTAACATAAATCTAGTGTTAAAGGAGAAATAGATGATATTTGATGATTTAACAAACATAAAATTGTACAAAGGGATTCATCCTAATCTGGATCAAGCGATTGATTTTCTCTATGAACACCGGAAAGATTCTTTTGAGCTAGGGAGATATGATATCGACGGTGACAAGGTCTTTCTCGTTGTTCAAGAAAACACCCTTAACAAAGATGAAAATAATCGCTTTGAACATCATCGCCGTTATGCCGACCTTCATTTATTAGTTGAAGGGCATGAATTCTCTAGCTACGGTTCCCGTATCCTAGATGAAGCTATTCCATTTGATGAAGCAAGTGATATTGGCTTTGTTCATTGTGAGAAATTCTATCCACTTCATTTGGGCTATCATAATTTTGCAGTCTTCTTCCCTGGTGAACCTCACCAACCAAATGGTTATTCAGGTCAGGAAGAAACAGTCAGAAAATATTTATTCAAAATTGCGATTGATTAGATGTCTTAAATAGAAAATGGAGGAGATAGGCAATATAGTTAGTTTTTTCGGAGAAGTTAAGTCTTCAAAGCGCTGATTACATATTTTGTATTTAAAACAGAAAGAGGAAAACAATGAAAAATAGTAAGAAAATTCTTTTCGCTTTGGTTCTCGCGTTATTCGCATTGTTTGTCACTGCATGTTCATCTTCAAAAAATGATGCAGAAGGAAGTAATAAAACTGGAGAATTATCTGGTGAAATTGTAATGTGGCACTCATTTACTCAGGGGCCTCGGTTAGAAAGTATTCAAAAATCAGCTGATGAGTTCATGAAGAAGCATCCAAAAGTTAAAATCAAGATTGAGACATTTTCATGGAATGACTTCTATACAAAATGGACGACTGGATTAGCAAATGGCAATGTTCCAGATATTAGTACAGCTTTGCCAAACCAAGTTATGGAAATGGTAAATTCAGATGCCTTAGTTCCATTGAATGATACCGTTAAGAAAATCGGAGAAGATAAATTTAATAAAACAGCATTAGATGAAGCGAAGGTTGATGGCAATTTTTATTCTGTTCCTTTGTATTCACATGCTCAAGTCATGTGGGTTCGCACTGATTTATTGAAACAATATAATATTGAAGTTCCAAAAACATGGGACCAGTTGTATGAAGCTTCAAAAAAATTAAAAGAAAATGGAGTTTATGGATTGTCTGTTCCTTTCGGGACAAATGACCTGATGGGTACACGCTTCTTAAATTTCTACGTACGAAGCGGTGGCGGAAGTCTGTTGACAAAAGATTTGAAAGCTAACTTGACAAGCAAGCTGGCCCAAGATGGAATTAAATATTGGGTGAAGATGTACAAGGAATTTTCTCCTAAAGATTCATTGAACTTTAATGTCTTGCAGCAAGCTACTTTGTTCTATCAAGGAAAGACAGCCTTTGACTTTAACTCAGGCTTCCATGTAGGTGGTATTCAAGCAAATAGCCCTCAATTGATTGATGCAATTGACGCCTATCCGATTCCAAAAGTAAAAGAATCAGATAAAGATTATGGTATTGAAACTTCTAATATTCCATTGGTAGTTTGGAAGAATTCCAAACATCCAGAAGTAGCGAAAGCATTCTTAGAATCTTTGTATGAAAAGAAAGATTATATTAGCTTCTTAGATTCAACTCCTGTTGGAATGTTGCCTGCCATCAAAGGAATTAGTGATGATCCAGCCTATAAAGATAATGACGTTCGCAAAAAATTCCAACATGCAGAAGAAGTTATTACAAAAGCAGCAGAAAAAGGTACAGCTATTGGATATGAAAATGGTCCAAGTGTTCAAGCTGGAATGTTAACAAACCAACATATCATTGAACAAATGTTCCAAGATATTATTACAAATGGTAAAGATCCAATGGAGGCTGCTAAGGATGCAGAAAAACAATTGAACGATTTATTCGAAACTGTAGCAGTTGATGTTAAATAATAATAGCAGAGGCTACAATAATGTAGCCTCTGTTTTTAGAGAGGAAAAAGCATATGGTCAAAAATAGAAATTTGACTCGATGGGTGTTTGTGTTACCTGCTATTATCATTGTTGGACTATTATTTGTTTACCCATTTTTCTCCAGCATTTATTTTAGCTTTACAAACAAACATTTGATCATGCCGCGGTATAAATTTGTAGGATTAGCAAATTATAAAGCAGTTTTATCGGATCCTAATTTCTACAATGCCTTCTTCAACTCCCTTAAATGGACAGTCTTTTCTCTTGTGGGACAAGTGCTTGTTGGTTTTGTATTAGCACTTGCATTGCATAGAGTTAGACGTTTTAAGAAGTTATATAGGACATTGTTGATTGTTCCTTGGGCGTTCCCAACTATTGTCATTGCCTTTTCTTGGCAATGGATCTTAAATGGAGTATATGGTTATCTACCTAACTTGATTGTGAAATTAGGACTGATGAATCACGTCCCTGGATTTTTGACAGAAAGTACGTGGGCTTTCATCTGTTTAGTGTTTATTAATATTTGGTTTGGTGCCCCTATGATCATGGTCAATGTTCTATCTGCCTTACAAACGGTTCCGGAGGAACAGTTTGAAGCGGCTAGGATTGATGGAGCCTCCAGTTGGCAAGTTTTTCGATTTGTAATTTTACCTCATATTAAAGTAGTAGTCGGATTACTTGTTGTACTTAGAACAGTATGGATCTTTAATAACTTTGATATTATCTATCTGATTACAGGCGGAGGCCCTTCAAACGCAACAACAACATTGCCAATATTTGCATATAATCTCGGATGGGGAACAAAACTCCTTGGGCGTGCCTCAGCGGTAACAGTCTTGCTATTTATTTTCTTATTGGCAGTATGTTTCATTTACTTTGGAGTAATTAGTAAATGGGAGAAGGAGGGTAGAAAATGATGAAGAGAAGAACAAATGTACTCCTTGATATTGGGTCACATGTTGTTTTAGTTATTTCAACTATTATCGCAATTTTTCCTTTAGTTTGGATCCTCCTATCTTCTGTGAAAGGAAAAGGAGAATTAACCCAATTTCCAACAAGATTTTGGCCTAAACAGTTTACTCTAGATTATTTTACGCATGTCATTAATGATTTACATTTTATAAATAATATAAAAAATAGCCTGTTAATCGCATTAACGACAACAGTTATCGCTATTATCATTTCTGCAATGGCTGCTTATGGTATTGTTCGATTCTTTCCAAAATTAGGGGCGATTATGTCCCGGTTGCTTGTAATTACCTATATCTTCCCTCCGATTTTATTGGCAATTCCTTATTCGATCGCCATTGCAAAAGTTGGATTGACCAATAGTTTAATTGGTTTAATGATTGTTTATCTTTCATTTAGTGTTCCTTATGCAGTGTGGTTGTTAGTAGGGTTCTTTCAAACAGTTCCAATTGGAATCGAGGAAGCAGCAAAAATAGATGGTGCGAATAAATTTGTCACCTTCTATAAAGTGGTATTACCAATTGTAGCACCAGGAATTGTTGCTACAGCGATATATACCTTTATCAATGCCTGGAATGAATTTCTTTATGCATTGATCCTGATCAATGATACAAGTAAGATGACTGTTGCAGTGGCTTTGCGTTCATTAAATGGTTCGGAAATACTGGATTGGGGAGATATGATGGCGGCATCCGTAATTGTAGTATTGCCTTCAATTATCTTCTTCTCAATTATCCAAAATAAAATCGCAAGTGGTCTTTCTGAAGGATCTGTAAAATAGTAAAAATAGAAATAGGAGAAAAACAATGGTTGTAAATTATGGTGTTGTTGGCACAGGATACTTTGGTGCTGAATTGGCAAGATATATGAAAGAAAATGACGGTGCAGTAATTACAGTTGTGTATGATCCAGAAAATGCAGAAGCTGTAGCAGAAGAATTAGGAGCCCGAGTGGCTTCATCACTCGATGAATTGGTTCAAAGTGATGATGTGGACTGTGTGATTGTTGCTTCTCCTAATAATCTACATAAAGAACCCGTTATTAAAGCTGCTCAGAATGGAAAAAATGTTTTTTGTGAAAAACCGATTGCCCTATCATATGAAGATTGTAAAGAGATGGTAGAAACATGTAAAGAAAATGGTGTGATTTTCATGGCTGGTCATATTATGAATTTCTTTAATGGTGTTCATCATGCTAAAGAATTGATCAACCAAGGAGTTATTGGAGATGTTTTGTACTGTCATACAGCTAGAAATGGCTGGGAAGAACAACAACCATCCATTTCATGGAAAAAAATTCGTGAAAAATCAGGAGGACATCTTTACCACCATATTCATGAGTTGGATTGCGTTCAATTTTTAATGGGAGGTATTCCTGAAACAGTTACGATGACAGGCGGAAATGTTGCTCACCAAGGGGAAAACTTTGGTGATGAAGATGATATGATTTTTGTCAATATGGAATTCCCTGGTAAGCGATTTGCTTTGCTTGAATGGGGCTCTGCCTATCGTTGGGGAGAACACTATGTTCTGATTCAGGGAACGAAAGGTGCTATAAAATTAGATCTATTTAATTGTAAAGGTACTCTGAAAGTAGACGGAAAAGAAACTTATTTCTTAATCCATGAATCTCAGGAAGAGGATGATGACCGTACAAGAATTTATCATAGCACTGAGATGGATGGTGCCATTGCTTATGGTAAACCAGGGAAACGAACTCCATTATGGCTATCTTCTGTTATTGATAAAGAAATGAAATATCTTCATGATATAATGAATGGTGCTCCTGTATCAAAAGAATTTGAAAAACTATTAACCGGAGAAGCAGCGTTGGAAGCAATTGCGTCTGCTGATGCTTGTACTCGTTCCATTAATGAGGATCGAAAAGTTAAATTATCAGAGGTCATGGGTTAATAACATTACTGATACGACAAAAGGAGAAAATATGTCAGATTTAAAAAAATATGAAGGAGTCATCCCTGCTTTTTATGCCTGCTATGATGACCAAGGGGAAATTAGCCCGGAGCGGGTGCGTGCTCTCGTAGAATATTTTATCGCGAAAGGTGTGCAGGGCTTGTATGTCAACGGATCCTCTGGCGAATGTATCTACCAGAGCGTGGCCGATCGCAAGCTGATCTTGGAAGAAGTGATGGCAGTAGCTAAAGGAAAATTGACCATCATCGCTCATGTAGCCTGCAACAACACCAAGGATAGCGTGGAATTGGCACGACATGCAGAAGAGCTAGGAGTAGATGCCATTGCGGCCATTCCACCGATCTATTTCCGCTTGCCAGAATACAGTGTGGCCCACTACTGGAATGAAATCAGTGCAGCAGCACCCCATACAGACTTTGTCATCTACAATATCCCGCAATTGGCTGGGGTTGCTTTGACACCGAGCCTTTACAAGGAAATGTTGAAAAACCCACGGGTGATTGGGGTCAAGAATTCTTCGATGCCTGTTCAGGACATTCAAACCTTTGCTTCTTTAGGAGGCGACGACCATATTGTCTTTAATGGTCCAGATGAACAATTCTTAGGTGGCCGTCTCATGGGAGCGCATGCAGGGATCGGTGGTACCTATGGTGCGATGCCAGAACTCTTCTTGAAGCTCAATCAGCTGATTGCTGAGAAAGACTTGGAGACTGCGCGTGCCCTGCAGTTTGCCATCAATGACATTATCGGAGTCTTGACGTCTGCTCATGGCAATATGTATGCAGTCATCAAAGCGGTTTTGCGTATCAATGAAGGTTTGGACTTGGGATCTGTTCGCTCCCCTTTGACGCCAGTAGTAGAAGCGGATCAAGAAGTGATTCAACGTGCTGCTCAACTCATTCAGGACACAAAAGCCAGATTCCTTTGATCAAAGGAGGTCTAGATGAATCCATATGTTGTAATTGATATCGGAGGGACCAGTATCAAGTATGGCCTATCCGATGCAAAAGGGCAACTCCTAGAGACCCATGAAATGCCAACGGAGGCTCAAAAAGGAGGACCTCACATTCTTAACACAACAAAGGAAATCGTAGCCCGTTATTTGAAGAAGCATCCCTTGGCAGGGGTGGCGATTTCTTCGGCCGGAATGGTAGATCCTGATAAGGGAGAAATCTTTTATGCTGGCCCACAAATTCCCAACTATGCAGGCACCCAATTCAAAAAGGAAATCGAAGAGACCTTTCAGATCCCTTGCGAGATCGAAAATGATGTCAACTGTGCCGGTCTCGCAGAGGTCACTACAGGCCATGCAAAAGGATCGAACAATGCTGTTTGCCTGACGATTGGGACAGGGATCGGTGGTTGCCTCTTGCTCGATGGTCAAGTCTTTCATGGCTTTAGCAATTCAGCCTGTGAGGTTGGCTATCTTCATTTGCCAGACGGTGCCTTTCAGGATCTAGCTTCAACGACGGCTTTAGTCGAGTATGTGGCAGAACATCATGGTGATCCTGTGGAACAGTGGAATGGTCGCCGGATCTTCAAGCAGGCAACAGAAGGAGATAAGATCTGTATGGCTGGAATTGATCGAATGGTGACCTACCTTGGCAAAGGACTAGCCAATATCGTTTATGTGGTCAATCCAGAGGTCATTGTTCTTGGAGGGGGGATTATGGCTCAGGAAGCCATCCTGAAACCTAAAATCTATCAAGCCCTGTGTGCCGAACTGGTTCCTAGCCTAGCAGATAAGATCCGTTTGGAATTTGCCCACCATCAAAACGCCGCAGGTATGTTGGGGGCCTACTACCACTTTAGACAAAAACATGGAACATAAAACAAGTCGCGCTGGCGACTTGTTTTTGATTCATCAAAAAAAGCATGAAAGATGAAGAAAACCTGATCTTTCATGCTTTTTAAATAGGGAGACCATATTAAGATTTTCGAGAACGTTGATTAGAAAGTTTTTTGTTTTCCCAGTAGCTATTAAAGACAATTTCCTTTTGTTCTCGGCTTTTATTAAGGAAATGAGCATAGATCAAATCGACCACAATGAGGAGTGGTAAAATAGCAGAAATTCGATCGATATAGGTACTACTAGGAAGAGGTGCGGCCGGTAACACTTCTGTGAATCCTTGGTGGATGGCAGCCGGGTTAGCCGTCACAAGAACCGTTTTAGCCCCTTTTTCTTTGGCGTCCAGGAGACTGTCTGTAATGGAGTTGGTGCCTCCTGACAATGAGAAACCGATGACTAAACAAGAGGAATCGAGAATACTGGTCGTCCAAGCAAAGCCATCTTGATCAGTCAGGGCTTCACAAACGACGCCCAGTCGCATAAAGCGCAATTTCATTTCTCGAGCGACTAAACCGGAACTACCGATCCCGAAGAAATAGACTCGGTCTACTTGACCGATTAGTTCAGCGACCCGATCTAATTGGGAATCTTTTACCAGACTTTCAGTGACGTTACTGATATGGTGGTAGCGTTGCAAGACGCTCAGCGTCAGCTCGTCATGCTCTTGCACCTGTTTTTGATTTTTGGTTTCTTCGTTAAAGTGATAGACAAATTCCCGATAGCCGGAAAAGCCACATTTTTGAGAGAAACGCGTTAAAGCCGCCTTTGAAACATGGAGTAACTCTGTTACACGAGAAGAGGACAGGGAGTGCTGTCGTGCTTCGGATGATAAAAAATATTGGGCAATGTCGCGTTCCATATCTGTTAACTCAGCTTCATGGCTGGCGATAATGGCGCGTAAATCTTGATCTTGTTTCACAGCAATCCTCCTTTCTCACGAGATGAAATAACAGGATACTCCTATAATATATTACACATTATAACATGGGTAACCGCTTTATTCAAGTAAAAGAAATCAAGAAATACTGAAACTAGGAACAGGATAGGAGAAAAGAAGAGAACGCTACCAAACTTGAAACTAAGGTCTTATTTGTTGTCCACAATTTTCTGAAAATTCCCGGTTGGGTCTGAACAAACGATATGAATTGTGGTATAATTTAAGATAATTGTACTGTTGTTGGAAGAACAATAGTTGAATAAGGAGGTGTGACGATGTCGAATGCAACACTCGAGATGATGCAAGAGATCGAGCAAGCTGCTCAGGGCGTGATCGTAGGCTATGAAGCTCAAGTTGAACAAATCCGAACGGATTCGCGCGATCGACTTGCAACAGTGGCACAGCATTACGATGAGGAAACCAAGCAATTGGTCACAGAGGCAGAAAAAAACGCCCAGGAAAGACTCGTCCGTTTAACGAAAGATCTGGAAGAAACGGTTGCGCGCAATGATGCCAAGGTACAAGAGGCGATGACCGACAAGCGAGCTGGGTTAGTTGAAGCCATTGTAGAAAAGGTGGTAGCAAGCTATGGCCGTTAGTCAGATGCAAAAACTGTCTCTCATCTTGCCCAAAGATGACTTGGACAGTCTCCTACTAGCGCTGCAGTCTGAGGCGAAAATCCAGATTTATGACCTAAGTGAACAGGAAGAGTGGCAGGCTGCTTTTGAGGCAAATACCTTGTCTCAACCCTTGACAGAGGACAATCGTCAAGTCTTGGTAGAGCTACAAAAACGTCAAGAACAAGTTGAAAAAATGATTCAGACTCTGGAGCCCTATATGCCTGAGAAGAAGGCCCTGCAAGCTCTGAAGGAAGAACCTTTAAGTTTGTCTTTTGATGATCTGCAGGCCCACGGGATGATTCGAGATGAGGATCTTCTATTGACCAAGTTGAAACGCCAATTGCGCGTGTTAGACAAGGCTCGCCAGAAGATTGCAGATGCAAAGAGAGAGATCGAACGCTTAGAAAAATGGCGACCGTTAGAGGTGACGCCAGCTGCCCTCGCTACCTTTCACTATGTGCATGGTTTGATTGGGACTATCCCTAATAGCGATACAGACGCTGTTCGTTCTTCCTTAAAAGCTCATCCTGAGCTGGAGTTAGAAGAAGTCTTTACGTCTGAGACGGAACACGGCTATGTCATCTTGTATCGTTCGGGAGACCGTGTAGCTGTTCAGGAGCTTCTGGAAGAACATGGGTTCAAAGAATTGGACTATGAAGAAGAGCAAGTCCCAGCTGCTTACTTGGATCGCCTAGAAGGGGAAATCAAAGAGCAGGAAGCTGTCGTTGCAGCAACCCTAGCAGAGTTACAAAACTCCCAGAAGGAGTTGGACCAACTCAAGTATCAGATGGATTACTTGTTGAGCTTGGGAGCTCGTGAGGAAGCCAAGTCGCTGCTAGCCAGCACGCAAAGTTTGGTAGCCCTAGAGGGTTGGATTGAAACATCCCAAGTGGCCTCGTTACGAGACTTCTTACAAGAAGGCTTTGGTTCTCGGGTCTTACTAGAGACGCGCGATGTGACGGAAAAAGATTGGGATGACGTGCCGATCCAGTTGCGAAATAGCGCCTTGGTAGAGCCTTTTGAATTAGTCACAGAGATGTATGCCTTGCCTAAGTATTACGAGAAAGATCCGACTCCGATCGTTTCGCTCTTCTACTTTGTATTCTTTGGCATGATGGTCGCAGATATCGGTTATGGACTCTTGCTAACGGTAGCGACAGGGTTTGCCCTTAAAGCCTTTAAGCTCAATCCTGGGACAGCAAAGAACCTTCGTTTCTTCAGTCTCCTCGGAATTTCAGTGGCCCTTTGGGGTGTGGTCTATGGCTCTTTCTTTGGATTTGAGATGCCTTTTGCCCTGATCAGTACGACCAGCAACGCTATGACCATCCTGATCCTCTCAGTGGTCTTTGGTTTTGTCACTGTCTTAGTGGGATTGTTCTTAGGGGGAATGAAAAATGTCCGCCTCAAAGACTACACGGAAGCCTATAATGCGGGCTTTGCTTGGGTCTTGATCCTACTTGGCTTGATGCTTCTAGCAGTAGGCAATATCTTGCCAGGGATGAGCGTCCTAGTTCCGATTGGCAAGTGGCTAGCCATTTTAAATGCCATTGGGATCTTGATTGTTTCCATTGTCAGTGCTAAGAAGTTATCCGGTCTAGCATCCGGTCTCTTTAACCTCTACAATGTCAGTGGGTACGTCGGAGACTTGGTCAGCTTCACCCGTTTGATGGCCCTGGGCTTGTCTGGAGCTAGTATCGGTTCAGCCTTTAACCTTATTGTCAATCTCTTCCCACCGCTTGGACGGTTTACGGTAGGACTTGTGCTCTTTATCGTCCTACATGCCATTAACATGTTCCTGTCCTTCTTGTCAGGATATGTGCATGGAGCCCGTTTAATCTTTGTGGAGTTCTTCGGTAAGTTCTACGAAGGAGGAGGCAAGCCATTTCGTCCTCTCAAACCTTCTGAACGCTATATTAAAACAAAAAAATAAGTATTATCTTAAAAAAATAGGAGTATATTCATGGAATCTTTAGCATCATATTTTTCAGCCCATGGGGGCGCCTTCTTTGCAGCATTTGGTGTCGCGATCGCAGTCGCACTTAGTGGGATGGGATCTGCTCTTGGGGTTGGTAAAACGGGTCAAGCAGCAGCAGCGCTCTTGAAAGAACAACCCGAAAAATTTGCCCAAGCCCTGATTTTGCAATTGTTGCCAGGTACACAAGGTTTGTACGGTTTCGTTATCGGGATCTTGATCTGGTTGCAAATTAAGCCAGATATGCCACTTGAAACAGGGGTTGCTTACTTCTTTACAGCTCTTCCAGTTGCGATCGTTGGTTATTTCTCAGCAAAACACCAAGGAAATGTTGCGACAGCAGGGATGCAAATCTTGGCAAAACGTCCTGAAGACATGATGAAAGGGGTTATCCTTGCGGCCATGGTTGAAACCTATGCCATCTTGGCCTTCGTTGTGTCCTTCCTATTGACTCTACGCGTCGGCTAAGAGCTAGCTTTGATGAATTTGCCTCGCGAGGCGAAAAACACAAGACGCATGCAATAGGAGAAAAAACGATATGGATGAACAAACCCAATTAAAGGATTCTATCTTGGCCCAAGCCCACGAAAAAGGGCGTAAACTCTTAGAAGAGGCCAAGGAAACCATCCTAAAAGAAGAGACTGCGCAAGAAGAGCGTTTGATCCAAGATAGACTCAATCAACGCTCCGAGCAGCTCAAGCGGATTCAACGTCAATTGCAACGTGAAACCCAACAAATCGAAAATAAAAAACGTCAATCAACCCTTGTCACCAAGCAACGAGTCTTAAAGGATCTCTTTGCAGATGCTTATGAAGCAATGGCGGCTTGGCCCCTTGAAAAGGAAATGCAGTTTGTAGATGCGATTTTAGACCGCTATCAAGGGCAAGTTGTGACTCTGACCTTTGGGGCGGTGAGTGCTAGCAAATTTGATCCAGCAGCTCTCGAGAAATTAAAGCAAACTCATCAGAATGTGACAGTTGCGGATGCGACGATTCCAGCTCAGGCAGGCTTTGTCTTGTCGGTTGGGAAGATTGATGATAACTATCTCTACCGTGATTTGGTGGATTCCATTTGGGAGCAAGAAAGCTACCAGATGGCAGCCAGCATTTTCACCGATGAAGAGAACTAGGAGGTTGCAATGAGCGAACGGACCTATTCTCAAGTTAATACAGGAATCAGCGTACGTGAGGCTAGTTTTGTCAGTCCCAGTCAGTTCGAGCAGTTGCTTGCAAGTCCCTCCAGTGAGAGCCGAGAAGGCTTGCTACAAGGGACACCTTATGCTTTAGACAGCCACGAGATCAAGGATTTAGCAGCCCTTGAAGAGCGCCTGATGGCAGCCTTGTTGGCGGAATACCAATGGGCTTTTGAGGTAACCCCTCAGTCAGACCTGGTTAGCCTGTTCACCTTGAAATACACTTATCATAATCTCAAGGTTTATCTAAAACACAAGGCGACAGAGCGCAAGTTGGGGCATTTATTGATCCCTATCGGTCCTTATTCTCTTGATGTGCTCGAGCATTTGGTGGCGACCTTTTCTGCGGAGCATTGTCCGGCCTTTATGGCGGAAGAAGTGGCTGCAACTTGGCAGGAATTCCAAGACTATCAGGACTTGCGGGTCCTCGAAATCGGGATGGACTTAGCTTATTTTAAACACCTGAGATACTTAGGAGACAGCCTAGATCATCCAATTCTCAAGCAGCTGGTAGACGTGACCATTGACTTTTACAATGCGATTACGGTCAAACGGGCCTTGGATCAGCAAAAACCGCATAGTTTTATGCACCAATTGCTCTCGGATGAAGGAAGCCTCAGTGCCCATCAGGTGATCGACCTGCTAGAATCGGGTCAGTGGTTGACCTGGTTTTATCAAGTCAATCCGCTGGAGTACGATCTCGCCTTAGAGACTTATGAAGAAAAGATGCGCACCGGTCAACTAAAGACAGTAGAGTTGGAGTATCTAGAAAGCTTGGTGAAATTCAGCCTTTTAGACGCTGGCCGTTTTGAAGTCGATGGACCACTCCCTCTTGTCCGCTATCTTTACGGAAAAGAGTTAGAGGTGACCAACCTTCGTTTGGTCCTCTCTGGTTTGGACAATGGTTTTCCGCTATCAGAAATCAAAGAAAGGATGAGACCGATTTATGGACAAACAGACCTATAAGATCGCCGTTGTGGGCAATCGGGACGCCATCCTTCCTTTTCGCCTGATTGGCTTTCAAACCTATCCGGTCACAGAGCCACAAGAAGCGATCAATACCTTGCGAAAACTCAGTCGGGAAAACTTCGGGATTATCTACCTGACAGAGGATATTGCTCAGGCCATTCCAGACACAGTGGCTTTTTACGACCAGCAGCTGACACCGGCTCTGATCCTTATCCCGACCCATAGAGGGACTACAGGACTGGGCCAACAGCGGATTCGTGATAATGTCGAAAAAGCAGTAGGACAGGATATTTTATGAGAACAAATGAATTTGGCCAAGCGATTGGCGATGCACTGCCGGAGTTTACACCGGGGCGCTTGCCAGCTATTGAGCGGATCGAAGGTCGCTATACCGTGATCGAGCGCCTCTCAAAAGAAAAACATGGAGCAGATCTTTATCAGGTTTACGGGCCGGACTCTCCAGCAGCTATGTGGACCTTTCTGTTTAAAGGTCCTGCCCGCAATGAAGAGGAGTGGGACCACTTATTGGATGATCTCATGACAGCCCAAGGTCGCTTTTACTATGCAATTGTAGACAAAGATTCAGGCAAGGCTTTAGGGACATTCTCTCTCATGCGGATCGATCAAGCCAACCGGGTGATCGAAGTCGGAGCAGTGACCTACTCACCAGCGCTCCAAAAGACTCGCATGGCCACAGAAGCCCAGTATCTATTAGCGCGCTATGTGTTTGAGGATCTAGGTTACCGCCGTTATGAGTGGAAATGTGATGCCTTAAACCAAGCTTCTCGCAAAGCAGCTGAGCGCTTAGGGTTTACCTATGAAGGCTGTTTCCGTCAGGCTGTTGTTTATAAAGGTCGTACCCGCGATACAGACTGGTTGTCTATCATTGACCAAGAATGGCCAGCAATCAAAGAGCGCTTCGAAGCCTGGTTGGATCCAAGCAATTTCGATGCCAATGGCCAACAAAAGCAAGCTCTAAGAGAGATAGCACAAAAGTAAAACAAAGAAACAAAGGATTCCCAGGAGGAATACATGACTCAAGGAAAAATTATCAAAGTTTCCGGTCCCTTGGTGGTTGCATCAGGGATGCAGGAGGCCAATATCCAAGACATTTGCCGGGTCGGCGATCTTGGTTTGATTGGCGAAATTATTGAGATGCGGCGGGATGAAGCCTCTATCCAAGTATATGAAGAAACGTCTGGAGTTGGTCCAGGAGAACCAGTGGTAACAACCGGAGCTCCCCTTTCTGTTGAATTGGGACCAGGCTTGATCTCTCAGATGTTTGACGGGATCCAACGCCCCTTGGAACGCTTCCAAGAAGTCACCGCCAGCGATTTTTTGGTTCGTGGGGTACAAGTTCCTAATCTCGATCGGGACACTAAATGGGCCTTCGAACCAAGTGTAGTAGAAGGAACTGAGGTAGTCGCAGGAGACATCGTTGGTACCGTTCAAGAGACCAATATGGTGGAACACCGCATCATGGTGCCATTTGGAGTCAGTGGACGTGTGACCAAGATCGCAGCAGGTTCTTACACAGTAGAAGAGCCGGTTTATGAGATCGAGCAGGCTGATGGTAGCCTCTTTACTGGTACTTTGATGCAAAAATGGCCAGTTCGTCGAGGCCGTCCCTTTGCACAAAAACTGATTCCGGTAGAGCCTTTGGTCACAGGTCAACGGGTTATTGATACCTTCTTCCCTGTTACGAAAGGTGGAGCTGCAGCTGTTCCTGGTCCTTTCGGAGCTGGAAAGACCGTTGTGCAACACCAGGTGGCCAAGTTTGCCAATGTAGACATCGTGATTTACGTTGGTTGTGGGGAACGTGGAAATGAAATGACGGACGTTCTGAATGAATTTCCAGAATTGATCGATCCAACAACTGGCCAATCCATCATGCAACGGACCGTACTGATCGCCAACACTTCGAACATGCCAGTGGCGGCGCGGGAAGCTTCTATCTACACAGGGATTACCATTGCCGAATACTTCCGTGACATGGGCTATTCCGTTGCCATCATGGCGGACTCTACTTCGCGCTGGGCAGAAGCTCTCCGTGAAATGTCTGGTCGTCTAGAAGAAATGCCAGGGGATGAAGGCTACCCAGCCTACCTTGGTAGTCGGATCGCCGAATACTACGAGCGGGCAGGTCGGGTCAAGACACTTGGAACTACTGCGCGCGAAGGCTCGATTACGGCAATCGGTGCCGTTTCCCCTCCGGGTGGAGATATTTCAGAGCCCGTGACGCAAAACACCCTGCGGATCGTCAAGGTTTTCTGGGGCTTAGATGCTCAATTGGCCCAACGTCGCCACTTCCCAGCTATCAACTGGTTGAGTTCTTATTCCCTTTACCAAGATGAAGTTGGTCGCTATATCGATCTACATGAACAAATCAGCTGGTCTGAAAAAGTGACCCGTGCCATGAACTTGCTTCAAAAGGAAAGTGAATTACAAGAAATCGTCCGCCTGGTTGGTCTGGATTCCTTGTCTGAAAAAGACCGCTTGACCATGAATGCGGCCAAGATGATCCGCGAAGACTACCTGCAACAAAATGCCTTTGATGAGGTGGACACCTATACCTCTTTCAGCAAGCAGGTGGCCTTGTTGACCAACATTTTGACCTTTGACCAAGAAAGTCAAAAAGCGTTGGAATTAGGGGCTTACTTCACAGAAATTATGGAAGGAACCGTAACTCTTCGAGACCGCATTGCCCGGAGCAAGTTCATCCATGAGGATCAGTTGGCAACTATTCAAGCCTTGAAAGAAGAAATCGTAGAAACCCTACACCAAATCGTCGCAAAAGGAGGAATAGACAATGAGCGTGATTAAAGAATACCGTACTGTCAGCGAAGTTGTTGGCCCCTTGATGATTGTCGATCAGGTCGAGGGGGTTCACTACAATGAACTGGTAGAAATCAAACTCCATGATGGAACAACCCGTCAGGGACAAGTCCTCGAAGTCCAAGAAGACAAGGCCATGGTCCAGCTCTTTGAAGGATCTAGCGGGATCAACTTGGAAAAAGCCAAAGTCCGCTTTACCGGACGTCCCCTAGAACTTCCTGTATCTGAAGACATGGTGGGACGCATCTTTAACGGGATGGGCAAACCCATCGATGGCGGTCCAGAGATTATCCCAGAGAAGTACTTGGACATTGATGGCCAAGCCATCAACCCTGTTTCACGGGACTATCCGGATGAATTTATCCAGACAGGGATCTCAGCCATTGACCATTTGAATACCTTAGTTCGGGGTCAAAAACTCCCAGTCTTCTCAGGTTCTGGTCTCCCTCACAAGGAGTTGGCAGCTCAGATTGCTCGTCAAGCGACGGTTCTTAATTCCGAAGAAAACTTCGCCGTGGTCTTTGCGGCCATGGGGATTACCTTTGAAGAAGCCGAGTTCTTTATGAACGACCTTCGGGAAACAGGAGCTATTGACCGCTCTGTCCTCTTTATCAACCTAGCCAACGACCCAGCTATCGAGCGGATTGCGACTCCTCGGATCGCCTTGACTGCTGCAGAATATTTGGCCTATGAAAAAGACATGCACGTCTTGGTTATTATGACTGACATGACCAACTACTGTGAGGCCCTTCGGGAAGTATCTGCTGCCCGCCGGGAAGTTCCAGGACGTCGGGGCTATCCAGGTTACCTCTATACCAACCTCTCAACCCTCTACGAACGTGCAGGACGCTTGGTTGGAAAGAAAGGATCTGTGACCCAAATTCCGATCCTCTCCATGCCAGAAGATGACATCACCCACCCCATCCCTGACTTGACAGGCTACATCACCGAAGGACAGATTATTCTGTCCCGCGATCTCTATAATAGTGGTTACCGCCCACCGATTAATGTTCTTCCCTCCCTTTCTCGTTTGAAGGACAAGGGTTCTGGTGAAGGCAAGACTCGGGAAGACCATGCGGCGACCATGAACCAGCTCTTTGCGGCTTACGCTCAAGGAAAGCAAGCCAAAGAACTGGCTGTAGTACTTGGGGAGTCTGCCTTGTCAGATACCGACAAGCTCTATGTTAAATTTACGGACCGCTTTGAGCAGGAATACATCAATCAAGGTTTTACCACCAATCGGACGATTGAGGAAAGTTTGGATCTAGGTTGGGAACTCTTATCCATCCTTCCACGAACAGAGCTTAAACGGATCAAGGATGAGATGATTGACAAGTATCTGCCAAACAAAGAGGATTAGCCTATGGCACGATTAAATGTAAAACCAACTCGGATGGAGCTTAATATTCTCAAAGAACGCCTCAAGACAGCAACCCGAGGGCACAAGTTGCTCAAGGATAAGCGGGATGAACTTATGCGTCGCTTTATTGAAGCTGTGCGTGAGAATAATCGTCTGCGCCAAAAGGTGGAGGCAGAGCTTGTGGGCAATATGCAAGATTTCGTGATGGCCAAGTCCTTAGAGAGCGACCTCATGGTGGAAGAAATCTTCGCCGTTCCCACTCGAGAAGTGATGCTCCATATCGAAGAAGAAAATGTCATGAGTGTGCGCGTGCCCAAGCTCCATGCCCGTATCGATAATCCATACGGAGATGATGAAGGGGACGTGGTTTATAGCTACCTCGCCTCCAACAGTCAAATGGACAGCACCATTCAAGAAATGGGGGATCTACTCCCAGATTTGCTTAAGTTAGCGGAAATTGAAAAAAGCTGCCAACTCATGGCAGATGAAATCGAGAAAACCCGCCGTCGAGTGAACGGACTGGAGTATGCGACTATCCCAGACCTCAAAGAGACTATCTACTATATCGAAATGAAACTCGAAGAAGCCGAACGCGCCAACCTCGTCAGAATCATGAAGGTAAAATAAGATACAAAGCCGTTAAGCAACTCAAAGGAAAAAAGGAAATCCAACGACGAAGCGTCTGCTTCTAGTTGGATTTATCTTTTTCCAAAGAGTTGTAGGCGTGTTCAGTTATAAGATACAAAGCCCGTAAAATGCAAAGGAAAATAGGGAGCAGGACAGAAGCACTGTTGTATAGAATGCTTCGTTGTCCTGCCCCCACAAGGCTGATTAGGATTTTTCCGAGCTCTTAAAGCGAGAGAAAAATCCAATCAGCTACTGTGCCTTTGAAGTTAGTACTATTACAGTTTGCGTTTTTCCCCCAGCTTTTCAGATCGGCCTCAATTACTTAAAAAATACAAGAACCTCATCGAGGAACCGCTTCTTGATGAGGCTTTTTTTGCGCCCTCGAACTCTTCTTCCAGCACCCTCTTTTTATGTTACTAGTTTGTAACAATGTGACAAGAAAGACGAAATGTTACAAGAAAAATACAGTTTTGTTAAATAGCCAAAAAGGCCTTTTATTATTTTTAAATTGTGATAAGATAGTATAGTAGTTAATTTGTCCAAGAAAATCTTGAGCAAAAAAACAAAGAAAAAAGAGGATAAAAGATGAAATTAAAAGTTAATACGAAAGCCTTGATCGCTTCAACAGTAGCTCTTGCAGTGATTCCATTTACAAAAGCCACTGCAGAAACACTTGAAGATTGGGTAGCTCGCTCAGTAGATGAAATCAAACATGATATCCAACAAAGCGGTGAAAACCAACAAACTTATACCATCAAATATGGTGATACATTGAGTTCGATCGCAGAAGCGCTTGGAATCGATGTACATGTGTTGGCAAACTTGAACAACATCAGCAACATGGATTTGATCTACCCAGGTACTGTTTTGAAAACAACAGTAAATGATCAAAAAGAAGTAACTTCAGTTGAAATCCAAACTCCTCAAGCAGGTTCGACAGATGCAACCGTTGCAAGTGCTGACTTGACAACAAACCAAGTGACAGTTGATGACCAAACAGTCGCTGTCAACGATTTGTCTAAACCAGTAAACGAAGATAACAAAGCTGTTCCAGTAGCTCCAGCAGCGGAAGCTCAAGAAGCTCCAGCGGAAGCTCCTGTAGTTGAAGTACCAGCAGCAGAAACACCAGCACAACCGGCTGTTCCAGAAACACCAAGCTACGGTGCTCCAGCTCCCAATGTTGCAACTCAAAACCCAGAAACAGCCTCAGTTTCTGCTCCTGAAGCTCCAGCAACTCAACCAGAAGCTCCTGCTGAAACACCAGCTCCTGCAGACGAAGCTCCGGCAGCAGAAACTGTCGCAGCACCTGAAGTGCAACCAGTAGCATCAACTCCAACAACTGGTAATGCTATTCCAACTGATCCAAATCTTCAACCGCAAGCGGAAGCTTTCCGTCAAGAAATTGCAGCGAAATTCGGTATCACAAACATCGGTGGTTACCGTGAAGGGGATCCAGAAGACCATGGTAAAGGACTTGCAGTGGACGTGATGGTTCCAACAAATTCAGAGCTTGGAGATCAAGTTGCACAGTATGCGATTGATAACATGGACCGTGCAGGTATCTCATATATTATCTGGAAACAACAATTCTACATGCCAGTAAATAACATTTACGGACCAGCTAATACATGGAACCAAATGCCGGACCGTGGTGGAGATACAGCAAACCACAACGACCACGTACATATCTCATTTAACGGATAATAAAACATTGAACTAGGCCTAGAGCCTAGTTCTTTTTTGTGTGCACAAAAAAGCCGGAAGACGAATCTTCCAGCCAGATATTGATTATAAAATATGATCGACCTTTTCCACTTGATAAAGGGCAATCGCCATGATAATGGTTAAGACCAGGAGCATAAGAATGGCAGGTGTCCAAGAGTGGAAGAGAGATTTGCTGTAGCCGAAGAGGATGGGACCAAAGGCTGCAAAGACGTAGCCTCCGGTTTGGGCAAGTCCAGAAAGTTGAGCTGTTTTTTCAGGTGTGCTGGATTTCATAGAGAAAGCGACCATGAGGTAAGGGAAGAGCGAACTAACGGAACTTCCAATTAGGGCATTTAATACCAACCAGTAGAAGAAGTTGCTGGTCGGGATTAAGAGCATGGCTACCCCCAGAATCCCTGCTCCGACAACAATCGTCAGCATCAAGTGTCGATTGCGATCGGATAACCGTGTGGTTAAACTTGGGATCGTCAAGGAGAATGGGAGACTGATCAGGGTGAACACGGAGGCCAGTAGTCCAGATTCAACCTTTGAAAGGCCAGCTTGAACAGCCATGGTCGGAAGCCAAGTCATACTTGTGTAGAAAAGCAGTGACTGCAAGCCTCCAAAAATCATGATAGCCCAGACATATTTATTGGTATACCACTTGCTACTAGATTCCGTAGTAGCAGCCTTTTTGAGTCGGTGGTTGTAGCGAAGGTTAGGAATCCAGATGACCAAAGCAAGAGCACACAAGGCTGTCAAAATGTTGACCAAACCTTGCCAAGAAGTGGCTTTGGTGATCGGAACAGCGACAGAAGAGGCGATCGCTGTGGACATCCCCATAGAAGTGATGTACAAAGTGGTCAGAATGCCTAGTTGGCGGGGTCTGTTCGCCTGAATCAGGCTTGGAAGCAACACATTGAGAAAGGCGATGCCAGCTCCAATCAAGATGGTTCCCAGATAGAGGAAGGGGAGGTTGATAATCCGAATGGCAGATCCGATCGTCATTGCGATCAAAACTAGGAAAAAGAGGCGCTCAATCCCCAACTTTTTAGCAAATTGAATCGCAAAAGGTGAGAAAATGGCAAAGGTGAGAAGTGGTAAGCTAGTCAATAGTCCCAGAGAGCTCACATCTACCCCCAAACCAGCAGCGATGTCAGACAAGACCGTCGGAAGCGTAGTAAATGGTGTTCGTAAAACAATCCCAAGCATAATGATGCCCGGGATGAATAGCGTAGAATGTGTTTTTTTCATAAATCCTCCTCAGACAAAAATTCTCTTCATTATAACATAGATCGAGCATAAATTGGATTATTTGTACAAATGAAGGAGAAGGACCGTAGTTCTCACTGTCGTTCGAACTGCGTCAACGTACCTAAGTTCGTCTACGCCCCTATTGGACTTGACTCACTAAGGTACGTAGAAAAAGCCACCGGTTTTGGTGGCTCTTATAGGGAGATTATTATGAAAAAGTT
>NZ_JUPI01000098.1 GCF_001074805.1 Streptococcus parasanguinis | reverse complement strand
GGAGGTGGGACGACGAAATCGAATTCTAACGAATTACCGATTTCTGTCCCACTCTCTTTTTTACTACTTTCTTGATCTAAAAACCTTCTTTCGACTCTAATTCTTGTTGTTTCCCCTCATCTTTTGTGATACAATAGCATCAATTTATTTCTAGGAGGATAAGATATGGTTTCTACTATTGGTATTATAAGTTTATCTAGTGGGATTATCGGAGAGGACTTTGTCAAGCACGAAGTGGACTTGGGGGTCCAACGACTCAAAGACCTCGGACTCAATCCTATCTTTTTACCTCATTCACTAAAAGGCTTAGACTTTATCAAAGAACATCCTGAAGCTCGTGCGGAGGATTTGATGCAGGCATTTTCTGATGAAAGCATCGACATGATCTTATGCGCCATCGGTGGAGACGATACCTATCGTTTATTGCCTTATCTTTTTGAAAATGACCAACTACAAAAGGTTATCAAACAAAAAATTTTTCTTGGCTTCTCGGATACAACTATGAACCACCTCATGTTGCATAAACTAGGAATCAAGACTTTTTATGGTCAATCCTTTTTAGCAGACATTTGTGAGTTAGACAAAGAAATGTTGCCATACAGCCTCCACTACTTTAAAGAATTGATTGAGACTGGAAAAATCTCAGAAATCCGCCCTAGCGACCTTTGGTATGAGGAACGGACTGACTTCAGTCCCAAGGCTCTGGGAACACCTCGTGTCAGCCATACAAATACAGGTTTTGACTTGTTACAAGGAACTGCCCAGTTCGAGGGAAAAATCCTCGGTGGTTGCCTCGAATCCCTCTACGATATCTTTGACAACTCTCGATATGTAGACAGTACAGAACTCTGCCAAAAGTACAGACTCTTCCCTGACTTATCCGACTGGAAAGGAAAGATTCTATTGCTAGAAACAAGTGAAGAAAAGCCTGAACCTGATGATTTCAAAAAAATGTTGCAGGCTTTAAAAGAAACTGGGATATTTGAAGTCATCAGTGGACTCTTGGTCGGAAAACCTATGGATGAAACTTTCTATGACGACTATAAAGAGGCACTATTGGATATCATTGACAGCAATATCCCAATTGTCTATAATCTGAATGTTGGACACGCAACTCCAAGAGCTATTGTCCCCTTCGGAGTCCACGCCCATGTAGATGCAACGGAGCAAGTCATTCGCTTTGACTATAACAAAGAAAGCTGAGATGAATTTCTCAGCTTTTTTCTATATTCTCAGATACTCTAGTTACCTATACTAACTAACCACCGTTTTTCCATTCACAATCATTCTCATGATCATTGACCAGGCCTGCTGCTTGTAGGTAGGATAAAACTGCGACTGGTCCGGTGAACTTAAAACCACGCTTTTTGAGGTCCTTGGCTAGCTTCTCAGAAAGAGCTGTCTTCGCTGGAGCCTGCCGGTAATCTGGAACATCATTGACGATGGTTTTCCCATTGACAAAAGACCAAAGATAAGCATCAAACGATCCAAATTCCTTCTGGACTTGTAGAAAGGCTTGAGCATTGGCCCGTGTCGCAAAGATCTTGGCACGATTTCGGATGATAGCTGGATTGTCTAACAAGGATTCCAGTTCTTCATCCGTCATCTCTGCGACGCGTTGAAGATGGTAACCATGAAAAGATTCTCGGAAAGCCTGCCGTTTATTGAGCACCGTCTCCCAAGATAGGCCAGCCTGATAGGTCTCCATACAGAGCAACTCAAAAAGCGCCTGGTCATCATGGAGGGGCCGACCCCATTCTTCATCATGGTAGGCTACATAGAGAGGGTTGTTCATTTTAACCCAGCCACAACGTTTTGGCATCTTCTTCTCCTATTTCACCAACATCTTCAGGGCAGACTTGATGTAGTTTTCAGCAGTATCAGAAGTTCCTTCAAAGAATTTCTTGATTTTCTTAAGTTCCGTTGCCTTGTAGCCCAATGCCAACATGGCTTCCATAGCTTCTTCAAGGGCTTGGTTTTCTTCTGCAACTTTGGCCTTAGACTGAGCTGGTGCATCTTCTAGATCAAGATTGATCTTACCTTCTAGGTCCAAAACCATCTGTTGGGCTGTTTTCTTGCCGATCTTTGGAAACTTGGTCAAGTAGGTGATGTTCTTGCTTTCGATGGCTTGGACAAGGCCTGCATTGTCATCTGCAGCAATGATGGCCAGAGCTGAGACAGGTCCAATCCCAGAGACTGAGATCAAGTTTAAAAAGAGCTTTTTCTCTTCTTCGGTTGCAAAACCATAGAGAAGGTGAGCGTCTTCACGGACCACTTGGTGCAGATAGACTTGCACCTCTTGATTCATTTTGCCAGAGTAGGCATAAGGATTGGCCACATGCAAGAGATAGCCTATTCCAGCTGTTTCTACCACGATGTATTTGGCGGTAATTTTCGTTAAGATTCCTTTAATGTATTCGTACATAATCTTCCTTTATTGTTTGTTTAATACTTGCCCAATTCCCGTAGACTGGTGTGATTTTCTTGAATGCGTCGGAACATCTTTTCCATATCTGACTTGGTAAAGTTAACCAAAACCGGACGGCCATGAGGGCAGTTATAAGGGTTGTCACATTGGGACAGTTGATAGATGAGATCCCGTGCGGAGTAATCATCCAGTGTATGATTGGCCTTGATGGAGCGTTTGCAGGACATCATGATGGCCAACTCAGCCCGGTATTTCTTGATGGACACTTCCTTGGTCAAGAGGAGCATGTCACACATTTCATAGATACCCGACTCGATCTCTTCCTCCTTCATCCAGATCGGATGCTCCCGTAAGATCAACTGGTTGGCTCCGTACTCTTCTAAGTAGACGCCTACTTCTTCTAGAAGGTGCTTGCGCTGTTGCAGGCGGATCAGATCGTCTGCAGGGAACTCAAAGATATAAGGCACCAGCAGTTGTTGCTGACTACCGTCTACGTCCCCGATGCTCTCTCGGTATTCTTCGTATTTGACCCGCTCTTGGGCCGCGTGCTGGTCAATGATGTAGAGGCCCCCATTTCCTTGGGCAAAGAGATAGGTTCCATGCATCTGACCGAAATATTCCAACTCTGGGAAGGTCGAATGTTCTTCTCCTTCCAACTTGTCATAAGCCTTGTCTAGACTAGCTAGATCCAACTCTGGGTGATCCAGTTCATCATAAACCACAGCCTTTCTTTCCGCAAACTTGATCGCGCTTGTCGGTTTTTCTACTGGGTTTTCTTGGATTCTAGCTTCAGTAGCAGTCTCATCTGCTAGAGGCCGTTGAGGATCTGCCACCTCTGGTCGAAGCTTGAAATCTTGACTCTCTCGGTCATAATAGAGGCGGTTTTCTTTTAAAGGCAGGGTCGTCTGTACTGGCTTTTCTGTTCGACGAATAGTCGACTTGGCTAGATTTTCTAGAGCATCCGGAATCAGGTCCTGCTCTTTCAAAGCGTTCGCAATAGCCTGGGAGATCAAGGCCATTAGTTCTCGTTCTTTGGAGATGCGAACCTCTTGCTTAGTGGGGTGAACATTGACATCCGCTAAGTAAGGGTCGATCTGGATATTAATGATCGCGAGTGGAAAGCGCCCCACCATGAGTTTACTGCCGTAGCCATCTAAAATAGCCCGATTGAGCAAGAAATTCTTGATGTAACGGCCGTTGATAAAGAGACTGATGTAATTGCGATTGGCACGAGTCAATTCAGGCAAAGACACAAAGCCCGTCACTTCAAAATCCAGGTCGCGATTTTCAATGGCTACCATCTTCTTGGCAGACGCGAGGCCATAGACACCCGCAATCGCTTGCCGGAGATTACCAGTCCCCGCTGTTTTGGTCATTTCTTTTCCATCATTGATCAAGGTAAAGGCAATCTCAGGATGGGCCAAGCTCAAGCGATTGAGAATATCCACGATATGGGATAGCTCTGCCTGCTGGCTCTTTAAATACTTGAGACGAGCAGGTGTATTAAAAAAGAGATCTTCCACTGTGATCTTGGTCCCGACAGGGCTTGTCGCTGGCTCCACTTCCTCAATTTCGCCACCCTTTGCGACCAATTTGGTCCCGTGGGCAGCTCCTTCTTGCGCCGTTAGAAGGGTTAGAATACTGACAGAAGCAATGGAAGGCATGGCCTCACCACGAAAACCAAGCGTTCGAATACGAAAAAGATCCGCTTGACTTTTGATCTTACTGGTCGCATGTCGACGGAGGGCTAAAGCGACCTCATCGTGCGCAATTCCTTCCCCATTGTCTGTAATCCGAATCGACTTCAATCCTGCTTCTTCGATTTCAACAACAATCTGGCTAGCTCCAGCATCGATCGAGTTTTCAACCAATTCCTTGACCACACTAGCAGGTCGTTCAATCACTTCACCTGCCGCAATCTGATTGGCTAGGACTTCTGGCAATTCAATAATCTGTGACATGTCTGCTCCTTTACCTATTTTTTCACCGATACATGTAGCTCTATTATACCACAGATCCACAAGACTCCCTTTCTTAAAAAATAGAGGCCAGTTCCATCTTCTTCCTTAGAAACCACATAGGCGAAGAAAACGACCACATAGACAAATTTCCTTGTCTTCCCTTTGGAAAAAGTGTTTAATAGTAGTGTAAAGAAGGAGCCGGGCTAGCAGGCCAACCGACTTTACCCAAAGGAGGGAGAAACGATCTTATGAAAGTCGAAGTACAAATTGATTCCCACTTCCAAGAAGAAGCGGTGATGATCACAGCACCTGCACTGTCTGCGCGTGTAGAGAAAATCCGTGACTTTGTGGAAGAATTGGATCAAAAAGGGCGCTTACGTGCCAAAAAGGAAGGGGAAGCTTACCTGATCGAAAGCCAGCTATTCCAACGTTTTTACATTGAAAATCGGCAAGTAATTGGTGAGACCATGACAGATCAATTTATTCTGACTGGACCACTCTATCAGCTATCTGAAGACTTGCCGACCTGCTTTCTCAAAATTTCCCAATCTGAAATTATCAACACAAAAGAAATCGATCACCTGCACTTTACTAGTGGAGGATCGGTGCAAATCTATCTTAAAAACGGGAGTCTGACCTACTCCTCCCGTCGTTACTTGAAAGCCATTAAGGAGAAATTATCATGCTAAAACAATCTTTTTCTGACGCCCTAAAAGGGATTTTCATCGGGCTCATCTTATCCATCTTCTTTTCCTATCTCTTCTCACCTGAGTTGTACCTTCCCTTAAGTCCCAACTCTGCAGTCGGCCGCTGGATGTTCTTGCATCATGTTCACGGCTCACTGGTCATGCTCTATTGTGCCCTCGTTTGGGGTGCGATTGGGGTCCTCTTTAGCTTCGGAAGTCTCCTCTTTCAAAAAGACTGGAGCCTCTTACGGGCTACTCTGAGCCATTACCTACTCATGTTACTTGGCTTTATTCCCCTAGCTACGTTAGCCGGCTGGTTTCCAGCACGACTTGGCTTTTACCTCTCACTCGTTGTCGAATTCACCCTCGTTTACGTGATCATCTGGTTGGTCTCCCATCATTTTTATAAAAAACAAGTTCAAGAAATCAATCAAAGCATTGCTAACCACTAAGCAAAAAGATCCTCGCTATTACGAGGATCTTCTTTTTACAATTTCTTTTTCAATTCGGCGACTGCCATCATGACTTCCATGGGAGTCATATTGTAGAGATTCAGATTTTTCAATTCTGTGATCACTGTATTTTCTGGCTCTTCCTCAAAGAGGGACATTTGTTCAGCAACCTGTGAAGGTACTTCCTTTTTAGAGGTTGCATCCGCAAGCGGTACTTGCTGGGCTTGTCCTTCGAGCTTGGTCAAAATCGCATCCGCCCGCTCCAGCAACTCTTCTGGCAAACCAGCGATCTTGGCCACGTGAATCCCATAGGATTTATCTGCTGGGCCGGGTTCAATCTTGTGCAAGAAAGTAACCTGACCATCTCGCTCCAAGGTCGCAACATGAACATTTTCCAAACGGGTCAAAGTCTCTGAGAGTGCCGTCAACTCATGGTAATGGGTCGCAAACAAAGTTTTGGCACCCGTGCGATCGTGGATATATTCGATGATGGACTGGGCGAGAGCCATCCCATCATAGGTCGCCGTTCCCCGTCCCAACTCATCAAATAAAATCAAGGACTGAGGCGTTGCCTTGCGAATAGCGTGATTGGCCTCCATCATTTCCACCATGAAGGTAGACTGACCCGATACCAGGTCATCAGCAGCTCCGATTCGGGTATAAATCGCATCAAAGATTGGCAACTCGGCCCTTTGCGCTGGAACATAAGAGCCAATTTGGGCAAGAATCACAATGATCGCCAATTGGCGCATATAGGTAGACTTCCCGCTCATATTTGGCCCCGTAATCAGCTGAATATCCCGTTCTTCATCCATAAAGATGCTATTAGGAATATAGGACTGGGCTCCCATCACTTTCTCAACAACCGGATGGCGACCTTTGTCGATCGCGATTCGCCGCTCTTCATGAAAGAGGGGACGATTCAACTGTTGTGACTCAGCGACACTGGCTAAACTTTGTAAAACATCAACCGTCGCAATTGCCTGAGCTAATTGTTGGAGACGTTGGATATACTTGCCAACTTCTTCCCGAATCCGCATAAAAATCGTATATTCCAGATTAGCAGACTTCTCACGCGCCTCTAGCATATCTCCTTCGATGCGTGCCAATTCCTCCGTACCAAAGCGTTCTGAATTTTTCAAGGTCGCCTTGCGGAAAAAGTGAGCAGGAACGTGACTCAATTGAGAATTGGTGACATGGAAATAGTAACCATCCTTCTTGTTGTAATCGATTTTTAGACCTGTAATGCCACTGGCTTCGCGCTCCTTGGCTTCAATCTCAGCAATCCAACCAGTACCATCCCGAAGAACGACACGGTACTGGTCCAATTGCTCGTCAAACCCAGTTCGGATGATATTTCCCTCTGTAATAATAGCAGACGCTTCCGGAGCAATAGCTGAGGTAATCAAGCGATGCAACTCAGGAAGTTCATCCAAGCGTGCAATTAAGACATCTAAGACTGGATCACCAATCCCCAGTAGAATCGACTTGATCGTCGGCACATGACCCAGAGTATCTCCTAGCTGCAAGAGATCCTTAGGATTGATCTTGCCAAAGGAAACCCGACTCGCTAAGCGTTCAATGTCATAGACCCCTTTGAGGCTGTCGGTCAAATCGCTCCGTTCAAAGAAATGATCCATAAAGACCTGAATGATGTCCTGGCGCTCTCGAATCCGTTTCAAATCGACTAAGGGTTTCTGAATCCAGGACCGCAACAAACGACCTCCCATGGCCGTCTTAGTTTCATCCAAATACCAATACAAGCTACCATGTTTCTTCCCAGTCCGAGCATTCTCTGTCAAATCCAGACTGGCCTTGGTCGCAAAGTCCATCTGCAAGAAATCGCAAATCTCATAATGATGGGCTTTTTTGAGATGGCTCAATTCCCGCATTTGCGTCTGGTGGACATACTGGAGAAGTTTCCCAGCCGTTTTCTTTTCTAGCTCACTCAGATGATCCCCTAAGAGTTGGACATCGTCAAGCGCCGTCTCAACATGTGACAGCAAGAGATTCATCTGGCTCACAAAAACACGCTCTTCCTGTTCTAGCAACTTATAACCCAGGACCACCTCACGCGCACGTAAATTGCGGATTTCTCCACAAACCATAGTGAAGTCATTAAGGGTGGTCACCTGAAACTCACCTGTCACCAGATCCATATAGGCTAGTCCATAATCATTTCCTGAGCGATCCAAGGCAACCAAGAAGTTATTCTCACTATCCGGTTTTGTCGAATCCACCACTGTACCAGGGGTAATCACCTGTACCACTTCCCGCTTAACGACCCCCTTGGCTTCTTTAGGGTCTTCCATTTGTTCTGCAATCGCGACCTTAAATCCCTGTTCAATGAGAACATCAATATACTGCTGAGCCGAGTGGTAGGGAACACCCGCCATGGGGATCGGATTCTCTGCATTTTTATTCCGTGAGGTTAAGGAAATCTCTAAAATTTGAGCTGCATTCACTGCATCTTCATAAAATAATTCGTAAAAATCTCCCATTCGAAACAGCAAAAAGGCATCCGGATAGTCTTTTTTGATATCTAGATACTGCTGCATTCCAGGGGATATTTTCTCTACTGCCATACTTCTTTATTCCTTACTGTTGCATCATTTTCTGACACAAGCTCCATAGATGAAAACAGGAGTAGATAGCTCACTATCTTCCTCCTTTTGACATCTTAACAGGGCTTGATTACTGCATCATCCCTAAAATTTCATTTTGAATTTCAATGGCTGCCTCTTGGTCTCGACAAACAATCAAGAGGGTATTGGCCCCTGCTACTGTTCCCAAAATACGCTCATCTGACATTTCATCTACACCATTGGCCAAGAGAGCTGCTTCTCCTAGCTCTGTCCGCAAAACCAAAGTGAATTCTGCTCGTGAGACAGACTTGGCGTGGCTGGACAACATAATATAAATCTCTGCCACCTCAGGCTCATTTGGCAAAATATAATACAACTGGTCTTTTCGTTTCACCTTGACTAGACCCAGATCGCGCAAATCTCGTGACAGAGTTGTTTGCGTTACAGCAATTCCTTTTGCTTCTAATCGATCCTGAATCTCTTTTTGAGTCGACAATTTTTCATTTCGAATCATTTGTTGAATCAAAAGGTGACGTTCTGTCTTTTTCATTGGACCTCCACTTTTGAATAAATATACTTTAAATTATACCAAAAAAATTGAAAATTCGCTCAGAATTGTGTTAAAATAATAGTTAAAAGGACTAAGGAGCTAATATGAACAATAAAGAACTCATTGCTAGTGAATTGGCCAAAGTGATTGACTCTCTTGACCAAGATGCTATTTTAAACTTGCTTGAACAACCAAAATCATCTGATCTTGGTGACATTGCTTTTCCAGCCTTCTCACTTGCAAAAGTGGAACGCAAGGCTCCTCAAGCAATCGCTGCAGATATTGCTGAAAAGATCGACCAAAGCGCCTTCGAAAAAGTCGTTGCAACTGGACCTTACGTGAACTTCTTCTTAGACAAATCTAAGATCTCTGATCAAGTAATCAAATCCGTCATCGAAGCAGGTGCAGACTATGGTCAACAAGACGAAGGTCATGGCCAAAACATTACCATCGACCTTTCAAGTCCAAATATCGCAAAACCATTCTCAGTTGGTCACTTGCGCTCAACCGTTATCGGGGATGCTCTTTCAAACATCTTCCGCAAAATGGGCTACAACACGATTAAAATCAACCACTTGGGTGACTGGGGTAAACAGTTCGGTCTCTTGATGGTGGCTTACAAAAAATGGGGTAGCAAGGAAGCTGTCGAAGCCAACCCAATCGATGAATTGCTAAAACTTTACGTTCGGATCAACGCTGAAATCGAAAACGATCCTGAGCTTGATGATGAAGGACGTCTCTGGTTCAAGAAATTGGAAGATGGAGATCCAGAAGCGACTGAGTTGTGGCAATGGTTCCGTGACGAAAGCTTGGTAGAATTCAACCGTATCTACAAACTCCTCGGTGTTGAATTTGACAGCTTAAACGGAGAAGCTTTCTACAATGACAAGATGGATGAAGCTGTCCAAATTCTTGAAGAAAAAGGCTTGTTGAAAGAGTCTAAGGGTGCTAGCATCGTTGAGCTCGATGATGTCAACCTTCCACCAGCTATGATTAAGAAATCAGACGGTGCCACTCTTTACATCACGCGTGATATCGCAACCGCTATCTACCGTGCACGGACTTACAACTTTGTGAAAAACATCTATGCTGTAGGTCAAGAACAATCTAACCACTTCCGTCAGTTGAAAGCTGTTTTGAAGAAAATGGGATTTGACTGGAGCGACGATATGGTTCACGTTGACTTTGGTTTGGTGACAAAAAACCGCCAAAAATTGTCAACTCGTAAAGGAAATATCATCCTTCTCGAACCAACTCTTCAAGAAGCCATCTCTCGTGCCAAAGCGCAGATCGAAGAAAAGAACCCTGAATTGGAAAACAAGGAAGAAGTGGCACATGCAGTCGGTGTTGGTGCGGTTAAATTCTACGACTTGAAGACAGACCGCCGCAATGGGTATGACTTCGACCTCGAAGCCATGGTATCCTTTGAAGGAGAAACTGGACCTTACGTTCAATACGCTTACGCTCGTATCCAATCCATCCTTCGCAAAGCCAACTTCACACCATCTACAGATGCGACATACAGCTTGAGCGATCCTGAAAGCTGGGAAATCATCAAGCTTCTCCAAGACTTCTCTCGTGTGGTGAAACGTGCTGCTGAAAACTATGATCCATCCTTGATCGCAAAATATGCTATCAACTTGGCTCAAGCCTTCAACAAATACTATGCGCACACTCGTATCTTGGATGAAAGTCCAGAACGCGAAAGCCGTCTTGCTCTTAGCTACTCAACAGCAGTAGTCTTAAAAGAAGCCCTTCGCTTACTTGGTGTCGATGCACCTGAGAAAATGTAATTTCTTATCTATGATGGATACGTAGAACATCTCTTATGGGAGTGAGAGGAGAAACTAAATGCGATTCAATTTAGTTCTTTCTCACTCCTTTTCTCATGTCCAATGCCTTTCATTCTCTACATTTTCAGATCCTTTATATACAGGAGAAATCTATGAATCAAACCGTTTACATCTTAATTTTCATCAGTTTAGTGGTCCTCTTTTTATTTAACAAGTACGAGAGAGAAAAACTACAACGGCTCTTACAAGAGCAACTCTTGAAAGATCAAGCTTTCAAAGATAGCATCAAGGAAAAAATCCAAGAGACCGACAATATCAACGATGTCATCCATGCCATCAACAAAGACTATCGATTGGGGCTCCTACTTGCTAAAGAAATCACAGAAAAATTAAAATAAGCCATAGAAGAGGAGTCATATAAAATGTGACTCCTCTTCTATTCAGTCGCAACAAATAAGAGGCTGGGACAAAAGTCCTAGCCTCTCAATTATTTTTGGATTGTCGAGCAAGACGCAGTG
>NZ_JUPI01000097.1 GCF_001074805.1 Streptococcus parasanguinis | reverse complement strand
TATTGTTATTCTCAATCGTTAACGTGCCGCTTGGTTTTACTTGATGTACTTCTGTTGTAGTCTTTGTGATGTAGTTTCGTTTGTCAGCTTGATCCACATAGTAGACGTGGACATGGTACTTACCATCTTCATTTTTATGATCGCTTGCCTTAATAGTTGCACGGTAGCTGCCATCACTTTGACGGACTGCTTTGTGCCATACTAGATCATCTTGCCAGTTC
>NZ_JUPI01000096.1 GCF_001074805.1 Streptococcus parasanguinis | reverse complement strand
AGCTGATGAAATCAGCGTAGTAGAGCCCACTCAACCACTGCGTCTTGCTCGACAATCCAAAGATGATTGAGAGGCTAGGACTTTTGTCCCAGCCTCTTCATTATTTTAAGGTCTTGTTTATTTTTTATAAAAAAATGTTTAAAAATTTTCGCTGTAAGGGTTTACAAAACAAAAAGCTTATGATAGAATAAGTTCATAAGTTGAATAGCAGTGAGCGTTACTAAGTTAGATTAGGCGTGACCACAAGTAGACTGAACAATTAGTGTAGGCTAGTTTTTTCGGTTGCTTCGTGGTCATTTTTATTTGCTTTTAACAAATTTTACAAAGGAGAGCCTCATGTATCGTATTATCCATCCAATGAACAATAATGTTGCTTTGGTTCAAAATGAACTACAACAAGAGTTGATTGTTATTGGGAGTGGGATTGCATTTGGGAAAAAGAAAAATGATCTAGTAGCTGATGATAAGGTCGAAAAAGTATTTCGTTTAAATACGGATGAGTCAAGAGAAAACTTTATGGCCCTTCTAAAGGATGTTCCTCTTGATTTCATTACAACCACTTATGAAGTGATTGATACCTTGTCTAAGAAATATGCCTATCCTGTTCAAGAATATATCTATGTGACATTAACAGATCACATCTTTTGTTCTTACCAGGCAGTTCAACAGGGAAGATATAAACACAGTGACCTTCCTGATGCGTCTGCTATGCATCCGATTCCCTATAAAATCGCAAAAGAAGCGATTGAGATCTTTCGAAAGCGGCTCTTGGATCAATTTCCTGACGATGAAGTAAATCGCATCGCTTATCATTTCATTAATGCACAAGGGGAAATGATTCATGAGCAAGATCCAGATGTCCAGGACCGACAAGTTATTTTGAAAGCTGTAGAAGAAAAACTAGCCCAAAATGGCTTGAAACGGAAAGAAGAAAACAGTCATTTCTATGATCGCTTTATGATCCATCTCAATTATTTCCTAGATTCGCTAGATAAGGGAAGAGAAGATCCAGAAGGTTTGAGCGAGATGGAACAACTGATTCAGCTAAGTTATCCAAAGGCTTATGAGATTAGTCATCAAATCTACCAAACCATCGCTGAACAGACAGGAGCCAAGATATCTCCTAATGAAAAAGTCTATTTAGCCCTTCATATTCAACGTCTATTATAAAAATTTTCAAAAGGTATCATAAGGAGGAACCAACATGAATAAAGAAGAAGTCCAATTACTTGGGTTTGAAATTGTCGCTTATGCCGGTGACGCTCGATCAAAATTAGTGGAAGCCTTAAAAGCTGCTGAAAATGGTGATTTTGCTAAAGCAGAATCCTTAGTAGAAGAAGCAGGGTCTTGTATCGCTGAGGCTCACAAATCTCAAACGACCATGCTAGCGCATGAAGCAGCAGGAGAAGAAATCCCCTATAGCATTACCATGATGCATGGTCAAGACCATCTCATGACAACAATCCTATTAAAAGACGTGATTCACCATCTGATTGAACTATATAAAAGAGGAGCGAAATAATGAATAAACTGATTGAACTGATTGAAAAAGGGAAACCTTTCTTTGAAAAGATTTCTCGAAACAAATATTTGCGAGCGATTCGGGATGGCTTTATTGCAGGGATGCCTGTTATCCTTTTCTCATCTATCTTCATCCTAATTGCGTATGTACCAAACGCTTGGGGATTCCATTGGTCTAAAGATATTGAAACTTTCTTGATGACTCCATATAGCTATTCTATGGGCATCTTGGCCTTCTTCGTTGGTGGTACAACGGCTAAGGCTTTGACTGATTCAATGAACCGCGACCTTCCAGCAACTAACCAAATCAACTTCATTTCTACAATGTTGGCTTCTATGGTTGGCTTCTTGCTCATGGCTGCCGAACCTGCTAAAGAAGGTGGATTCTTAACAGCCTTCATGGGTACAAAAGGTCTGTTGACAGCCTTCATTGCAGCCTTTGTTACCGTTAATGTTTATAAGGTCTGTGTGAAAAATAATGTGACGATTCGCATGCCAGACGAGGTTCCACCAAATATTTCACAAGTATTTAAAGACCTGATTCCATTTACATTGTCAGTTGTACTCTTGTATGCACTTGAATTAGTTGTGAAAGCAAGCCTTCATGTAACGGTTGCTGAATCAATCGGTACCCTTCTTGCTCCACTATTCTCAGCAGCAGACGGTTATGTTGGTATTACGATTATTTTCGGTGCCTTTGCATTCTTCTGGTTTATTGGTATTCACGGCCCATCTATCGTTGAGCCTGCGATTGCAGCGATCACTTATGCAAATGCCGAAGTCAACTTGAACCTCCTTCAACAAGGTATGCACGCTGATAAGATCCTTACATCTGGTACACAAATGTTCATCGTCACTATGGGTGGTACTGGTGCAACTCTTGTTGTTCCGTTCATGTTTATGTGGTTATGTAAATCGAAACGAAATCGTGCTATTGGACGCGCTTCAGTAGTTCCTACATTCTTTGGTGTAAACGAACCAATCTTGTTTGGTGCACCACTTGTTTTGAACCCAATCTTCTTTATCCCATTCATCTTTGCACCAATTGCAAACGTATGGATCTTTAAGTTCTTTATTGAAACACTTGGCATGAACTCATTTACTGCCAACCTTCCATGGACTACACCAGGACCTCTTGGTATTGTTCTTGGTACAAACTTCCAGTTCTTATCATTCGCTCTTGCAGCATTGTTAATTGTAGTAGATATTGTTATCTACTATCCATTCCTCAAGGTTTATGATGAACAAATTCTTGAAGAAGAACGTTCAGGTAAAACTAATGATGAATTAAAAGAAAAGGTAGCTGCAAACTTTAACACTGCAAAAGCAGATGCTATTCTTGAAAAAGCTGGAGTTGAAGGTGAACGAGTTCAAAACAATATCACAAAAGAAACTAACGTATTGGTTCTTTGTGCCGGTGGTGGAACTAGTGGACTTCTTGCCAACGCTTTGAATAAAGCTGCTGCAGAATACAATGTTCCTGTGAAGGCTGCTGCTGGTGGCTACGGTGCTCACCGTGAAATGTTGCCAGAATTTGACCTTGTTATTCTTGCTCCTCAAGTAGCTTCAAACTATGAAGATATGAAGGCTGAAACAGATAAACTTGGAATCAAATTGGCTAAGACTGAAGGAGCTCAATACATCAAGTTGACTCGTGATGGTAAAGGTGCTCTTGCATTCGTTCAAGCTCAATTCGATTAACGATAGGGACTGTGAAACAGTCTCCTATCGTAACGGAAATCGCTATGGCGATTTTCCTAATCGACTTGTTAATTCGTCGGTAAAAATATATCGTTTTTACCTCCTCATGTCACAATTCGGTGGCTTGGTACAAGAAGTGAGATGGAGATGGATGGCTCACTAACTCCTCTCCGCTCACTTTTCATTTGGTTCAATTAAGAAATAGGTGAAAAAATGACAAAAACACTTCCTAAAGATTTTATTTTTGGTGGAGCGACAGCTGCCTACCAGGCAGAAGGTGCGACTCATACTGACGGAAAAGGTCCTGTTGCTTGGGACAAATATCTAGCAGATAACTATTGGTACACAGCAGAACCTGCTAGTGATTTCTACCATAAATATCCAGTAGACTTACAGTTGGCAGAAGAATATGGCGTAAACGGAATTCGTATTTCTATTGCTTGGTCACGTATTTTCCCAACTGGCTATGGTGAAGTCAATCCTAAAGGGGTAGAATTCTATCATAAGTTATTTGCAGAATGTCATAAACGTCATGTAGAACCATTCGTAACTCTTCACCACTTTGATACTCCTGAAGCTCTTCACTCAAATGGAGACTTCTTGAATCGTGAAAATATCGAACACTTTGTAGATTATGCTGCTTTCTGTTTTGAAGAATTCCCAGAAGTCAACTACTGGACAACCTTCAATGAAATTGGCCCAATCGGTGATGGTCAATACTTGGTTGGTAAATTCCCACCAGGTATTCAATATGACCTTGCCAAAGTCTTCCAATCACACCACAATATGATGGTTTCTCATGCACGTGCTGTGAAATTGTATAAAGACAAAGGGTATGAAGGTGAAATTGGAGTTGTGCACGCTCTTCCAACTAAGTATCCGTTGGATCCAGAAAATCCAGCAGACGTTCGGGCGGCTGAATTGGAAGATATCATCCATAACAAGTTTATTCTAGATGCAACCTACCTTGGACACTATTCAGATGCAACCATAGAAGGTGTAAACCACATTCTTTCAGTTAATGGTGGTAGCTTGGATCTTCGTGACGAAGACTTTGCAGCGCTTGAAGCAGCTAAAGATTTGAACGACTTCCTTGGAATTAACTACTACATGAGTGATTGGATGGAAGCATTTGATGGTGAAACTGAAATCATCCACAACGGTAAAGGGGAAAAAGGAAGCTCTAAGTACCAAATTAAAGGTGTTGGTCGTCGTGTAGCTCCTGACTATGTGCCTCGGACGGATTGGGACTGGATTATCTATCCGCAAGGTTTGTATGACCAAATTATGCGCGTGAAAGCAGATTATCCAAACTATAAGAAAATCTACATCACTGAAAACGGACTGGGCTACAAAGATGAGTTTGTGGATAATACGGTTTATGACGATGGACGGATTGATTATGTGAAACAACACTTAGAGGTCTTGTCTGATGCGATTGCAGATGGTGCTAATGTCAAAGGTTACTTCATCTGGTCTCTCATGGACGTCTTCTCTTGGTCTAATGGTTATGAAAAACGCTATGGTCTCTTTTATGTGGACTTTGAAACCCAGGAGCGCTATCCAAAGAAATCGGCTCATTGGTACAAGAAAGTAGCCGAAAGCCAAGTGATTGAATAAGTATCAACTGGAACTGTTTTAGTTCCAGTTTTTTATTTTCACTTGATGAAGGTCTCTTAAACGGATCTCTTCTTTCAGCCCCTAATTTATGGTATAATAGATCGATACTGTAATAAGGAAAATAGAATGAATATACAACAATTACGATATGTAGTGGCGATTGCCAACAGTGGTACTTTTCGTGAGGCTGCTGAAAAAATGTATGTGAGTCAGCCTAGCTTGTCCATCTCTGTCAGAGATCTGGAAAAAGAACTGGGGTTTAAGATTTTTCGTCGGACTAGTTCTGGGACTTTTTTGACCCGTCGGGGAATGGAATTTTATGAAAAAGCGCAGGACGTGGTCAAAGGGTTTGATATTTTTCAAAATCAATATGCCAGTCCTGAAGAAGAGAAGAAAGAATTCTCCATTTCTAGTCAGCACTATGACTTTTTGCCACCTTTGATGACGGAATTCTCAATCCGCTATCCGGAAAATAAAAACTTCCGCATCTTTGAATCAACGACGGTTCAAATTTTGGACGAAGTGGCTCAAGGGCATAGTGAGTTGGGAATTATTTATCTCAACCGTCAAAATACCAAGGGGATTATGCAACGGGTTGATAAATTAGGGCTTGAAGTGGTGGATTTAATTCCTTTTCAGACTCATATTTACCTTCGCAAGGGACACCCTCTGGCTAAGAAGAAAAAACTGGTCATGGAAGATCTAGCTCAGTTGCCAACTGTTCGTTTTACCCAAGAAAAAGATGAGTACCTCTATTATTCAGAGAACTTTGTCGATACCAGCTCGAGCTCACAAATGTTCAATGTGACTGACCGGGCAACCTTGAATGGAATCTTGGAGCGGACAGATGCTTATGCGACGGGATCAGGCTTTTTGGATAGCCAGTCAGTGAATGGCATTACCGTGATTCCTTTAGAAGATAATTTAGACAATAAAATGGTCTATGTCAAACGCGAAGAGATGGATCTCTCCCCTGTAGCAGAGAAGTTTGTCGAGGTCATGGTAGAGTATTTTGATCAAAAGAGGTAAGAAATGAAGAGAAAAACAATGGTTCCGGTAGCAATCGTGCTATTGGTCCTACTGGATCAGTTGGTCAAATGGTATGTAGTCAAGAACATTCCACTGGGTGTCGTTAAGTCTTTTATTCCCCATGTGGTCAGCCTGACCTATCTTCAAAACACAGGTGCAGCTTTTTCGCTTCTTGAAAATCAGCAATGGTTCTTTACCCTCATCACTCTAGTCGTGATGGTGGGGGCCTTTTACTATCTTTATAAGCACCTCAAGGGGTCGCTTTGGATGGTGACGGGCTTGACCTTGGTGATTGCAGGTGGCTTGGGGAATTTTATCGATCGCCTGCGTCAGGGCTTTGTGGTCGATATGTTCCACCTGGATTTTATGAATTTTGCCATTTTTAATGTAGCAGATAGTTATTTGACAGTTGGAGTTTTCTTGCTCCTGATCCTGATGTTGAAAGAGGAAACGCATGGAAATTAAAATCGAAGTAGCCGGTGCGCGACTGGATAAGGCTTTGGCGGATTTGACTCCCTTGTCACGAGCTGTAGCCAATGAGCAGATCAAAGAAGGAAAAGTTCTGGTCAATGGAACTGTGAAAAAAGCTAAGTATACGGTCAAAGAAGGAGACATCATCCAGTATGAAGTCCCAGAAGTGGAAGAGGTCAGCTATGAAGCAGAAGATCTGCCCTTAGACATCGTCTATGAGGACCGGGATGTCGTCGTCGTCAATAAACCCCAAGGCATGGTCGTTCACCCAAGTGCCGGCCATACTAGTGGGACCTTGGTCAATGCGCTCTTATACCATGTTAAGGACCTTTCAGGGATCAATGGGGAATTGCGTCCAGGGATCGTTCATCGGATCGATAAAGACACGTCAGGTCTCCTGATGGTCGCAAAAAATGACCAAGCTCACGTCGCCTTAGCAGAGGAACTAAAAGACAAAAAATCTCTACGGAAGTATTGGGCCATTGTCCATGGCAACCTTCCGAACGATCGTGGGATGATTGAAGCACCAATTGGTCGCAGTGAAAAGGACCGGAAAAAACAAGCGGTGACGGCTAAAGGAAAGCCTGCAGTGACCCGTTTTCAAGTATTGGAACGCTTTGGAAATTACACCTTGGTAGAGTTGCAACTGGAGACTGGTCGGACCCACCAAATTCGGGTGCACATGGCCTATATTGGCCATCCCGTGGCTGGAGATCCTGCTTATGGTCCTAAGAAGACACTCAAAGGACAAGGACAGTTTCTTCATGCGCGGACACTTGGTTTTACCCACCCTCGCACAGGCGAGACCTTGGAATTTACAGCAGAAGTGCCAGCGATCTTTGAAAAAACGCTGGAAGACCTTCGAAAAGGATAATGAAGATGGCTGAATGGAGATTCAGTCACTTTCATTAGATACGAAATAAATAGTATTAGAAAGAAACTTAGCGATGAAAGCAAAACGAATCGTCTTTAAAGTAGGGACCTCGTCTTTGACCAATCCTGATGGGAGTCTCTCCAGACAGAAGGTCAAGGTCATTACCCAGCAGTTGGCTCTCTTACATGAATCAGGTCATGAGTTGATCTTGGTCTCATCAGGGGCAGTTGCTGCTGGATTTGGTGCCCTTGGTTTTAAGAAACGGCCGACTAAGGTGGCAGACAAGCAAGCCTCTGCGGCAGTTGGTCAAGGTTTATTGATGGAAGAATATACCTCTAATCTTCTTTTACGCAACATTGTTTCTGCACAAATTTTATTAACCCAGGATGACTTTGCGGATCAACGTCGCTATAAGAATGCCCACCAGGCCCTTTCTGTCTTACTCAACCGTGGGGCGATTCCGATTATCAATGAAAATGATACGGTTTCTATCGCTGAGCTAAAAGTTGGCGACAATGATACCTTGAGTGCGCAGGTTGCGGCCATGGCCCAAGCGGATCTTTTGGTGCTGTTGACGGATGTAGATGGCCTCTATACAGCCAATCCTTCTCAGGATCCAACAGCCAAGCGTTTGGAGCGGATCGAGCACATTTCTCGCGAGATGATCGAGATGGCTGGAGGTGCGGGTAGTAGCAATGGAACTGGCGGAATGCTGACCAAACTCAAGGCAGCGACCCTGGCGACAGAGTCAGGAGTTCCTGTCTATATTTGCTCGTCTCTCAAGCCTGATGCCTTGATCGAAGCGGCGCAAGAACAGGCAGATGGTAGTTACTTCCTTGCAGAGGATAGGGGCTTAAAAACCCAGAAGCAATGGCTAGCCTTTTATGCAGAAAGTAAAGGAGCTCTTTGGGTGGATGCTGGAGCGGCTGAGGCCTTGTTGCAATACGGAAAGAGTTTATTAATTTCTGGTGTGACCAAGGCAGAAGGGGATTTTTCTTATCAAGACATCGTCAGCGTCTATCATCAAGAGTCAGGACAATTACTAGGGAAAGGGAAAGTTCGTCTCGGCCAGTCGGCTGTGCGCGATATGCTCCAATCTAAAAAAGCCAAGGGAATCCTCATCCACCGGGATGATTGGATCTCGGTAACTCCTGAGATTGACTTACTCTTTACAGAATTCTAAAGGAAAATGTATGGAAACAACACAAGAACAATTAGCCTTAGCGAGATCGGCTAAGAAAAGCATCAATACGGCCAGTACAGCTCTTAAAAATCAGGCCTTAGAAGCTATGGCCGGCCAGCTTCTGAAAGCAACGGAAGCCATTTTAGTAGCCAATCAAATCGATATGGAAGCGGCACGCGGTAAGATCTCTGAAGTCATGCTAGATCGCCTATTTCTTGATCAAGAGCGGATTGAAGGGATGGCACAAGGTATCCGTGCTTTAATAGACCTGCCAGATCCGATTGGGGAAGTGTTGGATACTGAAGTTTTGGAAAATGGCCTTGAAATCCAGAAAGTTCGAGTCGCTATGGGCGTCATTGGGATCATTTATGAAAGCCGTCCAAATGTAACGTCAGACGCTGCAGCGCTTGCTATCAAGAGTGGAAATGCAGTGGTTCTTCGTACTGGAAAGGATGCCTTTTATTCTGCCCAAGCGATCGTGACCGCACTCAAGAGTGGGTTGGAAGAAGCCGGACTCAATCCAGATCTTCTCCTATTGATCCAAGATACGAGTCGAGCTTCCAGCCTTGCTATGATGAAGGCCAAGGGCTACCTGGACTTGCTTATTCCACGAGGTGGTGCTGGCTTAATCCAAGCAGTGGTTGAAAATGCCATTGTCCCCGTGATCGAGACAGGAACTGGAATTGTTCATGTCTATGTGGACAAGGAGGCTGACTTCCAGAAAGCCCTAGCGATTATTGAAAATGCCAAGACCAGTCGGCCGTCTGTCTGCAACGCTATGGAGGTCTTGTTGGTTGATCGAGCGATCGCGTCTGATTTCTTGCCCTTGGTCAAAGAGCGTTTAGTGGATGCACGAGAAAGATCCGTTGAGTTGCGCCTAGATGAGGATGCACAGGCTACCATTTCGGGGACAGCAGCGCAGGAGCAGGATTTTGATACCGAATTTTTAGATTATATATTAGCAGTCAAGGTCGTTGATGGAGTTGAGGAAGCGGTGGACCACATAGAAGCCCACAGCACCCATCATTCGGATGCCATTGTGACTGAAAATCCAGAGACAGCCGCTTACTTCACCAAGCAAGTGGATTCAGCCGCTGTTTATGTCAATGCTTCTACACGCTTTACAGACGGGGGTCAATTTGGCCTAGGGTGTGAGATGGGGATCTCGACCCAAAAACTCCATGCGCGTGGTCCTATGGGTTTGCGTGAGCTGACCAGCTATAAGTATCTGGTCTCTGGAAACGGTCAAGTGAGGTAAGATATGAAAGTAGCATTTATCGGTCTTGGAAATATGGGAGCTAGTCTGGCCAAAGCGGTCGCAAAAGAAGTGGCTAGCACAGACCTGCTTTTGGTCAACCGTTCCCCACAAAAGGTGGAAGAATTTATCAGCCAGTATGGGGGAACTGCGTCTGATCTTGAACAAGTCTTTCAAGAGGCGGAGGTCATCTTCTTAGGTGTCAAACCCTACCAAATCTGCCCTTTACTTGAAGAGTATCAGGACATTTTGGGCCAACGTTCCAATCTCCTGTTGGTTTCTATGGCAGCAGGTCTGGAACTGGAGCAAATGGCAAATGTAGTTAAAAATGAGCGGGTGGGGCTCATCCGCATCATGCCTAATACGCCCGTAGCCATTGGTCAAGGTGTCATCAGTCTGACCCGCTCCCAAGCAGTGACAGACCAGCAACTAGCCCAAGTCAACCAGCTCTTAGCAGGAGCAGGAGCTCTCTATGAAATCGAAGAAAGATTGATGGATCCTGCAACTGCTGTTGCAGGCTGTGGTCCAGCCTTTGTCTATCAGATGATCGAGGCCATGGCAGATGCGGGAGTAGGTTTAGGACTTTCACGTGAGCAAGCCTTGCAGATGGCCGCCCAGACCTTCCAAGGAGCTAGCCAAATGGTCCTAGAGACAGGCAAGCACCCAGCCCGCTTGCGAGATGCAGTTTGTAGCCCAGGTGGCTCAACCATCGCAGGAGTCAATCGCTTAGAACAAGTCGGCCTACGAGGTAACATCATTTCAGGAGTAGAAGCAGCCTATAAACGCACCCAAGAAATGGGACAAGAGGCAGGGCGAAATTAGATAAAAGATTGGTCAAAACCAAGCTTGTAGAACAATGACGATCTGTTCTTTTATACAAATCTAACAAATTCAGAGTTATCCAATCCTCTATTGAAACTTTTCAATGTGAGAAAAGTGCCTGAAACTTAATGGTTTCAGGCACTCGGGAGTTTTGAAACCTTAGGTTCAAAACTAAGTCATGGAACTTCTATGAAGTTCGCTGACGTCCGTTCTTGCCTAAGGAAAGTTTCTAAGAGGACTTTATTTTCAATGTAAAAGATTGGTTTTAGCCAATCTTTTTTACGTTAGAGCGACTCTATCTCTACGAAACCATTTCCAGTCAGACGATAGATTTTTTGGCAGACTTCTTTGAGGAAGGTCCGGTCGTGGGAGACTGTAACCAGTCCTCCTGGGTAGTCTGCGAATAGGCGACGAATTTCTGGTTGGGAAGTGGGGGAAAAATTACGAGTAGGCTCGTCCAAGAGCAGAAACTGAGGACTTGTGAGTACTAATTGAAGGAGGAAGAGTTTTCCTTGCTGGCCACCAGAAAGTTCAGAGATAGGATGATGCATTTCAGAAAAGGTAAAGTTGAGGGAGGCTAAATGCAATTGAATGATGTTGATTTCTTCGCGATCACCTGAATGCTGTAGAAATTGAACGGGTGTCTGAGTCAGAGGGAGACGTTCAGTGTAATCTTGAGGCATATAAGCAGTGCGGATACTTTCATTCTTTCGTAAGATCTCCCAGATCTTTTTTAGAAAAGTGGATTTCCCTACACCGTTGGAACCGATAATCCCTATCTTATCCTGCCCTTGAAGTGTGAGGGAGAGATTCTTGACTAGGACACGATCCCCAATTGCGAGCTCTTCCTGATCTAAGAGAAGGACTCGTTTTTGAGGAGACAAGGGAGTGAGGGGAGGGAAATGCAGATTGATGATTTCCTCATCATAGGGTTGGGAAGTCATGGATTGGAATTCTCGCTCGTAGCGCTTTTCTTGTGAGAGGAGGGACTTCATTTTCTTTGCCAGGAGACGTCCAGCAGTGCTATCTTTGGTATTTCGTAAGGAAGTTTGGACTTGCTGACGGACGCGACGGTGCTTCTCCATTGTTTTTTGGTAGGCTCGTTGATCGTTGGCCGCTTGCTGAGACTGTTGCTTGAATTGTTGCTCCCTCTGGCTACTGTAGTCTTGATAGCCTAGGTGCTCCACGATCGTTTCAGCCTCCTTGCGGTGTTTGATCTGTCTGAGGTGAATGATGGTATCCGCCGTCTGAGTCAAAAAATCTTCATGATGGGAAATAAATATTATGGTTTGGGGGCTCGTTTGGATCATCTGCTGGAGCCAGTCCAAGGTCTCCAAATCCAGATCGTTTGAAGGTTCATCTAAAAATAGCAATTCATGAGGACAACAAAGTTCGTGAAGCAGTTGAACTTTGAGGGCTTCTCCTCCAGATAGACTTCCGATAGCTTGATCGCTTGCAAAGCGCTCGCTATTAAAATGCAATTGATCTGCCAGTCTGTAGAGGGTGGCATAGTCTAGCTCGTCCTCTCCAAAAAAATATTCTTCCAAGGTTTTTCCCTTCAAAGCTTCCGGTAAAGTTTGGGGAATATAGGCAAAGGAGTGAAAATTAGTGGTGATTTCTCCTTCTATGGTCAGATAATCTGGTAGAGATTTTGGGGACATAAGGACCTGAAGTAAGGAAGATTTTCCATTCCCTTCTTCGCCAATAATAGCAACTTTTTCTCCTTCATGAATGGTCAGGGAAAGATCTCGAACCAGATCTCGTAAATCTTTTGTATGTCGGATAGTGAGGTGGGATAGTTTTAGCATAAGATTCCTTTCTACTGGGACAAAAAACAGCTCTACCTATTTAGTAGAGCTGTATTCAAGTGAAACCCAAGCAGAAAAAGACCTTATTTAGCCAACAAAAGGTTGGAAATTAGGCGAGAGGGTACACAAAAAGAGATAGAACAAGCAGTCCACTAAATAAAGTATCTTATTTAACGAAACTTAGTTGTTCATATCTCCTTACCTCCGAATATGATTAAATTTATTCTATTCCTTTTATTCCTTCTTGTCAAGGAATTCCTGGCTTCTTATTCCCTTTTCTTTTCGGACTCGGGGGGATTTTATGGTATAATTAAAGGTATGCATACAAAACCAACGTCCGCTTATGTCCACATCCCATTTTGTACCCAGATTTGTTTTTATTGTGATTTTTCGAAGGTCTTTATTAAAAACCAACCAGTTGATGCCTATTTGGAGCATTTGATCCAAGAATTTCGTCGGGAAGAAATCACACACTTACGGACTCTCTATATTGGGGGTGGGACACCGACAGCCTTATCTGCAGATCAGCTAGCCTATCTGCTCAAGGAGCTGACCAAGTCGCTTGATCTGTCTCAGATGGAAGAGCTGACCATCGAGGCCAATCCTGGTGATTTGGATCCGGATAAGATTGCGGTCTTGAAGGATTCGCCGGTTAATCGGGTTTCATTGGGAGTACAGACCTTTGATAATCGCTTGCTCAAGAAGATTGGTCGAAGCCACCAAGAGCAGGACATTTATGACAATATCGACCGTCTGAAACTGGCTGGTTTTGACAATATTTCGATCGACCTCATTTATGCGCTTCCGACGCAAACCATGGACCAGGTCAGGGAAAATGTCGCGAAGGCTCTTGCTCTTGACATTCCCCACATGAGCCTCTATAGCTTGATTCTTGAGAATCACACAGTCTTTATGAACCGCATGAGACGGGGTAAGCTTCCTCTACCAAAAGAGGAGTTGGAAGCAGAGATGTTTGAATACATCATTCAGGAGTTGGAGCGAGCGGGCTTTGAGCATTACGAAATTTCCAATTTCTCCAAGCCTGGTTTTGAAAGTCGACACAATCTCATGTATTGGGACAATGCCGAGTATTATGGATTGGGAGCTGGTGCATCCGGCTATGTTAACGGTGTTCGTTACAAGAATCATGGGCCTATCCGTCACTATATGCAGGCTGTTGATAAGGGAAATGCGCGTGTCCAAGAAGAACATCTGACTCAGACAGAAATGATGGAAGAAGAGATGTTTCTAGGACTACGTAAGAAAACAGGCGTTTCTAAGAAGCGTTTTGAAGAAAAATTTGGTGTGAATTTTGACCAACAATATGGACCAGTGGTTGAGGAATTGACCCAGCAGGGCCTTTTAGTACCTGACAAGGACATTGTACGAATGACCAAGAAAGGTCTCTTTTTAGGAGACACTGTAGCAGAGAAGTTTATTTTGGAGTAGAAGATGGCAAAAACATTTGAATACAGCATGAAAATTCCGTTTGATATGAGCGATGTCAATGGTTATATTAAGATTCCCCAATTGATCTTGCTGTCTTTACAGGTATCGGGCATGCAATCGATTGAGCTGGGTATGAGTGATATGTACATTTTAGAGAACTACAATCTAGTCTGGATTATCACGGATTACAATATGAAGATCGAGCGTCTCCCTGTTTTTGATGAGAAAATCACTATCGAAACCTATGCCAAGAGTCACAATCGACTTTTCTGCTACCGGGCCTTTAATATCAAGGATGAAGCAGGAAATACTATCATTGAGATGGTCGCGACCTTTGTCTTGATGGATCGTGATACACGCAAGGTTCATCCAGTTATGAGCGAAATCACGGATGCCTTTGACTCTGAATTTTCAAAAACCATGCTCCGCGGTCCCCGTTTCAAAGAATTAGAAGGCGGCGTGGAACAAGAATACCGAGTTCGGTTTTACGACTTGGATATGAACGGACATGTCAACAATAGCAAGTACTTGGACTGGGTTTTTGAGGTGATGGGAGCAGACTTCTTGACCCATCATGTCCCTAAAAAAGTTCATCTAAAATATGTCAAAGAAGTGCTAGCAGGAGGTCTCATCACCTCTCAATATGAACAAGAGGGCTTGAAAACTCAGCATCAAATTACTTCAGATGGTCAGATCAATGCCCAAGCTGAAATTGAGTGGGAAGAAGTAGAAGAAAAGGGTTGGAATTATGGAAAGTAGAAGATTAAAAAATAAAAAACAGGAACTTGAAAGCTATCAAAAACGGGTTGTGGCCTATGCCAAGCGTCAAAAGAACCCTTTGTACATGTTGGGAGATTGGCTCTTGACTCTTTGTGCTTTGGGCATCATCCTGGTAGAGGAAATTTATAAATTTTTCCGCTATCGCTTGAATCTAGATAGTTTTAGTCGCTTTTTAAGAGAAGATGTACGCTGGTATCGGGTCTGGATCCATTTCACCTTGGCCTTTCTTTTACCGGTCATGATCTTCTCGATTGGAATTACTAGCCAATCAGGATCCTTCTGGTCCAATTTCTATCACCGCTTGTCTCAAGGCGTGCTCTTTAGCACAACAGTCAGCCTCGCTGCGACCTTGGTGACGGATTTTGTGGAGAATTTGCAACCAGAAACTAAGTCTGACGGGAAAAATCGGAGCACCAAACGCACGGTTTATCAAATCAGTGTGGATCAGGCAACCGTGATAGGCTTGTTATTGACCATTGTGATCCTCATGGTAGCATCCTTCTTGTTCACCCAATCGGGAAGTCAAGGGATTAATTTTACAGGTTTGGTGTTACAATTTGTCCTCTATGCTGGAGCATTGCTCTTATATGGTTCTGGTGGACGAGTCGATGCAGAGAAGTTTCATGAAGAAGCTGACACAGAAAGGGAAGAATAAATGCACTATAAGGGCTATTTGATTGATTTGGATGGCACTATTTACAAAGGAAAATCACGAATTCCTGCAGGAGAAGCTTTTGTTCATGAATTGCAGGCGCGTGAGATTCCCTATCTCTTTGTGACCAACAATACAACCCGCACACCAGAGACTGTTCGGGATATGCTAGCGACTCACTTCAATATTGAAACCCCTGTGTCGACCATCTATACAGCTACCCTTGCGACTATTGACTACATGAATGACCAAAATTTGGGCAAGAAGGTCTATGTGATCGGAGAAGCGGGGCTCAAAGATGCTATTGAAGAAGCTGGCTATATCATCGATGAAGAAGCACCTGATTATGTGGTGATTGGCCTCGATTGGCAAGTGGATTATGAGAAGTTTGCTATTGCGACCTTGGCGATTCAAAAAGGAGCTCACTTTATTGGGACCAATCCGGACCTGAACATTCCAACAGAGCGTGGCTTGATGCCAGGAGCAGGATCCCTGATTGCCCTTGTTGAAGCGGCGACACGGGTCGAGCCTGTGATCATTGGAAAACCAAAGGCCATCATCATGGATAAGGCTATTGAACACTTGGGTCTTGAAAGAGAAGAAGTCGTTATGGTCGGGGATAATTATCTAACAGATATTCGTGCAGGTATTGACAATGGGATTCCAACCCTTTTGGTGACGACAGGTTTTACCAAACCAGAAGAAGTGCCAACCTTACCAATTGCACCGACACATGTTGTTTCCAGTTTAGCGGAGTGGGATTTTGATGCTTAAAAGTCTGAAATCAATCAACCAATTTTTCTTTATCTTGTCAGCTACGATCCTTCTCACCATTGGCCTAGCATGGGTCCTCTATCCCATGGAGATTCATTGGTTGGGGATTCAAAGCCGAACTGGTTTTTCGGCTTCAGTCATCATGAAGAATTTTAATGTCTTGATGAACTACTTGACCAATCCTTTTCAGTGGGTGTTGAAGATGCCTCAATTCCCCTCTTCAAAAAATGGGCTGCACCATTTTGAAGCCGTCAAGTACCTATTTCATTTGGTGACGGTCGTTTTCTTGGTCACTCTACCTGGTTTTATCCATTTTATGCGGACAGTCGTCAAAAAAGGCTACCTGGCCTTGTACCGAAGTCTCTTCTTTTGGATGATGGTTTTACCAGTAGTGCTTGCAGTGATGACTGTTATAATTGGCTTTGATCAATTCTTTACGCTTTTTCATCAGGTCTTATTTGCTGGGGACAATACTTGGCTCTTTGATCCGCGCGTGGATTCGATTATTCTTGCATTACCAGAAGACTACTTTATGCATGCCTTTTTGATTTTCTTTGTCTTATACGAAGGAGTCTGTGCGAGTTTTTATCTATTTTCTAGGAGGAAGAAATGAACCAATATAACCGATTATTAGACCCTAAAAAAGATATAGGAAGGTATTCTGGGACACTTGCTATTTATCTCTTGGTAATGACCTTAGTAACCGTCCTGTGGGAAGTCCTCTTAGGCTTAACCCTAGCAGGCTCTCTCAGAAAAGATCCAAGTCAAGTAACGGAGAAGCTCAATGCCCTGAATGTGTGGGCAGGTATTCCCTACCTCATCTCTATTTCCATTGGACTCTTTCTTTTTAATGCCTATCGCAAGAAGGCCCTTTATAAATATGATCTTAAGCATAAGGGGCGTAAGATGACACTTTCAGTCTTCTTTATTCTTCTCGCCTTTCTTGGCTTTTCTCAAGTCTTTTCATCTGTGATGACACAAGTGATTGAGCGCATGTTTGAGACTATTGGCCTTCATTCTCCAACACCAGATCTAGGAGATACGATTGAGCGGTCTTGGACTATGCTTTTGTATGCTGGCTTTTTTGGTCCTATCACAGAGGAATTCTTCTTCCGTGGGGCTGGCTTGCGAGGCTTGGAACGGTATGGCAAAATCTTTGCTATTGTCATGACGGCTATTTTATTCGGTCTCTTTCATGCCAATTTTGACCAGCTCTTTTTCGCGGGTATTATTGGTCTAGGATTCGGCTACATTGCCTTTGAATACAATATCTGGTGGGCGATTTTCTATCACATTTTCAATAACTTTGTCATTTCCCAAGGCTTGCATTATGTGGCCTATCATGTGGACGAGGGACTAGCAAATTGGCTCCAAATCGGTGTTTTAGCCATTGGTTCCATTGTCATGATAGTGGTTCTTGCGACCAAATGGCCAGCTATCAAGGCTTATATTCAGGCCAATAAACCTCAGCCGGGAGTTTTCCAGCGTGCCCTCGCTTCCTTCTGGTTCTGGTTCTTCGTGCTATTCACTATCCTGATGTCTATTGTTCCTTATGTGATTCCGCTCTTCCAGATGGCCAATTTAAAAGGATAAGTATTATCAAGAGAGTGGGACAGAAATCGGTCATTCGTTAGCATTCGATTTCGTCGTCCCAGCTCCGCACAGTTGAGTAGGGCTGTAAAAGCTGATGAAATCAGCGTAGTAGAGCCCACTCAACC
>NZ_JUPI01000011.1 GCF_001074805.1 Streptococcus parasanguinis | reverse complement strand
TACCAACGAATCAGATTGGCTTGCCGATACAGATGTCTGAACCTGCGATTCTGATTGACTTGCAGATACAGATTCCTGAACCAAAGAATCGGACTGGCTAGCTGAAACCGACTCTTGTACTAAGGACTCAGATTGACTAGCTGAAACGGACGATTGAACCAAAGACTCTGATTGGCTTGCCGATACAGATGCCCAAACCTGCGAGTCTGATTGACTGGCAGATACAGATGCTTGTACCAACGACTCTGATTGACTGGCAGATACAGATTCCTGAACCAACGACTCGGATTCACTAGCTGAAACGGACTCTTGTACCAACGAATCTGATTGACTTGCGGATACAGATTCCTGAACCAAGGACTCAGACTGACTTGCTGAAACTGATTCTTGAACCAACGAGTCTGATTGACTTGCAGATACAGATTCCTGAACCAAGGAATCGGACTGACTTGCTGAAATCGAAGTTGAAACTTGCGAATCTGACTGAGTGATTGAGTTAGATGCTTGCGACAAAGAAACAGACTCACTAGCCGATACAGACTGAGACGATGAAATCGAATCTGAAACCAAAGATGCCGACGTTGAGGCTGAGAAGCTTTGAGACTGTGATGCAGATTCTGACGACGTCATTTTCCGATAATAATAATTCACACTCGTCAGTGGATTTGAAACCACCATTTTTTGAATGGTTTGTTTAAAGTTAGAAAAACCATCTGCACCTTGAGGTGTCGCATCTTCTCCGACAATCATAATCTGATTATTACTTAGAAAAGGTGATTTTGGAAGCTCTGTAAATGGTTTTGGAACCGTATATTCTGTCCCTGTATTTTCATCTGTATAGGTGACGGTGTCCTTAGCCGAAAACCATCCTGTGATCTCCAACTCAAGATGACGATCATCCACTCGTTTTGGCGTAACATTAAGAAAATAATCTTTGTTTTTACTTTCAACTTTACGTGTTCCACCTAAATCTGAAAGATTATCAGTACTATCTTGTTTAAATTCTTTTTCATAAACAAGTGTATACTTGTCAAATACCGGCTCATTCCCGACATCCAGATTCGAAACGTTATAGACTTTGGAAGGATCTAAAACGTAGTAACGAAGGATGTAGTCGCCATTTTGACTGGTTGTAACAACTTCACTTCTTATAAAATGCTCACGCGCATTTCCGTACAATTCTACACGTCGATCTCCAACTGTACTATTATCAAAAGTTCCTGTTCTTACATTTTGAGACGAGCTCACAACTGGAACCTGTACGTATCCTGCGATATCACGAGCATTTGAGGCCGTATAACGCTGACCTTCTATTCCGTACTGGGTATACTCTGCTAAGACTGCTTCTTTCCCGGTTGGTGTGTATTCCCCATCTACCCATTTGCCTGCTGGATCCACCACTTTGTAGAAAGTCGACTGTTTCCCCCACATAGATGGAACCTTGATTTCAGCTCTCGAAGTCAATAGTTCCCCCTGTTTTGAAGGGGTCATCACATCGTATACATCTCGTACAAGGAAACTTGTCTCTGGGCTAGCATAAGTCCCTAGATAAACGTTCCCAGGTTTCCCATCATCAGACTTGCTATAGGCAAACATATTCCCAAAAGGAGCTTTCTTAATCAACACTTCTTTAGGTAGTTGGAACTGCGTGCCACCAATGACATTGGCAGAGAAGGTTTGAGAGAAGATCTCGGAACCATCTGATTTTTTCACAACACGGAAATATACATCATTTCCCACATGCGTATTCGGATCGGTATCGGTACGATCGATGGATAAGGTCGCATAATACCCCAACGGTTCCCCAGTATTATTAACAAAATCCCAAATTCCAAAGGTATAGCGAGTAGCATCCGTATCCTTCTTATAAGCTGCAATCTCTTCAGGTGTTTGGTTAACATAGTGCTTATCGATATGAGGATCTTTGGCAACATCTGTAGCTGTTAGAGGGGCATCTTCAACACTAGCACTGTTACGATCATCCATGTTTGGTGTAATCTCTAGCTCTTTACTACTACTCTTAGCCACCTCAGCGATAGGAGCTAATTGAGCAGAGATCGCAGGTTTTCCATCTACATTTGTATTTCCCACAAAACCTGCAGCTGTCAAGGTCGTCATCATCTCATCGACAGATTTCTCCAAACGATCGCGCTGGTCAGCATAAGATTGCGCACTAGCATTGGTGTGGATCAAGTTATTGCTTGCAGTCACTTCAACCTGCACTTTGTTAATGACCGCTTCGACCACTGCTCGACGCTCAGTGTCCGTCATTTTAGATGCGTAGTTTCCTGCAATTTCTTGGAGCAATTCAGCTTCAGAGGTATTTTGTTCCAAAACAACGGCTTCTTCTAAACTAGTCGGTTCCTCAACAACCACCTCTGACTCTAAAATTTGAGCAGACTCGCTAAATGCCGTTGATAATGCAGTTGATCCAACTTCACTCAAAGACAACGAAGTAGATTCACTGATCGAAGCAGACGCACTAACAGATGTAGAAAGGCTAGTGGAGTTTGAAACAGAGACAGATTCTGAAGTCTGGGTAGAGGTATTTCCCAAGACCACACTATCTACTTCTGCTAAAGTTTCCTGTTTTGTCTCAGAAACCGTTGGTGCCAGTGATGTTGCATCCTCCGCCTTAGCAGTCGTAACAAGCACAGCACCACCAAATACAGTTCCTGCCGTAATCAAACCTTTTAAGAAGGCTTGGTTATGCTTTTGATTTTCTATTTGATCTTGCTGTACGTTGGCAATGATGGTCTCCTCCACTTGCCCACGCACCACGCGAAAGAGGCCTAGAGCAGCCGTTGATGCTCGAAGCCAATTTTTTCCTGATTTAATTAATTTGAAGCGTACGACACGATCTGTTTCACGAAAGTTTCCTTTTGAACGCTTAAATTGCATGATATTCCCCTTACATTGTAGTCATTATTAATTATACAGGAATACTACGTAGATTCAAGTAATTTGCTACAAAAAACTTCTATATTATTGTTTAATTTTCAAATTTTTTGTAACACATTAAAAACACTTCATTCTACTAGTAAAAAAGTGAATCTCCTATGAGATTCACTCGAAAAAAATGATATTTCCTACTAGATCATTTCCCCTTCTTTTTACGTCGGATAAGTCCAGCAATTCCAGCTAACCCTGTAACAACCCCAAGAAGAGCTGATGTTATAGATCCTGTTTCGCCAGTATTTGGAAGCACTACAGACTGGCTGTGTTTTTGTGATCCACTTGCTGATTCTGATGCAGACAATGACTCTGAATGAGAAATTGATTGGCTCATTGAGTTAGAGTATGAACCGCTACCAGATGTTGATCCTGATTGTGATTGACTCACTGAAACTGAAGTACTTACTGATGTTGAAGTTGATTCAGGTGCAGAGGTACTCAATGATGCTGACTCAGATGCAGAGACTGATGTCGAAACTGAAACCGAAGTAGAGACTGACTGGCTTTCAGATACTGAACTGCTCAACGATGCTGACAATGATTCAGATGTCGAGATTGATTCAGACGTTGATGCTGATTCAGAGGCTGACGCTGACTCGGACGTAGAAACGGATTCAGATACAGAAACCGATTCGGACGTTGACACTGATTCTGATGTTGAAACCGATTCGGACACTGACACTGATTCTGATGCTGATACCGATTCAGACGTTGACACTGACTCAGATGCAGATGCTGATTCGGACGTAGACGCCGACTCTGATGTCGAAACTGAAACTGAAGTAGATGCCGATTCTGATGCAGACACTGACTCAGAGGTAGAAACTGATACTGACTCGGACGCAGATGCTGACTCAGAGGTAGAAACTGACTCGGACGTTGATGCTGATTCAGACGCTGAAACTGACTCAGAGGTTGAGACCGATTCAGAAGTTGAAACTGATTCAGACGTTGAGACTGACTCTGACGTCGAGACTGACTCTGACGTCGAGACCGATTCAGACGCTGAGACTGATTCGGATGTTGACACTGATTCAGATGTAGATACTGATTCAGACGTTGAAACTGATTCAGACGTTGAAACTGATTCAGACGTTGAAACTGATTCTGATGTAGATACTGATTCTGATGTAGATACTGATTCTGAGACTGAGACTGATTCAGACGTTGAAACTGATTCTGAAGTAGATACCGATTCAGATGCTGAAACTGACTCAGACGCTGACACTGATTCGGACGTTGAAACTGATTCAGACGTCGATGAAGATTCAGACGTTGATACTGATTCGGATGCTGAGACCGACTCAGAGGTTGAGACTGATTCGGATGCTGAGACTGACTCAGACGCTGACACTGATTCGGACGTTGAAACTGACTCCGATGTCGATGCTGACTCAGATACAGATACTGACATCGAAACTGAAACCGAAGTAGAGACTGACTGGCTTTCTGATACTGAATTGCTCAACGATGCTGACAATGATTCTGATGTCGAGATTGATTCAGACGTTGAAAGTGATTCAGAAGTAGACACTGATTCAGACGTTGAGGCTGACTCAGACGCAGAAGTTGATTCCGATGTTGAAACCGACTCAGAGGCTGACAATGATTCAGAGACTGAAACTGACTCAGATGTTGAGACTGAAACTGAAGTAGAAACTGACTGACTTTCTGATACTGAAGTGCTCAACGATGCTGACAATGATTCTGATGTCGAGATTGATTCTGATACAGAAACCGATTCAGACGTTGAAACTGATTCGGACTCTGAGACTGATTCTGATGTTGAAACTGATTCAGAAGCAGAGGCTGATTCTGATGCTGATACCGACTCAGATTCAGAGGCTGACGCTGATTCGGACGTAGATACTGACTCAGAGACTGAGACTGACTCAGACGTCGATACCGATTCAGAGGTTGAGACTGATTCTGATGTAGAGGCCGACTCAGAG
>NZ_JUPI01000095.1 GCF_001074805.1 Streptococcus parasanguinis | reverse complement strand
ACTTGATGAAGACGATGAACTTGATGAAGAGCTAGAACTTGATGAAGACGATGAACTTGATGAGGATGTTGTGCTAGGTATCGGTGGCGTTTGTTCTTTCTCACCTAATCCTTCGCCAGATCCTGATTCTAATCTCACTTCGCGGGTTAAACTACGTGGTGCCGGGAAATTAGTTGCTGTCCATGTGAGCGTGTTATGAACAAGATCACCTACTTTTGTACCAGGAGCTACTTTGGTCGAATATTCAATATACATTGGCCAGTTGTAGTTATCTCCAAAATCAATGGTAAAGCCAGTGATTTGACCATCTGCATTCTTTTCCAAAACCGCTTTTTTAGTAAAGTTATCAAGAACTGGAAGACTTAAAATCTGCGCTTCATTCTTAATGCCACCTTCTACAGGAGCAAACCGAACGGCACGCAAGCTACCTTTAACCAATGTTAAACCATCTCCGAACTGGTCTTTAATAACCATTCCACGAAGCATATCTTGGCGGGCGTTTAAGATAATTCGCCATTTAATAATGGTTGGATCAGACTTATCTTGGTAGCCATATTTCATCTCATAGTCTCCAGCTTCCCCATCAGTCTTTTCATAATTCAATGAAAAATCTGTATTGCCTAGTTTAAACTGGATTGGGGATGTTTTAGTAAGCACTTCGGAGTCTACTTTTACATCAAAATGCAAGGCAACTCGTTTATTAAGTGGATGAGATGCGAAATAATCATTAAAGGTAACGGTCACAGTTTTCTTACCTGTATCAACAACAGCTTTCCCCACAGTTTGACCATTTGATTGACCTTCCTCAAGAACATTGAATTCCAATGCTGTGTAGAGGGTTAATTCTTTTGGTAAGCTAAGTGTTAAAGTATCACCAGCTTGAATGGCTTGCGAATCAGGGAAGGTCAAAGAAATGCTTGCTGATAATTTTTCATTCGTCAACACCTTGCTGCCATTCGTTAAAGGTTTGCCATCTTTCGTTAAGCTTGCTGTCTGTGTATAAGACGAGACTTCTGCGGCCTGAATTGTTTTAGTCAAACCAGCTGTGAATAGAATCGTTAGCACTAAGACAAGTGACCATACAATTTGACGGACCTGTTTCATAATTTCCACCTCTGCTCGCCCGTTTGCGAGCTATTTTTATAGATTTAAAGACCAATTTCTGCCTGGACAACTGCAGCAATGGTATCCACATAGTAGTCTACTTCTTCATGAGTTGGTGCTTCTGCCATCACACGAAGGAGGGGTTCGGTTCCACTTGGACGCACAAGGATACGACCATTTCCTGCCATTTCCGCTTCCAATTTTTCAATGATTTCACGAATAGCAGGCACTTCCATCGCCTTGTCTTTCATGCTATTTTCAACCCGGATATTGACAAGCTTTTGTGGGTAAATGGTTACTTCTGCAGCCAATTCAGATAATTTCTTACCAGTTTCTTGCATGATTTTAGTTAATTGAACACCTGTTAATTGACCATCACCAGTCGTGTTGTAATCCATGATGACTACATGACCGGACTGTTCCCCACCAAGGTTATACCCAGATTTGCGCATTTCTTCGACCACATAACGGTCTCCAACAGCTGTGATTTCTTTTTGAATCCCCTTCGTATCTAATGCCTTGTGGAAACCGAGATTGGACATGACGGTTGTGACGATCGTATTTTTTTCGAGCAAGCCCTTGCTTGAAAGATACGAACCGATGATGTACATGATCTTATCCCCGTCTACGATTTCTCCATTTTCATCCACTGCAATCAGGCGATCACTATCTCCGTCAAAGGCAAGACCAATCGCTGCACCTACTTCTTTCACTTTCTCTTGCAAGTGCTCTGGGTGGGTAGAGCCAACCCCATCATTGATGTTCAAACCATCTGGGTTTTCACCAATGACGGTCAATTGAGCTCCTAAATCTGCAAAGATTTGACGAGCACTGGTAGAGGCTGCACCATTTGCTGTATCTAAGACCACGTGCATGCCCTCGAGTTGGACACCTGTCGATACAAGGAATTCTTGATACTTACGCAAGCCTTCCGGATATTCCATGACCGTTCCTAAACCTTGCGCACTTGGACGTGGAAGGGTATCTTCAGCGGCATCAAGCAAGGCTTCAATTTCAAGCTCGCGATCATCATCCAATTTGAAACCATCACCACCAAAGAATTTGATTCCATTGTCCAAGGCTGGATTGTGGCTAGCAGAAATCATAACGCCGGCGCTGGCTTTTCCCGTACGAACCAGATAGGCAACACCTGGCGTTGCAATCACACCCAACTTATAAACGCGAATCCCAACTGATAAGAGACCAGCGATCAAAGCATGCTCCAGCATTTCACCAGAAATACGCGTATCACGTCCAACAAACACCAAAGGTGTTTCTTCTTCATGTTGGCTCAACACGTAACCACCGAAACGACCCAACTTAAAGGCTAATTCTGGCGTTAATTCTACATTTGCTTCTCCACGGACACCGTCCGTTCCAAAATATTTACCCATTTTTGATTACCTTTTTACTTTCTAATTACTTGAACTGGAAGAGGTCGACGACGAACTGCTAGAGCTTGACGTAGACGAGCTACTCTTTGTGGTCACTTGAATCCGTGTTTCACTCGGATTAACCAAGCCTGGTAGAATATTTCCTTGAGCATCCACTGCATTTAAGGAAATGGTTCCGCTATAATTTCCACTGATGATCTCACTGGATGGGAAGACTGCTTGGACATGATCAATACGACTTAAGGTTTCTTGATCACTCGTCACTTCCACCTTAGTTTTTTCAAGAGAAATATCCGTTACCGTAATTCCATCCACAATTTGATTATCCGGGATCGTGGCTCTAACTGCAAACGATTTTTTCGCTTTCTTACCGATTTTTACAGAAACTTTCTGAGGTTCTACGGTTGCTGTTAAACCACCTGGAAGATCTTCTACAATCAACGGAACTTCGACGGTGCCTTCCTTGACCTTACGCAGATCCGCTACCACACGAAACTTCCGAGTTCCCGGTTGCATCTCACTTGCAAGAGCAACCCGGTTTGAACCTTTAAGAAAGACCGTTACCTCTGACGTCAACCCACTGACAAAGTATTTTTTGTCATTATATTTAGCATCAATTGGAATATTGGTCAAGGTATTGGTATAGGTCTCTGAACTCACTTGTCTAGCGCTACTATTATTTTGAAAATTAAAGGAAGACGCATTGATAAATAAGATAAAGGACAATAAGACGGAGGCGAAAACATAAAGAAATTCTTTTTTCGATCTCATTTTGTTACCCTCCCAAATAGACGCTCTTTCCAACTAATCGTTTTATTCTCTTCAGGAACCAAGAAGGCTCTCAATTCCGACTCAAACTCTTCTAAAGTTAAATCATGACGAAAAGTTCCGTTGTAGGTCATAGAGATGCCACCCGTTTCTTCTGATACCACAAAGGTAAAGGCATCAGAAACTTCAGATAAGCCAATAGCTGCACGGTGACGCGTTCCAAACTCTTTTGAAATCTCAGTGTTTTCCGTCAAGGGCAGGTAGGCACAAGAAACAGCGATTTTATCATTGCGAACAATGACGGCACCATCGTGTAAGGGAGTATTAGGAATGAAGATATTAATCAGCAATTCTCCTGAAATATCTGCATCCAGAGGAATCCCTGTGGAAATGTATTCCTGAAGGGTTCTGGCCCCTTGAATAGCTACCAAAGCACCAATCTTACGTGGGCTCATATAAGCCACTGCCTTAACATAGGCCTGTACCATTTTCTCTTCCTGACTGACTTCACTCGTCGTAAAAAATTCTGTCGCCCGACCTAGACGCTCTAAGCCAATCCGAATTTCAGGGGAGAAAATCACAACCAGCGCGATAACCCCATAGGTAATCACTTGATTGATCAGCCAAGAAATAGTCGTTAAACCCAAAAAATTGGCTAAAAATTGAGCCAAGAAAAAGATAATGACCCCACGCACCAAAATCATGATCTTGGTCCCGACGATGGCCTTGATCAAAAAATACAACAACCAAGCCACCAGGGCAATATCGATGATATTGATAATAACACTCCACCAATTCGGGAACAAACTGGTCCAAAATTGTGGATTTGAAAACTGTTGAATATTCATATTCTCATACCTACCACTTCTCTAAAAGACATCATCTTATTATAACACGTTTCAACAGATTTTTCTGTAACCTTCTGATGCTTTTTATGATAAAATATGATTTATGAAGATAAATACAACCTTGGGCCTTCTGGCAGGAAAGCTTTCCGGCTCTATTCTAGAAAAGATGGGGCGGGGATCAACCCTACCAGGTAAAGTAGCCCTCAAATTTGATAAAGATATTCTCAGTCAACTGGCAAAAAACTATGAGATTGTTGTGATTACAGGGACAAATGGAAAAACCCTGACCACTGCGCTAACAGTAGGTATTCTCCAAGAAGCTTTTGGACCTATTTTGACCAATCCAAGTGGGGCCAATATGATCTCTGGGATTACAACGACCTTCTTACGGGCTAAGCATTCGAAATCAAATCGACCGATTGCGGTACTTGAAATTGACGAGGCCAGCCTCTCTCGGATTTGTGATTATATTAAGCCCAGCCTTTTTGTGGTCACTAATATTTTCCGGGACCAGATGGACCGCTATGGAGAGATCTATACGACCTACCAAATGATTTTGGATGCCATTCACAAGGTCCCAACTGCAACAGTCTTGTTAAATGGTGATAGTCCGCTCTTTAATAGTCAGACCTTATCCAATCCGATCCAATATTATGGATTTGATACTGACAAATCAGAGCCACAACTAGCTCATTACAATACGGAAGGAATCCTCTGTCCGCATTGCCACAATATTCTCAAGTACAAGCTCAATACCTATGCTAATCTTGGGGATTATATCTGTGAGCACTGTGGTTTCCACAGGCCTCCTCTGACTTATGCCGTATCAGACCTCCTCTCTTTAACCCATCGCTCTTCCCAATTCCGGATTCAAGACCAAGACTACCACATCAATATCGGCGGTCTCTACAACATCTACAATGCCTTAGCAGCTGTCTCTGTTGCTGGATTCTTTGGAGTGCAACCTGAAGTGATTAAGCAAGGATTTGATCGCAGTCGCGCTGTCTTTGGTCGTCAGGAAACCTTTAAGATTGGGGATAAGGAATGTACCTTGGTTCTGATTAAGAATCCAGTTGGTGCGACCCAAGCCATTGAAATGATCAAACTAGCACCTTATTCCTTTAGCTTATCAGTCCTCCTTAATGCGAATTATGCAGACGGAATCGACACGAGCTGGATTTGGGATGCAGATTTTGAGCAAATCACCCAGATGGATATTCCAGAAATCAATGCTGGCGGGGTGCGCCACTCTGAGATTGCTCGGCGACTTCGGGTCACTGGCTACCCTGCTGATCAAATCACAGAAATGGCTGAATTAAAAGATGTCTTCCAACGCATCCAGCAACAGGAAACCCCTCACGCCTATATCTTAGCCACTTATACAGCCATGCTAGAGTTCCGTGAACTTTTGGCCCAAGAACACCTGATTGAAAAGGAGATGCACTAATGACTTATACTTCTCTAGAATCTTCTGATCAGGCACAGTATCCTTACAGCCTGCGCATTGCCCATCTCTACGGCAACTTAATGAATACCTACGGGGACAATGGGAATATCCTCATGCTCAAGTACGTTGCGGAAAAACTTGGAGCCCATGTCACAGTGGATATCGTTTCTCTCAAAGACCGTTTTGATCCAGAAGTCTACGATATCGCCTTTTTCGGTGGAGGACAAGACTACGAGCAGACCATTGTATCAGAAGATCTACCAGATAAAAAAGAAGACCTCGAACGCTTTATTCATGAAGATGGTGTGATCCTTGCTATCTGTGGTGGCTTTCAGCTTCTAGGCCAATACTACATTGAAGCTTCTGGCAAACGCATTGAAGGACTCGGCATTATGGGCCACTATACGCTCAACCAAGTCAACAACCGCTATATCGGTGATATCAAAATCCATAACGAAGAATTTAACGAAACCTATTATGGTTTTGAAAACCACCAAGGTCGGACCTTCTTGGCTGAGGATGAAAAACCGCTGGGTAAGGTCGTCTATGGAAATGGGAACAACAAAGAAGATGGGTGCGAAGGGGTTCATTACAAGAACGTCTTTGGCAGCTACTTCCACGGTCCTATCTTGTCCCGAAATGCCAATTTGGCCTATCGACTAGTGAGCACTGCTTTAAAAAATAAATATGGCAAGGACCTTTCCCTACCGGCTTATGAGGAGATTCTAAGCCTAGAGCAGCCGGAAGAGTACGCTGATGTGAAAAGCAAGGCCCCTGCTGAACAATAAGGAGATAATGATGAACAAAAATAATCTACACTACATTGCTTTATTACTTTTAATTTTATTGATTGCTGGTATTTCCCTTGCAAACATGCAATCAGTCACTGTGAATTTCCTCTTGGTCCAATTTAAATTGCCCTTGATCATTCTGATCTTGCTCTGTGTCCTCTTGGGTGCATTTGTCATGACCTTGGTTAATTTTTCAAAGGGCTTCTCCCTAAAAAAAGAACTCAAGAGCACTCAAAAGCAACTGGAGGAAGAAAAGAAAGAAGTTAAAATAGAAGAAAAAAATAACAACTAAAAAAGCACCGATCGGTGCTTTTTTTATGCTGATGTACCTTCTTTTGCTTGTAATTTCTTGGCGACTACTTGTGCTAAGAGTGAAAAGAGGATGACGCCAGCTCCTATCAAGAGAAAAGATTCTACACGGACACTTGGCAACCAGGTCATCAAGCCTTTAGCCACAGGCATAAAGAGAATGGCCAAGGTAAAAATGGTGCTTAAGACCCGGCCCAGATAGTCTCCTTCTACCTTGGTTTGAACCTGGGTAAAAAAGTGGATGTTAAAAATTGTCATAAAGAGCTCACAGACCAAATTTCCAGAATAGGAAAGAAGGTGAGGAAGAGGCAAGCCCATCATGAACACTCCCACTCCTGTTAAAATCAATAAGAAGAGAAGCATCTCCATGCTTGATTTAAATTTATTAGCAATCAAGGCTCCGATGATGGAGCCAATAGCCCCCAAAGTTAAGATGGTCGCATAAGCGCCCTTGACCCCGTAGAGTCGGTTCGAAAAGGGAAGTAAAAACTCAAAGGCTGCAAAGAAGAAATTGACACTGGAAGCCACCAAGAGGAGAAAGAAAATTTCTTTCTGATGCCAGATATAGTGCAGTCCATCCTTGATATCCGAAAAAATATCTTTTCCTGTGAACCGTTTCTTTTCTTGAACTTTGGCTTCTTCTTTCGGAAGGAATGCCACTAGGACAAAGGCGATGAAAAAGGTCAGTGCATCCAGTAAGAGGGTCACATGGAGACTGGCAAATTGTAAAACAAGGAAAGAGAACACAGGTGAGCTAACACCGACAACCTGTAAAACCAACTCCAAGCGGGCATTATAGGTCACAATCTCTTCTTTCTCTACGACCTCAGTGATGATGGCTTTGTTGGCCGTACGAGAAAATGCAAAGGCAATGGCCTGAACAATATTGGCAACAATCAGGGCTGCAATCATCCAACGATCGTTCCTGATAAAAGAAATCGCCAAACAAAGGAGTCCACACACCAGGTCGGTCGTCATCAAAATCTTGCGACGGGAAAAACGGTCTGAGATCACGCCGCCAAATGGATTAACTAGAATGGAGGTCACAAGTTCAGAAATCTGATAAATCCCCAATACTGTTTTTCCTATAGTCCCCATCGAGGCCAGCCAGACACTATTCCCATAGTCATAGAGCATATTTCCCATTCTATTGATCGCCCCACGAGCAATTAATTGGACTGCATGTCGATTCATAAAAAAAACCTCCTTCATTTTCTGAAACTATTGTATCAGTTCATGAAAGAGGTTTTCATTTTGTCCCTTATTTGGGAAAATTAATAAATTACAATTTTATAAAAGAATACCTACTGTTCTTTTGATTGAAGCTGCTTAGCTACTAGCTGAGCCAAGAGTGAAAAGAGAATAACTCCAGCTCCAATCAGGAGAAAGGATTCTACTCGGACACTTGGCAACCAAGTCATCAAACCTTTGGCGATGGGCATAAAGAGAACAGCCAAAGTATAAATCGTACTCAAGACTCTCCCCAGATAATCATCTTCCACCTTGGTTTGCACTTGAGTAAAAACGTGGATGTCGAAAATGGTCACAAAAAATTCACAGACCAGATTTCCCGAAAAGGAAAGAAAAGTCGGAAGAGGCAAGCCCATCATGAACACTCCTACACCTGCCATGAGCAGTAAAAACAGGAGAATTTTCATACTTGATGTCATTTTATTGGCAACAAGTGCTCCTAGAATAGATCCAATAGCTCCCAATGTTAAGATGGTTGCATAAGCTCCTTTAATCCCGTATAGACGATTCGAGAAGGGAAGTAAAAACTCAAAAGCCGCAAAAAAGAAATTGACACTAGAAGCCACTAATAAGAGAAAGAAAATGTCTTTCTGATGCCAGATATAGTCTAACCCCTCCTTGATATCAGAAAAAATATCTTTCCCCGTAAACTGTTTCTTTTCTTGAACCTTTGCTACTTCTTTCGGAAGGAATGCCACTAGGACAAAGGCAATGAAAAAGGTCAGGGCATCTAGTAAGAGGGTCGCATGGAGACTGGCAAATTGTAGAACTAGGAAAGAAAACACGGGAGAACTGACACTAACAACTTGTAAGACCAGCTCCAAGTGCGCATTATAGGTTACAATCTCTTCTTTCTCCACAACTTCTGTAATAATGGCTTTATTGGCAGGTCGAGAAAAACCAAAGGCAATGGCCTGAACAATATTGGCAACAATCAGAGCCGCAATCATCCAACGATCATTTCTGATAAAAGAAATCGCCAAACACAGGAGACCACACACCAAGTCGGTCGTCATCAAAATCTTGCGACGAGAAAAACGGTCTGAAATCACCCCTCCAAAAGGATTCACGAGGATCCCTGTCACTAACTCAGAAATCTGATAGATTCCTAATACCGTCTTTCCTATAGTCCCCATTGAGGCCAGCCAGACACTATTCCCATAATCATAGAGCATATTTCCAATTTTGGTAATCGCTCCACGACTAATTAATTGGACCGCATGTCGGTTCATAAAATCTCCTTTATCTCTCTCCTATTTAGGAACATTCATCTATTACAAATTTATCAAAGTGTTCTTGATAGTAAGCTACCTGCTCTGGAAGACCTAGCACATCAAAAATATGCATAGCCTCTTGCATTTGCTGACTCCCTTCTTCTGTTTGCCCCTTCTGATAGAGGGCAAATCCCTTGAGGTAATGAAAGACATTGCGCTCGTAGAGTTTGATGCTCTTGCCGATAATCTTTTCCACATAGGCTTCAAAATAACTAGCACTTTCAAAAGAACGGTGTTCTAAACAATGCTGGTAACAATTCAGAGCTAGAATCAAGACCAGTTTTCGATGGCGACCAATTTCCTTGTAGAAATCTTCCCGCTCCATCACTTCTCTACCAAGCCGAGTGACATAATCCACATCATAAAAGCTATAAAGATTGCCAAAGAGGATCAACTCATACATGGTCCATTCTTCCGTTTGAAAAAGATAATCCGCCACCTTTTCCAGATCACGTTGCTTCATTGTGTAGCTGGTATCTCTCTGGCAAATCAAGCCTTGTAGCAGGATCCAGTTCAATTCAAAATAGAGGGGATTGGTCGAACGTTTAGCCTTTTCAAGTTGTTCTCCTTGAAGCCTTTGAAAACCAGCAATATCATTTGCATAGTAAAGCGGAATAATCTGAGCCATCAAGGCCACATGCTCATGGTGTTGGAAATTTCTGGCCTTATCCATAAAATTCTCAACAGTCACATGGATATTGTCCAAAATTTCAAAGAAGCGCGACGCAGCCAGATCCGACTGCCCCAATTCAAAACGGGATAATTGGGAGGTCGAACAGGCCTCCCCTGCAGCTTCTTTCAACGAATAATTTTTACTGATTCGAAATTCACGAAAAACTTTGCCTAAATCTTCCATTTATTCCACCTGCTCTGACAGTTCTGCCCACTCTTCCATGACAGCTTCCTGCTGGACAGTCAGTTGGTCCAGGTCACTCTGGAGTTGAACTAAGTCGGCTGCATCGTTGGTGCTATGCATGGTTTCAGTGATGGCTTGAATTTTTTGATCTAGCTCTTCCATCTCTGCTTCCAATTGCTCAATGCGACGGGTGATTTTACGGAGTTCCTTTTGGTTTTGCTTTTGCAGATGATAATCATTGCTGGTGACTTCTTCCGTTGAAGAAGCGGGCGCAGCTTCTGCTTGCGCTGCAGCAAGGGCCTCTAACTCTGCTTTTTTCTCCAGATAATAATCATAGTCTCCCAGATAAAGGGTTGAGCCCTCTTCTGAGAGTTCCAAGACTTGTGTCGCCACCCGATTGATAAAGTAACGGTCGTGGCTGACAAAGAGCAGGGTCCCATCAAAATCAATCAAGGCATTTTCCAGTACTTCCTTGCTATCGATGTCCAAGTGGTTGGTCGGCTCATCGAGAATCAAGAAATTGTTGTTTTCCATGGACAGCTTGGCCAAGAGTAGACGCGCTCGCTCTCCACCTGACAGCATGCCGACAGTTTTCTTGACATCGTCCCCTGAGAAAAGGAAGGCTCCTAGGCGATTGCGAATTTCTACTTCTGGTGTCAGTTTAAAGTCATTCCAGAGCTCATCCAAGACACTATTGTGAGGGGTTAGTTTACTTTGGGTCTGGTCATAGTAGCCCACCTCGACATTGGCCCCAAAACGGACTTCCCCCTTGATAAAAGGAATCTGCCCAATGATGGACTTGATAAGAGTAGATTTCCCAATCCCATTTGGTCCTACAATAGCGACCGCATTCATCTTGCGGATATCCAGATTGATCGGCTCGGACAGGATTTGATCGTCATAGCCGACAGCTGCCTCTTCTACTGTCAAAACGACATTGCCAGAGGCCTTATCAGAATGGAAGGTCATATGGGCAGACTTGGTCCCAGCTTCGGGCTTGTCTAGGCGCTCCATTTTTTCCAACTGCTTGCGACGAGACTGGGCCCGCTTGGTGGTTGAGGCCCGCACCAAATTGCGATTGACAAAGTCTTCAAGCGCAGCAATCTCTTTTTGTTGTTTCTCGTAGTTTTTAGCTTCAGTTAGCAGTTTTTGCTCTTTTTGCTCCACAAAACTGGAGTAATTGCCGACATAGCGATCTAAAGAATGCTTGGTCAAGTCCAAAGTAATGGTTGCGACCTTATCTAGGAAATACCGGTCGTGACTGACAATGAGAAGGGCCCCACTATAATTGACCAAGTAATTTTCCAACCAGGCAATGGTCTCAATATCCAAATGGTTGGTCGGCTCATCCAGTACCAAGAGATTTGGCTTTTCCAAGAGCATCTTGGCCAGAGCCAGACGGGTATTTTGCCCACCAGACAGCTCCTCAATCTTCATCTGCCACATGGACTCATCAAACTTGAAGCCGTTGAGAATAGCGCGGATATCTGCCTCATAGGTAAAGCCACCTGCCTGACGGAATTCTTCCGATAAACGGTCATAATCCTGCATGAGTTTGTCCAAGTCAGCCCCAGTTTTTTCCCCCATCTCAAGCTCCATTTGACGTAAGGTTTTCTCGGTCTTTCGAAGATCGTCAAAGACATGAAGCATCTCATCATAGATGGTATTGGACGACTCAAAGCGACTATCTTGGGCCAGATAAGAGAGGGAAAGATCCCGCTTTTTATTGATTTCCCCAGAAGTCTGCTCTTCTTCTCCCACCAAGATTTTTAAGAGCGTGGACTTGCCAGCTCCATTCTTTCCGACCAGGGCAATCCGGTCCCGTTCATCCACTTGCAGGCTGATATTATCAAAAAGAACCTCCCCTGCAAAAGAGCGTTCAATTTTGTTGGCTTGTAAAATAATCATGTCCCTATTTTACTATCTTTTTACGGATTAAACAAGGGAAGACGAAGCATCAAAAAAATCCCGAGCCCCTTGAGGCCCAGAACTTTTAGCAAGTATTTTTAAACTCATTCTTCCTTGTATAATTGTCGGACTGCTTCTACATCTGAATCCTGGATACTGTAGAAAGAGCCAGCTGGTTGCATGACCGATTCTCCATCTGTGTGGTCCAACCCAATCGCATGGCCTAGCTCATGCTCAGCTGTATTGACAATCCGATCATAACTATAGTTATAGATATAATTTAACAGATAATGGCGATTGAGGCGAACTGTGATGTGGGTGAACCGATTGGTTAAGAGGTTAGTTTGAGAGGCAGTCTCTCCTGCTGCAGAAACGGATGCGTTGTCCATCTCGGTCAAGACCACATTGGCCTCTTTTTCATTTGTGACCAACTTGAAAGTAAAGGCACCTGTTTGGTTCCAAGCCTCAATGGCATCCCGATAGGCTTTTATAAAAGTTTGACTGATATTGGGATCTAGATAAACCGTAGCCTCTGCTTTTTCCCAGCGAGCACCACTATGCTCATGATTGTCCGTCTGCGTCGTCTGTGAGCTAGGTGCCATCCCAAAGCGCGATACAAAACCCTGATCACCAAATAAATTTCCAACTTGATAGACAACCTTTTGGGCAGCTCGTCCAAATCCATCCATACCAGAACTAGGAGAATCTGTAAAATAGATGATCCCCACTAGAACGAGAAAACTGATGGCAATGGTCCAGAAAAATCCCCAAAAAAGACTCCAAGCCATGCGAAGGATTCCTATGAAAAATCGAAAAATGGTTCTCATACATTCTCCTTTCTCTTAAAGAAGGTATGCAATTGTAACACCCCATTCTTAAAAATAACTTAAATAACTGCGCTTTCCAGCTTATTGATGAACGGTTACTTTGCCTGTCTGATAATCCAGGCTAATCCCACTTTGAACATTGGGAACAAAGACATTGAACTCAAGGCTCCCATCACTCGATTTGGCTTCGATCTGTGATCCTAATGGAATCAGATCTTCTGGATGGTTGTAGATCAAGGTCACCCGATAGCGGATCCGCTTGTTCTTATCCAGTGCTTTTCGAACCAGGGTCTCATAGTAGTTTTGACCGGTGGAATGAGGATCATTGGCTTGATTGGACCAAGCCGTTTGCACAGCGATATTTTTGGGATTGCTAGTCGAGGCATCAAAACCTTTGAGATTGCCGATCAAGGCGTAGCCCAATAGGTGGCCCCGATCCACAGCATGGTCATACTCGCCTGACAGATTATGGACCTGATGCCAACCTGCTGGTTTCCAATCGGTTAGGCCACTACCTGTTGCATCCCGATCTCTGTACTGGCGAGTCGCCTTGGTCATAATAGCGTTCGCAACCGTCGGTACGGTCTTTCCATTCACTTCTTTTGTCTTGTTATCCGCATAGGGTTGACTAGCCACGCTGGCATCCAGATCTGTGCGATTTCCCTTAACTACAAAGGCTCCAGCACCGTTCCATTCCAAGTCATTCCCTAATTGTGAACGGGCAGATTTCGTTAGTACAGAGCTAGCTAACTCTTTACTAGGTGTTTCTTGTTGGCTACTAGTCACCACCGAAACAACCTGATCCGTCGCTTCTTTCACCGTCGGTTGATTAAAATAATAGCCCCCGATAGCTAGGGCCGTTGCGACCACAAAGCCCGCTAGGGTTTGTTTGGTTCGTTTGCTTACTGTTTGTTTTGCCATATCTCTCTCCAAAAAAGAGCAGCGCTAGATGGGTCATTGACTCGATTCGCTGCTCTCCTTTTTACTCAATTTTAGTTAAAAGCTTATTTGCCTGTTAGCTTTCCAATGATCTCTGACCAAGTGTCCGGAGAGAGAATGGACCATGGATTTTTCCCATCGCCAATCACTCCATAGCCAATGACCAAACCAACTGCAAAAATGATGATTCCAATCACAGCCAACAGGAGGACAATTCCTAGCTGTTTTCCAACATAGCGAAGATTAGTTTTCATCGTCTTCTTCCTCTACACGTTTCACGTCTGCACCTAGCGCCACCAATTTCTCATGGAATTGATAATAACCACGATCTAAGTGACTTAATTTGCTGACCTTTGTTTCTCCTTCTGCTACCAAGCCCATCAAGACCAAGGTTGCACTTGCTCGTAAATCGGTCGACATAACCTCTGCACCTTGGAAGCTTTCCCCTCCAACGATACGAGCTGTATCCCGCATAATATCCGAGTGAACGCCCATCCGACGCATTTCTTCCAAATGCTGGAAGCGATTCTCAAAGACCGTTTCAATCATGGTAGACTCACCTTTAGCCATGGCCATCAAGGCTGTGAATTGAGCCTGCATATCGGTTGGAAATCCTGGGTAGGGAAGAGTTTTAACGGTCACTGGACGGAGCTTACTGATATCCGATTGAATCCGAATTCCATTTTCTTCTTCGGTTACCGTTACACCCATCTCCTGCATCTTAGATAGAAGCGGACGGTTGTGTTCCCAAATGGCATCTTCGATTAAGACATCTCCACCAGTCATGGCTGCCCCAATCATAAAGGTTCCAGCCTCGATGCGGTCTTGCACAACATTGTGGTTTGCACCGTGCAAGCTCTCCACACCAACGATGGTCAAGGTCTCAGTTCCTGCTCCCTTAACATTAGCCCCCATTTTATTCAGCAAGAGAGCTAGGTCAACAATTTCAGGTTCCCGAGCTGCATTTTCAATCACAGTGACTCCATCTGCCAAGGTTGCGGCCATCATAATATTTTGTGTCGCACCTACTGATGGGAAGTCCATATAGACGTGTGCACCTTTGAGACGATCTGCTTTTGCTTCAATATAGCCGGCTGTTTGGGTAATCTCAGCTCCCATGGCTTCCAGACCTTTCAGGTGGAGGTCAATCGGACGACTACCGATCGTACATCCTCCAGGCATGGAAACTTTGGCATGGCCATTGCGTGCCAAGACAGGACCTAAGACAACGATAGAAGCCCGCATCTTACTCACATATTTATAAGGCGCTTCCTCTGATAATTTTGCTTGCGCATCTACGACAACTGTATTGTCTTCTTCATTGAAGGTTACTTGTGCATTCAACCCACGAACAACATTGTTCATTGTAAAGACATCTGATAAAACAGGTACATTTTTCAAGGTTGTCACGCCCTCGCTTGCTAGAACTGTTGCAGCAAGAAGAGGAAGGACAGCATTTTTTGCTCCTTCGATTTTGACGGTTCCAACCAGTCGATTATGACCACCATTAACGATTATTTTTTCCATACGGGATTGTTCTCCAATTTCTTAAAGTCACGCTTTCTATCATACCATATTTTTTATAAAATGTGGCTAGAATTGGCCAATAAAAATCTGTCGACTCATCTCATAGACACTGATAAAAAATGAGCTCGCTAGATAGCCGATTCCGACGCTGATCATCAAGATCAAAAAACGGATTTTAACCGCATTTTCAGCACTTACTTTTAAAAACTTTTCCCATTGAACCAGGTTCATCAATAGGTAATAGGCAAAAAAGATAAACAATAGATGGCTTGAAAGATTAAAAATCATTTGAATCATACAGCTATTATACCATATTTGGTCCGTACTTTCTTCTTTTGATTCTCTCCCAACAAAAATAAGGTGAGGACATACCTCCACCTTATTTTGAATATCTTATAAACGATTTCCGACATTAATCCGGTTAATGGCGCGTTGAAGAGCAATTTTAGCACGACGTTCCATATCAACCGAATGCTGATCTTTGGCTTCTTCAATCGCTTTTTCAGCTCGCAGTTTGGCACGTTCTGCACGACTAATGTCAATATCTCGAGCACGTTCGGCAGAATCGGCAACAATGGTAATGACATTATCAGCTACTTCGATAATCCCACCATTGACTGCAATCCAATCAATATGTTTGTCATCGTCGACACGACGAACCTTTACTTGGTCTACAGCCAAAACCGCAATGGTATTGATATGATGAGGTAAAATCCCTAATTCACCATCAATTGTCTTGACAGATACAAATGCGGCATGATGATCATAAACCAGTCCATCCGGTGTAACGATTTGGACGTTCATTTGACTCATCTTTCACCTCTTCTTAGAATCCCATTTTTTCAGCTTTGGCAATCACATCTTCGATCGATCCAACACCACGGAAGGCATCTTCAGGAAGATGGTCATATTTTCCGTCCAAGATTTCTTTAAAACCACGAACAGTTTCTGCAACAGGTACGTATGAACCAGGTTGACCGGTAAATTGTTCGGCAACGTTGAAGTTTTGTGACAAGAAGAATTGGATCCGGCGAGCACGAGCAACCAAGGTCTTTTCTTCGTCAGACAATTCATCCATCCCCAAGATCGCAATGATATCTTGCAATTCATGGTAACGCTGAAGGACGCGTTTGACCTCAGATGCTACTGCATAGTGTTCTTCTCCTACGATTTCTGGAGAAAGGGCACGTGAGCTTGATGCCAATGGGTCCACCGCCGGGTAGATCCCCAATTGTACCAATTTACGTTCCAAGTTGGTTGTTGAATCCAAGTGGGCAAAGGCGGTTGCTGGCGCTGGGTCTGTATAGTCATCGGCTGGCACATAGATGGCTTGGATGGATGTAACAGAACCTTTCTTGGTTGACGTAATCCGTTCTTGCAATTGCCCCATTTCAGTTGCCAAAGTAGGTTGGTAACCAACGGCTGAAGGCATCCGTCCCAAAAGGGCTGATACTTCTGAACCGGCTTGGGTGAAACGGAAGATATTGTCGATAAACAAGAGAACGTCCTGACCTTCGACATCACGGAAGTATTCCGCAATGGTCAAACCAGTCAAAGCAACACGCATCCGTGCTCCAGGTGGCTCATTCATTTGTCCAAAGACCATGGCTGTTTTTTCAATAACGCCAGATTCTTTCATTTCCCAGTAAAGGTCATTCCCTTCACGTGTCCGTTCCCCAACACCGGTAAATACAGAAATCCCACCGTGTTCTTGGGCAATATTATGGATTAATTCTTGAATCAAGACGGTCTTCCCAACTCCGGCACCACCGAAGAGTCCGACCTTCCCACCTTTCAAATAAGGGGCTAAGAGGTCAATAACCTTGATCCCTGTTTCAAGAATTTCTTCTGAAGTAGAGAGCTCGTCAAAGGATGGAGCTTTTTTGTGGATGGAGTCACGAGGAGCATCCTCAGGAAAAGGTTGATCCAAGTCAATGGTATCTCCAAGAACATTGAAGACACGTCCCAAGGTTTCTTTTCCGACTGGAACAGAGATTGGACGACCTGTGTCCAAGACTTCCATTCCACGTGTTAAACCATCAGTTGATTCCATGGCGATGGTCCGTACGACCCCATCACCAAGTTCCAAAGCTACTTCAAGAACGACTTTCGATTTTTGTTGGTCATTTTTATAGACTACAAGCGCATTATTGATCTCAGGAAGTTTATCTCCAACGGAAAAGGCAACGTCTACGACGGGACCTACGACCTGAGAAATTTTGCCTAAACTCATGTCATTCTCCTATTCTAAGTAATTTCTACTGCTCAAAAGTTCTCTTTCAAGCATCTGTTTTTGTATTTAAAATTGTATCCGACAACTATTCAAGGGCGCTAGCACCCGCAACGATTTCGGTAATTTCTTGTGTAATCGCTGCTTGACGAGCACGGTTGTATTGAATCGTTAATTCATCAATGACTTTCTTGGCATTGTCTGTTGCAGTTTGCATGGCCATCATCCCAGCAGCATTTTCAGCTGTTTTAGCATCAATAATGGCACCATAGATCATGCTTTCAGCAAATTGAGGAAGCAATTGATCCAAAATGGCATCTCGACTAGATTCCAATTCTAGATTCAATACATAGTCCTCATCCGCTTCATTGGGGTCCAAATCAATAATTGGAAGCATTTGTTCCACCCGCATTTGACTCGTCAAACTGTTGACGTGGTGGTTGTAACAGACGTACAACTCATCAAACAAGCCTTCCTGATACATTTGGACTGTTTTCGAAATGATCTTGCGAACTTCCTTAAAGCTAGGCTGATCAGGCAAACCACGCAATTCATAAACCGGCTGAATCCCACGGGCACGGAAGAAATCCGCACCGACGCTTCCAATACAGATCACTTCAAAGTCATCTCCAGTTGGATGGTATTCTGCCTTCATTTCCATCATGGTTTTAAGGATGGAGGCATTGTAACCCCCGACCAAACCACGATCAGATGTAATAACGATATAAGCTGTCTTTTTTACCGGCCGACTCACCAACATGGGATGGGACTTGGTATTTTCTGTTTCATGTCCATGGAGCAAGTCTGTTAAGAGCTTACGAACCTTAGCAGCATAAACCTGAAAATCCTTGGCTGCCTGCTCAGATTTACCAAGTTTGGCAGCGGACACCATCTGCATGGCATTGGTGATTTGACTGGTGTTTTTTGTGGATGCAATTTTATTTTTAATATCATTTAATGAAACTGCCATCTTCCACTCCTATTTCTATTTGAAATTTGACTGGTTGACAAATTCAGTAAGGGCTGCATCCAGTTCTTCTTCTGCTGGAAGATCATGTGTCGAACGAATCGTCTCAAAGATTTGATGATAATGTGCTTCAAAGTAATCAAACAACTCTTCTTGGAAACGAAGAATGTCGTCTACTGGAACACTATCTAAGAAACCATGAGTCAAGGCATACAAGATCACGACTTGTTTTTCAACTGTCAATGGTTCATGAACAGGTTGTTTCAAGACTTCCACTGTCCGACGACCACGGTTCAATTTCGCTTGAGTCGCAGCATCCAAATCACTACCAAATTTCGTGAAGGCTTCCAACTCACGGTAGGAAGCGAGGTCGATACGAAGGGTACCAGCAACCTTCTTCATAGCCTTGATTTGAGCAGATCCACCAACCCGGGAAACAGAAGATCCGGCATCAATGGCTGGACGAATACCGGCATTAAACAAACTATCTTGCAAGAAGATTTGTCCGTCTGTGATCGAAATCACATTGGTTGCGATATAAGCGGAGATGTCCCCTGCTTGGGTTTCAATGATTGGAAGAGCTGTAATAGAACCCCCACCCAATTCATCCGAAACTTTCGCAGAACGTTCCAACAAACGGCTGTGGAGATAGAAGACATCCCCTGGGAAGGCTTCACGTCCTGGTGGACGACGAAGAAGAAGGGACAATTCACGGTAAGCTACGGCTTGTTTTGACAAATCATCATAGACGATCAAAACATGTTTACCGTTATACATGAACTCTTCTGCCATGGCAACCCCAGCATAAGGTGCCAAATAAAGCAATGGAGACGGTTGAGAAGCCGAAGCGGTTACCACAATCGTATAATCCATAGCTCCGTATTTACGGAGAGTTTCTACTTGCGTACGAACTGTTGATTCTTTTTGACCAATCGCCACATAGATACAGATCATGTCTTGACCCTTTTGGTTCAAAATGGTATCGATGGCAATCGAAGTTTTCCCTGTTTGACGGTCCCCGATGATCAATTCCCGTTGACCGCGTCCAATTGGAACAAGGGCATCAATGGCTTTCAAACCAGTTTGTAGGGGTTCTGAGACAGATTTCCGTTGCATAACACCAGGAGCTGGTGTTTCAACTGGACGGAATTTATCTGTCACAATCTCACCCAAACCATCTACTGGTTGGCCAAGTGGGTTGACAACACGACCAATCAAGGCATCCCCTGCAGGGACTTCCATGATTTTACCTGTACGACGGACAGAGTCTCCTTCACGAATATCCGTGAAATCACCCAAGATGATGATTCCGACATCCGTTGTTTCTAAGTTTTGGGCCATCCCGTATGAGCCATTTTCAAAGATTAACAACTCACCACTCATGGCATTTTCAAGCCCATGAGCGCGGGCAATCCCGTCACCAATGTAGGTTACAACACCTGTCTCAGTGACGTCAAAGTTTGGCTTGAAATTTTCAATTTGTTGCTTAATTAAAGCGCTGATTTCTTGTGCGTTAATCGCCAAAATTCACACCACTTTCTATTTCAATTTAGATTTTATAACTTGCAATTGGTGTTTGAGACTGGTATCCAACGTTTTATGATTGGCTGTCACGACAAAGCCACCAATTAAATCTGGATCGATCTTTTGTTGGATCGAGCGAACTTGAATCCCAAATTTTCTTTCGATAATGGGTACTAGCTTTTGCTCTTGAACAGGATCCAAACCAGCAACTGTCGTAACAGTGACGACAAATGCGTTGCTCAACAGTTGAATCTGATCCAAACAAATCGTTACAATGTCATAAAATAAGGCTTCACGATGATTGAGAATAACCACTTCAATCAAATGGTCGAGTAATTGTGAATCAGAGGGTTGAAAAAGTCTTAGACTTTTTGCTTTCTCTTCATCCTCTACACCGATATGAGCTAAGAAGTTAGCAAGTCCAGTCTCCTCAAAAATGCCCTTGATTTGGGTCAATTTTTCAAAGACAAGATCTTGTTCTCCTTTTTCAAAGACCAATTGAACAAAAGGCTGGGTATATTTCTCAATCACCATCAGTTGCTTTTTGTCCATTAGGCTTCTCCTAATTCATCAAGATAGCGATCGATCAGTTGGCGTTGACCTTCAGCATCCAGCTGTTGACTCAACAATTTGCTGGCAAGATTGACAGTGAGATCTGCCACATCGCCTTTGATACTGTTCAATGCTTCTTCTTTGTTATGCGCAATTTCTTGTTGCGCTTTTTCTTTCAAACGTACTGCTTCTTGAGTGGCTTCTGAAAGGATCTGAGATTTGTTCTTTTCTGCAGTTTCCTTTGCATTTTCGACAATAGACGCAGCTTCTTTGCGGCTACCTGCCAACTCTTCTTCACGTTTACTTGCTAGTTCCTCAGCTTTTTGACGAGCTGATTCTGCTCCATCAATATCATCTGTAATCTTTTTGGCACGCGCTTCTAAAATTCCATTGATATTGTTCCATGCAAATTTCTTTATTAAAAAGATTAATAATAGGAAGGAACCAGCAATGAGAATAAAGTTACCAATAATTTCACTCATTGATACATGCATTCTTCTACTCCTCCTCTACTTACTCTTCACCATTAATTTTCTTACCAATATAGATTGATGACAACATGGTAAACACATAGGCTTGGATACATGAAATAAAAATTGAAAATGCAGTCCATGCCATGCTACCAATAAAGGCAAATGGATACCAATAGAAAGCTTGGTGTGATAAGTTCACGAGCAAGCTTGCTAATACCTCACCCGCAAAGATATTTCCGAAGATCCGAAGTGCCAAGGAGGCAAAGTTCGTTAATTCTTCCAAAATATTCATGGGGGTCATAAATCCAGGTGTCACAAAAGCCTTTAAATATTCCTTCACACCACGTCGGCGAATTCCTTCTACATGGGCGATTAAGGTGATCAAAAATGAAAAGGCAAAGTCATAACCCAGGTTAGCGGTTGGTGATGTCCACAAATTGTAACCATTGGTCGTTTCGATTTTAGCCATCAATCCAATGTTATTGGCCACTAAAAGAAATAGGAAAAGAACAAACAAGAACAAGGAATAGTCCTTTATATAATGTTCCCCAATATTTCCTTTGGTGAAGCCTACGACAAAGTCATATGCGTATTCCAGCACATTTTGTTTGCCCTTTGGTCGGATCGTCATTTTACGGCTGGCCCAATAAATAAAGCCAAAAACCACCAAAACAGCAATCAAGGTCATAGCAAGTAGGGTCAAATTAAAAGTTACAGGTCCAAGAGTTATCGTTGGAGTGATACTTTCTTCCAAGTTTTGACACCTCCTTTTCTAAAATAGAAGTGCTTATTTGATAATGAAGGCCATAACCAAGGTTACGAAGAAAGTACCTTCGACAAAGGCAACACCAAGAATCAAGAGGCTACGCAATTGACCAATAATTTCTGGTTGACGAGACGCAGATTTCAATAGGCTGCTCATCATCAAACCTTCTGCCAGTGATACACCAAAGCAGGCTAAACAAAGACCTAAAAATGTTAAATTCATGATGAATTCTCCTTTTATAAATTTTACCTCCTTAGTTTACTCCTAAAAGATATAATAGTCAAATATTTCCTAGCAAAGTAAGCGTTTTAGTGAAATTACGTTATTTTTTTAATATGATAAACTTTCCTATCTACGATTGATTTCTTTTAATTTTTAGACGCTTTGTCCACCTCTATTCATTTTTTCTTCTAAAAAACTCTCACCTGCTCAGCAGATGAGAGAATTCGATTATTTAAAGATAGACGTTTTGAAACTGTCTGTTTGTTGCAGTAATTTCTTAAAAATTTTTTCTTTCAAGGCAAGGGTATTGTCAAATTTGACAGCACCATTCTTCAAGCTGGCCTGATCTTTTTCAACTGCAGTAGCGAAAGCTTGTTTCAAGTCATCATAAGTGCTGTAAGTAGTGCCATCAACTTCAATAGCCTGAAGTCCATTTTTAGCACTGGTCACCACTTCATTGAAGTAGGCTTTCTTCCAATCTTCAAGGGTACTGAATTTTCCATCAGAAATCTTTTGAATGATGTAATCATCCCCTAAAGTCGCATGACCTGCTTGTTTGGATTCTTGTTTATACTTGTTTGAAGCATAGCCTAAGAAGCCTTTTTCATAACCATAGTAGCCCCAGAGTCTAAAGGTATTGTGTTTGAAGGACATGGCTCCAGGAGCCCCTTCACTGGTGTTTCCACCATAGATCCCTGTCATCATCGGCACCGTCACATAGGCTGAGCCAAAGTCTGATGGATTATAGACACCATTTCCAGGACCACGATTGGTCATGAAGTTGTTGGTGATGAGATCATCTACTGAATGTAAGGTGATGGCTTTTTCCTCATCACTCAAAGGACGCACCTTATCAAATTGATTCTTGGTATTAGCCCCTCGGTATTGTTTATCAACCTTCTTGAACCATGCATTGTTCAAGTCTTGACTGCCTTTATTGAGGACGGCTTCTCCTTCTAGGTAATCCAGAAGCATGAGAGTGTCATTATAGCCTTTCATATACCGATCAATTTCGTCACGTGACTTCAAATCATTTGGATTGGTATTGTACCATTGGTTTCCATCGTTAGGACGCTCATAGGCCATGTTGATACCTAAGGCCTTGTATTCCCCATTTGGATTGGATACGGATGGTGTTTGCAACATTCCTTGGGCAAAGGCTTCAATATCAGTTCCTTCGCGGTGTCTCCAACCACCTAAGTAAACCATACGGTCATTGACGTGCGTCGTTTCGTGCGTGAAGGCAGAGACCCCAAAGTCACTGATCATATCGGTCACCATGAAGAAGACAGAGTCATCTTTATATGGATTTCCGTAAATTCGCGCCACTGCTCCCATTCGCCAATCTGTCGCATGATAACGATCGGTTGGACCATACAATTCACGGATTGGAGCCACATCCTTGCCACTGTTGGTATGTCCATAACGGTCTGTACTAATGCCCTTGTAGTTTTGGTTATCAAGGACAGGGGTCGGCACCATATTGTTGCTCTTCAAGAGCTGATTGCGAACCTTATCCGTTGCTAGACGTGACCAGAAATCTAGGTAATTCTGTTGGCCTTTCGCTACCTTGTCAATTTCCTCTTTGAAGGCCGTTCGTTCCGCTTCCGTGTTCTTGCCATATTTCTCGAAGGAACTATAGGCCATAGTGTTGTAAGTTGAAATCAAGAACATATGAGCATCTTTTAAGTTCAAGAGTGGCAAGATCATTTTACCGTGAACATCATTGTTTAAGCCCTCATAGGCTCTGTGTTTAGCAGACGCGAATGCTGGATTGGTCGTCTCAGGCTCCACAATATAGACATTGTCTTTGGTTGCTTTGATGAACCAATCGTTCAAGTCTGTCTCTTTTGTAAAGAGCTCCATATTGTACTTCAAGAAGTCATTTAAGTTACCAGAAAGAGTCGATTTAGCCACAACTTCACGGAAGGCATCGTGGGTACGAGTCCCTTTGATGTAGTCTTCTTTTGAACCAATTTCAATCAAACGGTCTAAGACATCAACATTCTTCCCATAAAAATCTGGCTTGAACAACATGAGTTGCTTGATATTGAAGTTATCAAACTTAACTCCGTAGTAACGATTGAGGTAAGACAAACCAAGAAGAACAGCGGCCTTGTTGTCATCAACTTTCTTGATAAGGGCCCGTTTGGCAGCCTCATCTGTGTTCAATTGATGGTCTTGGTTTTCAACCAACTGTTTGACAAAGTGAGTCAAATTATCCTTGACTGCTTGGAAGCTTTCTTCAAGGTAAAGGTTCTTAATAGCATTGACCTTGTTAGGACCTGTTCTACCAAGATGGGTGTAGATTGGATCTGATTGCAATTCTACTGGACTTAGTTTCCCTACGATAGCACTGATGAGATCGCTCCGGTCTTTGTCCACCATATTTGGCGTGTAGACCACTTCACCGAGCTCCGCCACACTGTACTCTTTGACTTGTTTAACTTTAGACTCTTTCGGTGAAATGCTGAAGACATCTTTGGTCTTATCTGCGTAGTGGATCAGGATGTGGTCGGCATCAGCTAGTTCAGTGACAAAATCATTGCCCTTCATAGCGGTCACAGACAAAACTTCCTTGGTCAAGAGAGGACTCGTTGCAGCCAGTTTATTCCCTTGGTCGACAATCCACTCTTTGTTGTAGAATGGTTGCAATTTAGCGATATTGCGGTAAGCTAGCTCACGACTCGCATCGTAACCCGTGATGGCCTTGTATTGATCGTCTTTGTTAACAAGGTGATTGAGCGTATCTTCAATCGGTTTACTGCTGGTAAATTTATCAGCAGTGATTCCCATTGCTTCGATTTTCTGCTCAGCTTCTGTCAGCGAGATGCTTGGGATTTTACGGGAATTATTAAAGGTTTTCTTCCCTTCACTCACGCCTTCCACACTGTAATTGCGCTTGGTTCTTGAATAGGTGAAGTAATCATCAGCGTCGATATCCGAATGTCCGAAGACCATCTCACCCGTTTTGACTTTCATCATGGTGATGTTGTCTTCAATAGTCCCCAAGGCCCAGTTGGTCCCTAGTAATCCACCAGATTGAACCGCTTCTTTGAGTTCAATTGAACCTTTAGCAACGGAGTTTCTGAGAACCCCTTCTTTACCTACTGTGTGGTTATTTCCACCATTTTGAGAGGAATAAACGAGACCTGCAGCTTTGGCTTTATTACCAGTGATTTCAGCATCAACGTAAACTTTTTCAACGACACCTTTCCAGTTCTCACCAACAACACCCGCTAGATAGCCACCTTTGTTCCCAGCAGCGTGCAGTTTCCCGATAAAGGCAACGTTGCTGACCTTCCCACTACCATCAATTTTATTGACAATTCCTGCTACGTCATTGTTCCCAACAACACTTCCTGTTACTTTAACATTCTCGACAGTTGCATTATTTTTGATAACACCTGCGATTGGGGCTACTCGATCTGTCCCAGGTAGGTCAATATTGACATTTTCAAGCAAGAGATTCTTAACCGAGCCACCTTCGATGTTCCCAAATAATGGTCTTGTAATGTTATGGATGGCAAATGTATTTCCATCCGTACTTTCCAAAATTCCCTTGAAGGCATTGGTCACATAGGATTTCCCTGCTGGCTGGACATTAGCCGCATTCATATTGCTACCCAGTTTAAAGGTTCCAGTCGGATTGGCTTGCATGGCTTTTACAAGTTCGTTGAAATTGTAGTAGACATCACCTTCATGAGCTTTTGGTTTCGCAATATAGTGGACATATTCCTCACTAAATTGGTTGTCCGCAGTCCGTTGGATGAGATCAGGAGCTTTGGCTGTTACTTTGTAGAGGGTCGCGCCATCTACCGTCACTTCTTCGATTTTATCAACGGCTAGTTTTGTAACCTTATTATCATGGGTAGTGACCTTTAAGTAGTACGGCTTCACATCTGATGGTGTTTCAGACAAGAGGCTGCTATCGGTCTCAAGACCTTGGTCATCCACACTGATCAGACTAGTTTCTTTGATGTTTTTGATTTCAACTTTTTTAAGATCAAGTCTCAGTGGTTCTTCCTTGAGAACTTCTTCTTCATCCCCATTTCCACGGTCATACACCATGGTCGTTGCGAGCGTATAATCCTTGTAGTAGTCCAAGTTCGCTAAAGCAGCTGCCAAGTCCGTCTCTGAAAGGGTCAGTGTTTTCACCACTTGATCACCCTTCTTCAATACAACCTGGATGTACTTGATGGTCACACCGTCTGGTTTATCCAAACGATAAGTAGCTTTGGCACTGCGCTTCAATTCTTCCTTATCGACCTGGGTCAAGGTTAAGGTAGGCTTTTCAAGTTCTTTGGTCCCTTGTTGAATGATCTGATCTTGTGCCTGTTCAACTACTTCCTCCGTAACCGTTGGGGCATCCGCCGTTTTAACTCCCTTGATGGTCTTGTAGACCTTGGTGATTTTCTTCTTCCCATTCTTACCGGCTTGAGAAACCCTTTCAGTTCCTTTTAGCAAGGTAACATCTTGTTCGGTTACCGTCTTAAATGGAATTTCCTCATACGAAACATCCTCTGTTTGGCCTTCAATCGCCTTAGTCCCACGACTAACTTTTTCTGTCACAGGAGCTTTTACCGTTTCAGTTGTCTTGCTCACGGGCTCGCCAATCTTCTCGCCATTGACCGTCTTATAAACACGACGAATCTCCTGACTACCAGCCTCGCCTTTCTGAAGAAGGCTTTCTTCATCGGTGTAACGATTGGCATCCGTTACATACTCTGTTTCATATGGAAGGATTACCGTTTCTGTCTCCGTCACTGTCCCTTCGGTCACTTGGTAAGCTGGATTCTCCGGTTGAACGGGGGCTTCGCCGACATGGCCTTCTTCTTGTGTCCCTTTGGCTTCCACCACACCTGTATAGGCTGGGTTCTCTGGT
>NZ_JUPI01000094.1 GCF_001074805.1 Streptococcus parasanguinis | reverse complement strand
TGTCCCTTTGGCTTCCACCACACCTGTATAGGCTGGGTTCTCTGGTTGAACAGGGGCTTCGCCGACATGGCCTTCTTCTTGTGTCCCTTTGGCTTCCACCACACCTGTATAGGTTGGGTTCTCCGGTTGAACAGGGGCTTCGCCAACATGGCCTTCTTCTTGTGTCCCCTTGGCTTCCACCACACCTGTATAGGTTGAGTTCTCCGGTTGAATAGGGGCTTCGCCAACATGGCCTTCTTCTTGTGTCCCTTTGGCTTCCACCACACCTGTATAGGCTGGGTTCTCTGGT
>NZ_JUPI01000093.1 GCF_001074805.1 Streptococcus parasanguinis | reverse complement strand
GCGGAGGTGGGACGACGAAATCGAATTCTAACGAATTACCGATTTCTGTCCCACTCTCTTTTTACTGATTTAATGATGTTGGAAAATGACGGATAGAAAGCGCTTTAGAGCGATATACAAACAAAATTAAACAAATTTAGACAAAAAATGATTGACAATCAATCAATATAGTGATATACTGAAGCTATAAATAAATAGTTAGATAAGGAGGTGGCAACAATGGGATTAAATCAACTCTTTAACAAAGATCTTGTATTTTGCCTACATGCCAAGGATCAAACAGATCTCTTTGAGCAGGTAGCAAGCTTATTGGAAGAGCGACAGATTGTGACACCAACCTATCGTTCCGCTTTGATTGAGCGTGAAAAGTCTTTCCCGACTGGATTAGACATGGAATTTCTTGGTAAGGACTTACCAAATGTGGCGATCCCGCACACAGACATTGTCCATAATCTCACTGAGAATGTGGTTGTGGTTCGTTTGGATCAACCCGTAACTTTCCATAATATGATTGCTCCAGATAAGGAAGTTCAAGTTTCACTCTTATTCTTTATTATCAATAATACGAGCTCAAGCCAAACCAATATTTTGGCCCAACTGATGGATTTCTTTACATCCAATGGAAATCTCGAAGCTCTATCAAAATTAGATAGTGAAGATAAGCTTTATCAATACATTACGGAAACTATTTCCTAAAACATTCGTAAATATTTATAATGGAGGACATCCAAATGATTAAAATTTTAGCTGCCTGTGGTGCAGGTGTTAACTCTAGCCACCAAATTAAGAATGCGTTGGAAGAAGAGTTGTCAAACCGTGGTTATGATGTGCGTTGTGACGCTGTCATGGTCAAAGACGTCAATGAAGATTTGATTTCTGGTTATGACATCTTTACTCCAATTGCTGCAACTGATTTGGGATTCGATCCTGGTATTCCAGTGGTAGAAGCAGGACCAATCTTGTTCCGTATTCCAGCGATGAGTGCGCCAGTCTTTGATAACATCGAAGCTGCCATTAAAGAACATGGATTAAGTTAATATTTTTTTAAACGTGATTGTAAGCGTTATCCAATTATAAAATTTGGAACACTTTCTGCTGTAAATTACAAAAAAATTCATAAATCGGGAGGATTTATTATGAATGGCATTATTGATTTTGCCAATAAATTTTTCAAACCCATCCTAGACATGGGTGCTCCGATCATCATGTTGATCGTCTTGACTTTATTGGCTCTCTTATTTGGAGTGAAATTCTCTAAAGCCCTTGAAGGTGGTATTAAACTTGCCATCGCCCTTACTGGTATCGGTGCTATCATCGGTATGTTGAATGGAGCTTTCTCAGCATCTCTTGCAAAATTCGTTGAGAATACTGGTATTCAATTGAATATCACAGACGTTGGTTGGGCACCTCTTGCGACCATTACTTGGGGGTCTGCCTGGACACTTTACTTCTTGTTGATTATGTTGATCGTCAACGTTATCATGCTTGCGATCAAGAAAACTGATACACTTGACGTCGATATCTTCGATATCTGGCACTTGTCTATCACTGGTCTTTTGATCAAATGGTATGCGGACAACAACGGTGTCAGCCAAGGAGTTTCACTTTTCGTTGCAACTCTTGCCGTTGTCCTTGTAGGGGTTATGAAAATCATCAACTCAGACTTGATGAAACCAACATTTGATGATTTGTTGAATGCACCAAGTTCATCACCTATGACATCTACTCACATGAACTACATGATGAACCCAATCATCATGGTCTTGGATAAAATCTTTGACAAATTCTTCCCAGGTCTTGATAAATACGACTTCGACGCTGCTAAATTGAACAAGAAGATCGGTTTCTGGGGATCTAAATTCTTTATCGGTTTCCTTCTTGGTATCGTCATCGGTATCATGGGTACTCCACATCCAGTTGCTGGTGTGCAAGATGCTGACAAATGGGAATTGGTTATTAAAGGTTGGTTGAGCCTTGGTTTGACTGCCGGTGTCTGCTTGGAATTGTTCTCATTGATCGGTTCTTGGTTCATCGCAGCAGTAGAACCATTGTCACAAGGTATTACAAACGTTGCTACTAAACGTCTTCAAGGACGTAAATTCAACATCGGTTTGGACTGGCCATTTATCGCTGGTCGTGCTGAAATCTGGGCTTGTGCCAACGTACTTGCACCAATCATGTTGATCGAAGCAGTGCTTCTTTCTAAAGTCGGAAATGGTATCTTGCCACTTGCAGGGATCATCGCTATGGGTGTAACTCCAGCCTTGTTGGTTGTAACACGCGGTAAATTGATCCGTATGATCATCTTCGGAAGCCTTCTCTTGCCACTCTTCCTTCTTTCAGGTACATTGATTGCACCATTTGCAACTCAATTGGCTAAGAGTGTTGATGCCTTCCCTAAAGGGGTAGCTTCTACTCAATTGATCACTCACTCAACTCTTGAAGGACCAGTTGAAAAATTGCTCGGTTGGACAATCGGTAACGCAACAACTGGTGATATCAAAGCTATCCTTGGTGTAGTTGTCTTCTTGGCATTCTATATCGGAATCTTCGCTTGGTACAGAAAACAAATGATCAAACGTAACGAAGAATATGCTGCAAATGCAAAATAATCGTTCCATGTAGTTTGAAAACTGACACCATATCTTTTCTAGATATGGTGTTTTTATTTTTAAAAAATGTTCGAAAATAAACAATTTAATGTTGACTTTCGTTCGAAATAGGTGTAATATAATATCAAAAGTAAGAAAATGTTTCTTTGTGAAAAATTAACAACAGGAATATTTGCTGAAACAAACAAAAGGAGGACAGGAAATGTCTATTGTAATTGGTGCAGATGCTGCAGGATTAAGATTAAAAGATCTCGTGAAAGAGTTTCTTGTAAAAGAAAACTTTGATGTTGTAGATGTAACCGCTGAAGGTCAAGATTTTGTAGATGTGACACTTGCAGTTGCGAGCGAAGTGAACAAAAACGATCAAAATCTTGGAATCGTGATTGATGCTTATGGAGCTGGTCCATTTATGGTTGCGACTAAAATCAAAGGAATGGTGGCAGCAGAAGTTTCAGATGAACGTTCTGCTTATATGACACGTGGACACAACAATTCTCGAATGATTACCATGGGAGCTGAAATTGTTGGGGATGAATTGGCGAAAAACATTGCCAAAGGTTTCGTCAATGGTAAATACGACGGTGGCCGTCACCAAATCCGTGTTGATATGTTGAATAAGATGTGCTAATGAGAGGAGAATTCAAATGAGAATTGCAATTGGTTGTGATCACATTGTGACAAATGAAAAAATGGCTGTTTCTGATTTTTTGAAATCAAAAGGATACGAAGTGCTCGACTTTGGGACTTATGACCATACACGTACCCACTATCCAATCTTTGGTAAGAAAGTCGGTGAAGCCGTAGCAAGTGGCCAAGCAGATCTTGGTGTTTGTATCTGTGGTACTGGTGTTGGGATTAACAATGCTGTTAACAAAGTACCTGGTATCCGTTCTGCCTTAGTACGCGATATGACAACTGCTCTTTATGCAAAAGAAGAATTGAACGCGAATGTCATCGGGTTTGGTGGTAAAATTACGGGTGAATTGCTCATGTGTGATATCATTGAAGCATTCATCCACGCTGAATACAAACCAACTGAAGAAAATAAAAAATTGATCGCTAAGATCCAACATGTGGAAACCCATAATGCTCATCAAGCGGATGCTGATTTCTTTACAGAATTCCTTGAAAAATGGGACCGTGGTGAATACCACGACTAAGAGGTGACGTATGATATTAACGGTCACGATGAACCCTTCGATTGATATTTCTTATCCTTTGGATGTACTCCAGTTGGATACAGTCAATCGTGTAGCTGAGGTGAGTAAGACAGCTGGTGGAAAAGGTCTCAATGTTACCCGTGTACTTTCTGAGATAAAGGATCCAGTGGCAGCGACTGGCCTACTTGGTGGTCGGACGGGGCAATTCATTCTCGACCATTTAGGAGAAGGGATAGAGGAACGTTTCTTTGAAATTGCTGGTGATACACGTAATTGTATCGCCATCCTTCACGAAGGCAAGCAAACAGAAATCTTAGAAAAAGGTCCAACCATTTCTGAGAAAGAAGGCCAAGACTTTCTCGACCATTATCGTCACTTGGTTGAACAAGTAGAGGTTGTTGCCATCTCTGGAAGTCTTCCTGCTGGTTTACCAGTGGACTACTATGCTAGCCTTGTCAAGATTGCAAGCGAAGCAGGAAAACCAGTCGTACTCGATTGCTCGGGAGCTTCTTTAGAAGCTGCCATTCAAGCAGCTGTCAAGCCTACGGTCATTAAACCAAACAATGAAGAATTATCACAGTTGTTAGGAAAAGAAGTGAGTAAGAATGTGGAAGATTTAAAAGAAGTTCTTCAGGATTCTCTCTTTGATGGCATCGAATGGGTGATTGTCTCCCTTGGTGCAAATGGCGCTTTCGCTAAGCATGGGGATGTCTTCTATAAGGTAGATATTCCTAAGATCGATGTCGTCAATCCAGTCGGATCTGGTGATTCGACTGTTGCAGGGATTGCATCTGGTCTCTATCATCATGAGAGTGACGCAGACTTGCTCAAGAAAGCAAATGTTCTTGGAATGTTAAATGCGCAAGAAGCACAAACAGGACATGTCAACATGGGGCATTATGATGCCTTGTATCAACAATTAATCGTAAAAGAGGTATAAAATGGTATTAACAGAACAAAAACGCAACTATTTGGAACGTCTTAGTACAAAAGACGGTGTCATTTCAGCTTTGGCCTTCGACCAACGTGGGGCTTTGAAACGCTTGATGGCCAAATATCAAGACACAGAACCAACAGTAGCACAAATGGAAGAATTAAAAGTCCTTGTAGCTGATGAATTGACAAAATATGCTTCATCTATGTTATTGGACCCAGAATATGGTCTACCTGCTACAAAAGCCTTGGACAAAGATGCTGGTCTCTTACTTGCCTATGAAAAAACAGGTTACGATACATCAAGCACCAAGCGCTTGCCAGACTGCTTGAACCTTTGGTCAGCAAAACGTATCAAAGAACAAGGTGCAGATGCTGTGAAATTCTTGCTCTACTATGATGTAGACAGTGCAGATGAACTCAACCAAGAAAAACAAGCTTATATCGAACGCATCGGTTCTGAATGCGCTGCTGAAGATATTCCATTCTTCCTTGAAATCTTGGCTTATGATGAAGGAATTGCAGATGCAACCTCTGCTGAATATGCAAAAGTGAAACCTCGTAAGGTGATTGAAGCTATGAAAGTCTTCTCAGATCCTCGTTTCAATATCGATGTATTGAAAGTAGAAGTTCCTGTCAATGTCAACTACGTGGAAGGTTTTGGAGAAGGTGAAGTTGTCTATAGTCGTGAAGAAGCTGCTGCCTTCTTTAAAGAACAAGAAGAAGCAACCAACCTTCCATACATCTACCTCAGTGCTGGTGTATCTGCAAAACTCTTCCAAGAAACTCTTGTCTTTGCCCACGAATCAGGTGCAAACTTCAACGGTGTTCTTTGTGGACGTGCGACATGGGCAGGTTCAGTAGAAGCCTACATCAAAGATGGAGAAGCAGCTGCTCGTGAATGGCTTCGTACAGAAGGTCGACAAAATATTGAAGAATTGAACGCAGTCTTAGCTAAAGTAGCAACACCTTGGACAGAACGCGTATAAGTTTCAAATGATGATTGCCTCCTAAAGCAACAGTTAGAGAGTGGGACAGAAATCGGTCATTCGTTAGAATTCGATTTCGTCGTCCCACCTCCGCACA
>NZ_JUPI01000092.1 GCF_001074805.1 Streptococcus parasanguinis | reverse complement strand
CACTGCGTCTTGCTCGACAATCCAAAAATAATTGAGAGGCTAGGACTTTTGTCCCAGCCTCTTCGAACATATTCAAACTGTTTTTCCTATAAAATGAGATTAATGTTTCTTCATAATAGAAATTATGCTATTTTTTGAATCATTTGGGAGTATATTGAAACTTTCCGCCGTGAGAAAAGTGCTTGAAACAAGATTGTTTCAAGCACTCGGGAGTTTTGAGACCTTAGGCTCAAAACTAAGTCATGGAACTTCGTAGAAGTTCGCTGACGTCCGTACTCACCTAAGGAAAGTT
>NZ_JUPI01000091.1 GCF_001074805.1 Streptococcus parasanguinis | reverse complement strand
AAAGCAGTGCTTTGAGCAACCTGCGGCTAGCTTCCTAGTTTGCTCTTTGATTTTCATTGAGTACAAGGAGGAAATCATGTACCATATCAAAGAAGCTGCAGAGCTGTCAGGTGTCTCTGTCAAGACCTTGCACCACTATGACAAGATAGGACTTCTCGTCCCTGTGAAATCTGAAAATGGCTATCGGACATACAGTCAAGAAGATTTAGAACGATTACAGGTGATTCTCTACTACAAGTATCTAGGATTTTCCTTAGACCAAATAGCAGAACTCTTAGCCGAAGAAAAATCTAACTTATTGCCCCATTTGACCAAACAGTTGGACTATTTGACTCAAGAAAGACAACGTTTGGATACCTTGATTTCTACCTTGCAAAAAACCATTCAAGAACAAAAAGGAGAAAGAAAAATGACCATTGAGGAAAAATTTACTGGATTTAGCTACCAAGATACTCAAAAATACCAGCAAGAGGCGGTAGAGAAGTACGGTCAAGAAGTCATGGACCAAGCGCTTGAACGTCAAAAAGGTCGAGAAGAGGAGGCGACAAGAGCCTTTAATCAAGTCTTTCAAGCCTTGGCGAAAAACCTCCAAGCAGGTTTGCCAGTAACAGCATCGGAAAACCAAGAAGAAGCCGCCAAACTTTTAGACGCGATTCGAACGTATGGATTTGACTGCTCTATAGAGGTTTTTGGCCATATCGGCAAAGGCTATGTCTATAATCCAGAATTCAAGGAAAACATCGACAAGTTTGGAGCTGGCACAGCCCAGTACACTTCGGATGTCATTGCCTTTTATGTTGAAAATCAAGCAAAATAAAAAAGTGAGAGTGGGACAGAAATCGGTCATTCGTTAGAATTCGATTTCGTCGTCCCACCTCCGCACAG
>NZ_JUPI01000010.1 GCF_001074805.1 Streptococcus parasanguinis | reverse complement strand
AGCTGATGAAATCAGCGTAGTAGAGCCCACTCAACCACTGCGTCTTGCTAGACAATCCAAAAATAATTAAGAGGCTAGGACTTTTGTCCCAGCCTCTTTTCCTTATTTGCTAGGGTGAAAGCCTTAGGAGATAGGAGATTCCGCCCTAATTATCATAAGAAAGTGCTTAAAGACACAGGAAAAGCTAGCAATTTCATCTAAAAAGTGATAAAATAAACAATGTAAGTGGGATCAATCCCACAAAAATTTATAGGAGGCCTATGACAAATGGCAATCGTTTCAGCAGAAAAATTTGTCCAAGCAGCTCGTGACAACGGTTATGCAGTTGGTGGATTTAACACAAACAACCTTGAGTGGACTCAAGCTATCTTGCGTGCAGCAGAAGCTAAGAAAGCTCCAGTACTTATCCAAACTTCTATGGGTGCTGCTAAATACATGGGTGGTTACAAAGTATGTAAAGCCCTTATTGAAAACCTTGTAGAATCAATGGGTATCACTGTACCAGTTGCTATTCACCTTGACCATGGTCACTACGACGATGCTCTTGAATGTATCGAAGCTGGTTACACTTCAATCATGTTTGACGGTTCACACCTTCCAGTTGAAGAAAACCTTAAATTGGCGAAAGATGTCGTTGAAAAAGCTCATGCTAAAGGTATCTCAGTAGAAGCTGAAGTTGGTACTATCGGTGGTGAAGAAGACGGTATCATCGGTGACGGTGAATTGGCACCAATCGAAGATGCTAAAGCAATGGTTGCTACAGGAATCGACTTCTTGGCTGCAGGTATCGGTAACATCCACGGTCCTTACCCAGCAAACTGGAAAGGTCTTCACCTTGACCACTTGCAAAAATTGACTGAAGCTGTTCCAGGATTCCCAATCGTATTGCACGGTGGATCAGGTATCCCTGACGATCAAATCCAAGCAGCTATCAAACTTGGTGTTGCAAAAGTTAACGTTAACACTGAATGCCAAATCGCATTTGCAAATGCTACTCGTCAATTCGTACGTGAATACGATGCAAACGAAGCAGAATACGACAAGAAGAAACTCTTCGACCCACGTAAATTCTTGAAACCAGGTTTCGAAGCAATTACAGCAGCTGTTGAAGAACGTATCGACGTATTCGGTTCAGAAGGCAAAGCTTAATAAAAACAGGAAAACAAGGTCCCGTGTGGATCTTGTTTTTTTGTTTGAGAAAAGTTGCTTCCGGGATTTAATTTTTGTACAATATGCCTATGAAAAAATTTAAACAGTTTAGCTGGATCATTTTTGTTGTTCTTATCCTTTTTCTAGGAGGTACATTTGGTTTTCACCAACTTAGTTTGCAAAAAGAAAGTAAGCTTCTCACTCCTATCGGTAAAGAGGTCACGGTCAATGGACATCAAATGAATGTATACATTAAAGGTGAAGGATCTGAAACGATAGTATTTCTTTCAGGTGCAGGTATTGCTTCACCTATATTAGACTTTAAGAATCTAACAGATTCCCTATCCAAAAAATACAAAGTAGTTGTCGTAGAGCGGGCTGGCTATGGTTATAGCGAGGATAGCAATCAATCCAGAGATGTGATGGAAGTTTTGTCTGAGACCCGTCAAGCTTTGTCTCAAGCCGAAGTTTCGGGGCCTTATGTGATTGTTTCTCATTCAATGGCTAGTCTTGAAAGTCTGGCTTGGCAGGAAAAGTATCCTGATGAAGTGAAAGCCTTGGTTGGTCTGGATTGGGCATTACCAGCAAGTTATGAGGATTTAAAGGATAATCAGGCCTTGCTTACTGTGGCTTATTGGAGCAGTAAGATTGGCTTATTACGCTATTTCCCTGAGTCCTTTTATATAAAAAATCCAACTCTGACTGAAACTGAACGACAACAATATAAATTACTAGCATATAAGCAGTTGATGTCACAAGCCATGCTTCATGAATCCCGTTTGGCAAAGGAAAATGCCAAGAAAGTTCCATCTAGCATTAATCCGAAAATTCCAGCCTTACTCCTGATTTCTAACGGTGAAGGCACGACCTTTAGCCAATCAGAGTGGCAACGTTATGCAGAGAGATTTGCAAGCGATCAGCCTAATGTTCAAGTCGTCTATATGGATGCGCCTCACGACCTCTATCATTATCAAAGCGATGCTATTGTTTCTCGCATTAAAGAATTTTTGGAGAATAATTGAGGGCTTAAAAATCCATTGAGACTGATGATAATAATTAAATGCTGAAGGATTAACAGTAGAATCGTTATTTTTCTCGATTAAAAAAATTCTTTTTCTTAACAATAAGCCTGCCCCTAAGGGCAGGTTTTTGGTGTCTTAAGGAAACTATTTAACAGAATTTTTGATTAAAAGTTTCATTTTAAGAGAGAAATCTCTAATTTCATAATCTATAAGCAAACGCTTGCATTCCTTTTTTTATTGGATTATAATAGGTTGGTATAAAGCCTTCTGTAATAATATTGAGTAAGTGTAGAAAGTAAGGATTTAGAATATTTGTAGTCAAAAATACAATGTTACTTCTTACGATAGGGAGATAGATATGGCAATGATAGAAGTGCAACATCTTCGGAAAAATTTTGTGAAGACAGTTAAGGAGCCGGGGTTAAAGGGAGCCTTGCGCTCCTTTATTCATCCTGAAAAGCAGACCTTTGAAGCGGTCAAGGATTTAACTTTTGAAGTTCCAAAAGGGCAGATTTTAGGATTTATCGGGGCAAATGGTGCTGGGAAGTCAACCACCATCAAAATGCTGACAGGAATTTTGAAGCCCACATCTGGCTTTTGTCGGATTAACGGCAAGATTCCCCAGGATAATCGCCAAGATTATGTCAAGGATATTGGAGTCGTTTTCGGACAACGCACCCAGTTATGGTGGGATTTGGCTCTGCAAGAGACCTACACGGTTTTGAAAGAGATCTATGATGTACCGGACTCGATTTTCCATAAGCGCATGGACTTTTTGAATGAAGTTTTGGATTTGAAGGAATTTATCAAGGATCCTGTGCGGACTCTTTCACTAGGTCAACGGATGAGGGCGGATATTGCGGCTTCCTTGCTTCACAATCCCAAAGTTCTCTTTTTAGATGAACCGACTATTGGTTTGGATGTGTCGGTCAAGGACAACATTCGTCGGGCCATTACCCAGATTAATCAGGAGGAAGAGACAACTATTCTCTTGACTACTCATGATTTGAGTGATATTGAGCAACTCTGTGATCGGATTTTTATGATTGATAAGGGGCAAGAGATTTTTGATGGAACGGTTAGCCAGCTCAAGGAGACCTTTGGAAAGATGAAGACTCTCTCCTTTGACCTGACGCCAGGTCAAAATCATCTAGTCTCTCATTATGAGGGCTTGCCTGATATGTCCATTGATAGACAAGGAAATACTCTCAATATTGAATTCGATAGTTCCCGCTACCAGTCGGCCGATATTATCAAGCAAACCTTATCTGATTTTGAGGTCCGTGATTTGAAGATGGTAGATACGGATATTGAAGATATTATCCGTCGCTTCTATCGAAAGGAGCTCTAAGATGGTCAAATTGTGGAGACGTTATAAACCCTTTATCAATGCAGGGATTCAGGAGTTGATTAGCTATCGAGTCAACTTTATTCTTTATCGGATTGGCGATGTCATGGGTGCTTTTGTGGCTTTTTATCTATGGAAGGCTGTCTTTGATTCCTCCCAGGAGCCTTTGATTCAGGGCTTCAGTATGGCGGATATCACCCTCTACATCATCATGAGTTTTGTGACTAATCTTCTGACTAGGTCGGATTCTTCCTTTATGATTGGTGATGAGGTCAAGGATGGTTCCATTATCATGCGCTTGTTGCGACCAGTGCATTTTGCGGCTTCTTACCTCTTTACGGAGCTTGGTTCCAAGTGGTTGATTTTTATCTCTGTTGGACTGCCATTTTTAAGTGTCATTGTTTTGATGAAAATCTTATCTGGGCAAGGGATTGTAGAAGTGCTGGGACTAACTACCCTTTATCTTTTTAGCTTAACGCTGGCCTATCTGATTAACTTTTTCTTTAATATCTGCTTTGGATTTTCAGCCTTTGTATTTAAAAATCTTTGGGGTTCCAACCTACTTAAGACTTCCATAGTGGCCTTTATGTCTGGGAGTTTGATTCCCTTGGCTTTCTTTCCAAAGGTCATTTCAGATATTCTGTCCTTCTTACCTTTCTCATCCTTAATTTACACTCCGGTCATGATTATTGTTGGGAAATACGATGCTAGTCAGATTCTTCAAGCACTTTTGCTTCAGCTTTTCTGGCTTATAGTGATGGTGGGCTTGTCTCAGTTGATTTGGAAACGAGTCCAGTCATTTATCACCATTCAGGGAGGTTAGTATGAAAAAATATCAACGCATGCATCTGATTTTTATCAGACAGTACATCAAGCAAATCATGGAATACAAGGTAGATTTTGTGGTTGGTGTGTTGGGAGTCTTTCTGACTCAAGGCCTGAACCTCTTGTTTCTCAATGTCATCTTTCAACACATTCCCTCCCTAGAAGGTTGGACTTTTCAAGAAATTGCCTTTATCTATGGATTTTCCTTAATTCCAAAGGGACTAGATCATCTCTTTTTTGACAATCTCTGGGCTTTAGGTCAACGACTAGTTCGAAAAGGGGAGTTTGACAAGTATCTGACTCGTCCTATCAATCCTCTCTTTCACATCCTCGTTGAGACCTTTCAGATTGATGCCTTGGGTGAACTTTTGGTCGGTGGAATTTTACTAGCGACAACGGCGACTAGCATTGCTTGGACTCTTCCAAAATTCCTGATTTTTCTAGTTTGTATTCCTTTTGCGACCTTGATTTATACTTCCTTGAAAATTGCTACAGCCAGCATCGCTTTTTGGACCAAGCAGTCAGGTGCCATGATTTACATTTTCTATATGTTTAATGATTTTGCCAAGTATCCTATTTCTATTTACAATTCGCTCCTTCGTTGGTTAATTAGCTTTATTGTACCTTTCGCCTTTACGGCCTACTATCCTGCCAGCTATTTCTTGCAGGACAAGGATGGACTCTTTAATATTGGTGGTTTGATTCTGATTTCCCTTGTTTTCTTTGTTATTTCCCTCAAACTTTGGGACAGGGGATTGGATGCCTACGAAAGTGCTGGTTCGTAAGAGGTAAAGTAAGACTAAAATCAAGAAAGGAACTTATGATGTTTGTAATTAAAGAAGTCAAGGGTGAAGATCAAAAAATGGCAGTTGTCGCTGAGATTTTAAGGGATTTGCCAGAATGGTTTGGAATACCAGAAAGCACGCAAGCCTACATTGAAGGAGCTAAGGATTTACGAGTTTGGGCTGCTTATCAAGAAAGTGATGTAGTAGGGTTTATAAGTTTATCATATTCGAGTGAAGATTGTGCTGAAATTGACTGTCTAGGCGTGAAAAAATCATTCCAAGGTCAAGGAATTGGAAGGGAATTAGTTACGACTATAGAAAGAGAAGCAGTCAAACAAGTGGCCTACCTACAGGTCAAAACAGTCGCAGAAGGTTCAAATAAAGATTATGACCGAACAAATGTCTTTTATCGCAGTCTTGGTTTTAAAAAATTAGAGATTTTTCCGCAACTATGGGATCCACAGAATCCATGTCAGATTCTGATTAAAAAGATCAACTAAAAGTGCTTGACATCCGCTATCAGAGTGCTATACTAAGAAGGTAATCGCCGATTTAGCTCAGTTGGTAGAGCAACGCACTCGTAACGCGTAGGTCACAGGTTCGATCCCTGCAATCGGCATAGAAAAAACTGCTTTGAAGGAGCGAGACGATGAATAATGGTGATCACATATTCGTTCGGTCTCGCTCCTTTTTTTGACCGCATAGGCGCCATTTTTGACCACTTAGTCAAAAGTCCTTGTTGCCTTAGGGGCTCTCTGCTATCATAGAATCATCAAAGGAAGAAATACTTCCGAATAATCAAAATGAGGTATATGATGAAAAAACTACTTGGACTTGGATTTATTTTGGCTGCTCTTGCGGTTGTCACAATGGGAATGGTTGGTTTTCCAAAGATCGATGTGAATATCTGGCCTTTATTCCCCGTTCTCTTATTTGCCTTCTTCACTCTTGAAAATCTGATGAAACAGGACTACAAGGCAAGTGTCATCTGTGCTTTAATTGCTCTGATGATTGCAAACGCGATCTACGATCTTTTGCCAATTTCAAATGGCCTAGTCATCACAGCGGGTGTCCTTGCTTGCGTGGGTCTTAGTTTTCTTTTACCAGATAAGGAAAGCAACAAATAAAGAAAGAGAGTGGGACAGAAATCGGTCATTTGTTAGAATTCGATTTCGTCGCCCCACCTCCGCACAGTTGAGTAGGGCTGTAAAAGCTGATGAAATCAGCGTAGTAGAGCCCA
>NZ_JUPI01000090.1 GCF_001074805.1 Streptococcus parasanguinis | reverse complement strand
AAAGCTGATGAAATCAGCGTAGTAGAGCCCACTCAACCACTGCGTCTTGCTCGACAATTCAAAAATAATTAAGAGGCTAGGACTTTTGTCCCAGCCTCTTGCTGTTTATTTATTATGTTTCCAATTGCTGTAGATCCCAAAAAGAATGATCCAGATGGTTGCTCCAACCGCTCCAATGTATGTTGATTCTTGCAAGAAGAGACAAACGAATACAAAGAGGAAGAAAACAATGGTCAATGGATTCAACACTTTATAGGCCGGCATGACAAAACCATCTGGCATAAATTCTTTTGATTTACGGTACTTAAGATGGGCTAACATGGTCAAAATATAAATAGCAATGTAGACACCAGAAGAAGATGCCGTAATCAAGGCAAAGGCATCTGATACACCTGGCAAGATATTGATAAAGGCTGAAACAGCAACCACAATCGCAGAAATAATAATCGCGCGACTTGGAATTCCCATACGAGATAAGCTATTCAACTTCAAACGATTCATCACTTTACTGTTTGGCGTTTCTTTTGCAATCTGGTACAAGTGACGCCCTGTTGAATAGAGAGTGGAATTCAAGGAGGATGCGGCAGCTGTCAACACAACAAAATTAATCAATCCTGCTGCCCACTTGATACCTACCATCTGAAAGACCGTTACAAACGGCGACTTATTGACAGGAAGCTGTTGCCAGGGGAAAATAGCCATGATCGCTAACAAAGCTCCTACATAAAAAATTACAATTCTGATTGGAATTTCTTTAATGGCTTTCGGTAAGACCTGGCGGGGATTAGCTGTCTCTGATGTGGTAATTCCAACAAACTCAATTGCTTGATAAGCAAAGAAGACCATCTGAAAGGCCATCACAAACTTGACCCAACCATTTGGAAACATTTGAAAACCATTGGTAATATTGGTTAAGCTAGCATGTCCAGCTGGTGTTTCAAAATTCGTCGTCACCATAAAGATCCCTGTAGCGATCAGGGCTAAAATAGTGACAATCTTGATCATTCCAAACCAGAATTCAACCTCTCCAAAGACCTTCACAGCAATCAAATTCACACAACTTAAAAGCGCTAAAAAGATGATTTGAATCTGCCAGGCTGGCCAATTTGGAAACCAAAGTTGGACATAGTTGGAAACGGCTGTAATTTCTGCCATCCCAAGAAATACCAAGGAAACCCAATAGGACCATCCTGAAAAATAGCCCCAACCCTTTCCTAAGTACTTGGTAATAAAGTTGATAAAGGTGTGTTGATCTGGATCCATATACAGCATCTCGCCAATCGCCCTCATCATGAAGTACATAAAAGCTCCAGTCAGCATATAGACTAAAATAATAGACGGACCTGTCAAAGAAAGGGAACGACCAGCTCCAAGAAAGAGCCCTGTTCCGATGGTTCCTGCAATAGCAATCAACTGAACATGGCGATTTTGCAGACCACGAACCATCCCATTTTCAGTTTCTTGACTAGGATGATGTTTTTTTGACATATGATTACTCCAATTCTTTTTTCTGTACTTTTTCAGAAAAGTATACTTCCAATTTTCACTCAATCTACTATACCACGTTTTAAAAAATTGGTCAATCTAGTCCAGAATGTTCTGAATTTTGAAGGTACAAAAGAGTGCTGGAGTTTCTTCCAGCACTCTTTTAATTATGAATTGGGGTCATCGAGACTACGGCCATGCAAACCTTTTTCCCGTTGCACTTGGCGTAGTTTCTCAGGTGTCACATCATTTCCTTCTTCATCCACAATTTTGATTCCTTCGATGTGGTGACGAACGGAACGACGATAACCCTCAATGTATTCTTCACGAAGTTTTGCTTGTTCCACTGCTTCTTCTGGCGTCAAACCTTCTGTTTTTTTCTTTTTAGCAAGCTCATTGATACGAGCAATTTTTTCAGGTGTCATAATAAGACCTACTTTCTACCTGCCATCAGGTTATTATTTTGTGTTCAATTGATTAAAGGCTGCAACAGCATTGGCTTTAGATACAAGACCTGCAAGAAGGGCCAAACGGTTATTTTTAACAGTTTCATCTTCAGCCATCACCATCGTGTTGTCAAAGAAGGCATCGATGACTGGACTAAGAGCAAAGAGCTGTGCCAATTTATCACTAGCTGAACCAGTCAATTCTAATTCTTCAATCGCCTTAGCAAGTGCCTTTTCTTGATCATTTTCAAAAAGACTAGCATCGACTGCTACTGAAGCATCTGCTTTTTCTGCCAAGTTGAAGGCACGTGAGAGTGACTCAACAGCTGCCTTGTAGCCATCCGTCTTAGCAGCTTCTGAGAGAGCATCTGCTGCTTCAAGCATATCCGCAACCACGAAGTTTGAACCAGCAAGTACAGCTTCCTTGATGTCTTTAGATGTGCGTCCCATCATCTTGTCCACACGCGCCTTGATGAAGTTGAGCACTTCTGCTTGATTGTCATAAGAAAGGCTAGCAAATGAAAGACCGTAAAGGCTGTCGATTAACTCATCCATCGGGATGTACCAACCAAAGGCATCCAAGATACGAACAATCCCTTGCGTTGCACGGCGAAGCGCATAAGGGTCATTGGAACCAGACGGAATCAAACCAACAGAGAAGAAAGAAAGGAGGGTATCTAATTTATCTGCAAGCGCAAGGATAGCACCAACCTTAGTCTCTGGAAGGGCTCCATCTGCTGAATCAGGAAGGTAGTGCTCACGGATAGCTGTCGCTACTGCAGGATCCTCACCAGCAAGGAGGGCGTATTTTTCACCCATGATTCCTTGCAATTCATCGAACTCTCCGACCATACCCGTCAAGAGGTCAAATTTGTAGATTTCAGCTGCACGCGCTACGGCTGCCCTTTCTTCAGCAGTCAAACCAGCTTGTTCAGCTAGTGATGCTGCAATAACACCAGCACGCGCCATGTGTTCTGAGAGAGAACCGATTTTTTCATGGAAAGTTACGTTAGCCAATTTAGCAACCAGGTCTTCTATCTTAAGTTTTTGGTCTTCACGCCAGAAGAATTCACCATCTTCAAGACGGGCCACCAATACTTTTTCATTTCCTCGGATAACATTTTCCAAGTGCTCGGCGTTACCGTTACGGACTGAGATGAAGTTTGGTTTCAACTTACCATCAAGGTCACGTACAACAAAGTAACGTTGGTGGGTTTCCATTGAGGTCACCAAGACTTCTTCTGGAATGTCCAAATATTTATTGTCAAAGCTTCCCATAAAGGCTGTAGGGTATTCCACCAAGTTCAAGACTTCGTTCAAAAGTCCTTCTTCGATTTGTACTCGAACACCTTGTTCTGCTTCGATAGCCTTGATTTGCTCACGAATCATGTTTTCACGTTCTTTGCTGTCTGCAATGACGTAAACGGTACGAAGGTCTTCTTCGTACGAATCCGCATTGGTAATTTCCACTTCATGTCCAAGGAAACGGTGTCCGCGACTCACACGACCTGAATGGATATCCAAGAAGTCGAGGTCAAGCGCTTCATCCCCCAAAAGGACAATCAAGGTATGAACTGGGCGAATGTATTCAAAGGTGTTGTTAGCCCAGTGCATGCTGACAGGGAAAGTCAATGAAGCAAGTACTTCTGGAACGCCAGCCAATACTTCTTTAGCAGGTTTTCCAGCTTCATGTTTCGTCACGTAAACGTATTCTTCACCCTTAACTTCACGGAATTCGATGTCATCGACTGTCAAGCCTTTTCCACGGACAAAGCCTTGCGCTGCTTTTGAGAAGTTTCCATCAGCATCCAAGGCGATTTTCTTAGAAGGTCCTTTAAAATCTTCAGTCAAATCCGATTGTTGATCCGCCAAGCCAATGACACGGACTGCCAAACGGCGTGGTGTTGAGAAGGTTTGAATGCTTTCGTATGAAAGACGGTTGTCATCCAAGAAGGCTGCCATTTTCTCACCGAGTTGTTTTTCACTTGGTGTGACAACGTAGGCTGGCAACTCTTCAAGTCCAAGTTCTACTAATAAGTTTTTTGTCATGTTTCTTCCTTTACAAAATTCTTTTTTGATAGGCGCCTTAGGTACTGGGGACGTTGCTAACTAACTTTGTGATGCTGTAAGGAAATCTTCTGTCTTCTCGACATCGATTCCCAACAGTCTCATCAAAGTGGATTTAGCCAACTGATTTTTGAACCTAACGTTTCAAAAATCCCCATATACCAGTACGGCGGCGCCTATCCCTTTAGCAAGTCTTCGACTTGCCTCTGGGTAGCCATGTGGGCTCACTTTGTTTGCCCATTTTCCATTCTTGTAACGCTTATTATTCTTCCTCTTCTGCTAGGAGTTTGGCGCGTGTGGCTTCGTCAAGAAGTGGGTAACCGAGTTTCTTACGTTCTGCGACGAAGGTTTTGGCTACGACACGGGCCAAGTTACGGATGCGGGCAATGTAACCGGCACGTTCTGTAACAGAAACAGCGCCACGAGCATCTAGCAAGTTAAAAGTATGTGAACATTTCAAAACGTAATCATAGGCAGGGTGAACAAGACCCAATTCCAAGGCACGTCCTGCTTCTTTTTCAAATTTTTCGAAGTTTTCAAGAAGCATATCTTGGTCAGAAACTTCAAAGCTGTATTTTGAGTGTTCGTATTCTGGTTGAAGGAAGATTTCTCCGTATTTAACGCCTGGAGCCCACTCAATATCGTAAACAGAATCTACTTCTTGGATGTAAGAAGCCAAACGTTCCAAACCGTAAGTGACCTCAGAAGTTACCGGACCAGTTGCCAATCCACCAACTTGTTGGAAGTAGGTGAACTGAGTGATTTCCATACCGTCAAGCCAAACTTCCCAACCAAGACCAGCTGAACCAGTTGATGGGTTTTCCCAGTTATCTTCAACGAAACGAATATCGTGTTCCAAAGGATTGATCCCCAATTTTTCCAATGACTCAAGGTAGAGCTCTTGGATGTTTGATGGAGAAGGTTTCATAACCACTTGGAATTGGTGGTGTTGGTAAAGGCGGTTTGGGTTTTCTCCGTAACGACCATCCGCTGGACGACGAGATGGCTCTACATAAGCCGCATTCCATGGCTCAGGACCAATGGCACGAAGAAAGGTGTAAGGACTCATGGTTCCTGCACCCTTTTCATTATCATAAGCCTGCATAAGCATACACCCCTGGTCATTCCAGTATTGTTGCAAAGTCAAAATAATTTCTTGAAATGTTAATTTCTTAGACATTGAATACTCCTTCATTTTATCTTTGTGACTCAGAATACAAAAAGAACCGTGTCTTCACTCCTAAGTCTGTGACCTAGGGGCGTCAGAAACGCGGTTCCACCCTAATTTATTACTTCATTTTATCTGTTTGTCTTCAGCTATTTGCTGATAGAAAGCGCCACTTGCCTACTTTGCTCTACTTGGCTTTCACTATCCCAAGTTCGCTAGAAAAACGCCATAAGCCCTTCTTTCTTGTCAGTATTATAGCAAATTTTTAGGTACTTGTAAATAAAAATCCATCTGAAACAAATGTTTCAGATGGATTCTAGGCTAACAAACTATTTTGTTTTTCTTATGGACGTCTTGCAGCTTTTGGTTTTTTACCATGAAGTTTTTTCTTGGCATTTTTCAAGGCTGTCAAAGCATCTTTTACATCTTGTTGGCTTGCTCCTGGATTTGAAAGGATGGTTTGTGCATCCTTGAAAGCCACTAGGTAAGCTTCTTTTTCTTTATTTCCAGCATAGATGAATTTAGCATTCTTTTCTTGGAATTTCAATTCTTCCTTGATGTATTTTTCAAGGCTTGAAAAATCAGTTGCTTTCCCGTTTAATTTTCCTTCCGCACGGCTAAGCTCAGCAAGTGCTTGATTGATTTGTTCTTGTTTCACAGTTGGATCAACTGCAAGCAAGGCCACTGTTTGGAAAGCGCGGTCGTAGTCGCGACGTACTTTTTCTTTGGCATTAGCATAACGACCCGTTTTAGTCGTAGCATCATAAGCTTGCATGGCTTCTTTCAAAGCCGCAACGTTTGAATCTTTCCCATCCAAAGCTTGGCTAGCAGCTTCAAGACTAGCTAGAGCTTGGTTGACTTGCTCTTGACTGACCTTGTTGGTCAAGGCTGCTTGGGCAGCTTGCAAGGCTTGATCATAAGCTTCTTTCTTATCCGCACTCGCATTGAAGTATTGAGCTGTCTTTGTAACAACTGCTTGGTTGTTCAAAGCAGCCAAGAGATCCACTTTTGAGATCACTCCAATACGATAATTGTTATTGCGCCCTGCGACAACTGAGATCACTGGTGCTTCCTCAGCTAGTTCATAACCTGTAGGAAGGGTTGCGACCAAGGTATATTGACCAGTTGCGACAGATTTCCCAAAGCCGTTTTTACCATATTTTTCAGCTGGCAATACAAAGTTTTCACCTTCAGCACCTTTTAATACGATCGTAGCCGCTTTTGAAACTGGTTGATCAAAGCTAATGCTAACTGGTGCGTATTCCAAAGTATTAGCAAGGAAAGCGATTGTTTGGAAACTATTATCTTCTGTCAAATCAAATTCTTGCGTCAAGCTGCTGACAAATTTCACTTCGGTACGATCATAGGTAAAGATTTCTGCAGTGTAATGACCGAAGTTTAAGAAGTTAATATCTTTTGTCTTGTCAACTGATACATATTGACCATTGCTATCTTTGATTCGGTAAACATACATAGTATCCAAATCTTTGTTCGTTTTAACGTCACGAACAGCAATTTGAACCCGACCACTATTTTGATCCCGAACTAAATCAGCTAGCGAAACATAATCTACGTTCCCCGCAAAGTCCTCTACGTAGTAGTAGATATTCTTCTTATCGATGTTTTCAGGAAGATCGAAGCTACCATCTTCATTGGCCTTGATCACATGGTAATTTTCAAGCGCACGAGTACCATTCTTATCTTCACTGGTTTGGACCATCGTTCCTTGTTCATCAAATGGTGTGACATAAACTAGTTTTTCTGTCAAGATACCGCCTTCACCAACATCTTTGGCTTTACGTGCAACAAACTGTTGTGCTCCGTCTTTAAAGCGAATATAGCCAGATGTAATCACTGGTTTTTGAGTATCAACCCGAACCTTGAAGGTCGTTGATTGCTCCTCAGCTCCAGGAACCATTGGGGTGTAACGGATGACATAATCATATAGACCATCTGCTACCGCATTTCCATTAGCATCGCTACCAGACCAGGCAGTATTAGCTAGCGTATAGCTGCGTGGGTTCTTTTGGTCACCGTTGAAGAAGTTCTTACGATGGTCAGATGGTGTTCCTTCCCAAATTGGATGTTGATGTTCCGTATCACTTGCTGCGTAGACACTTGCACGAAGGTTTTCAATGTTTCTAAGGGCAACTGTCTTGTATTCGACGAAATCTTTATTTCCATCTTCATTTGGTGAAATGGCAATGCGAACATTTCCGTTTTCATCTAGTTGAAGGGTGTGAGTTCCTTCTGCATTTTCGTCAATACCAAGGACTGTAATCCGACGACCATCTCGTTTTCCTTGAGTGAGAAGGAAGTCATTTTGCTGAGTGACGAGCGCAGAAACATTGGCACTAGAAGAGATATTCAAATCTTTTGGAATATGGTAGTAGAATCCATCTTTTCCTTCGCGAACCAAATCATAGACTGGCTTTTCAACAGCGGGAAGATTTTGGAATTCTCCCTTGAAGCCCATAAATGGCAAGCTGACCACATCTCCATCATCAGCCGGATCAACAAAGCGAACAAATCCTTCAAGGAAATAGCCGTTCGGCATTTCTTTGCTCAATTCTTCTGTGAATTTACTTGTATCGACTTTCACCGTAACTGTTTCAGAACTATGTGCTTTCACAGTCACTTCTGGCCAAGCTGTTTCAGTCAATTTACGTGGGCGAAGAGTAAATTTACCATCTTTCACTCCATCTGTGTCAGTATTCACCAACATTTTCAAGGTACGATCGGTATCTGAAATATTGTGAACCGTCACATCAAATGTAAAGCTATCTCCAACATTACCAAGAGTGACGCTTGGATAGTTGTTTTCACCAGTGACATACAAGTCGGTTGAAACGGCTGCTGCTGTGTCAACAACCCCTGCTCCCTGTTGACGAGGAGAAGTATAAGCACCTGTTTCTTTGTTAACGTGTGGTTTAGCCGTAGACATAATCAAGGCCTTAACAGTTGCAGAAACTTGTTCTGGAGTCAATTCTGGATGGTTCTTCACAAGGTATTCTTTAACCAAGGCTGCAACACCTGCTACGTGAGGTGAGGCCATACTAGTACCACTCATATCCCCATATGTATTGTCATTTAAAGAAGAGAAGATATTCCCACCAGGTGCTGTGACATCTGGTTTTAACTGACCATCTGTTGTTACACCCCAGCTTGAAAAATCAGACAATTGGTCTGCTTCTGGAGATGGACGGTTGGCCATGGTATTGTTAAAGACAACTTTGTAAGATCCAGCTTTAAGAGCTTCCCCATAGCGTTTTGAAATGAAGACAGATGGAATTTTCTTAGCATCCCCATCAATTGACATTCCAAGGTTTGATCCTTCCACATTATTGTAGACCATAGCCCCTACTGCACCATGATGGAGGGCATTAGCAATTTTTTCTGTGAATGGGATTTCTCCACGTTGAATAAGCGCTAATTTACCAGTAAGATCTAGATCTTTGAAATCATCTTCTTTCCCAAGACCAACAGATACATACTCATATTCTTTACCTTTTTCAAAGTCTGTATCTGTTGCAGATTTACTGTAGTCAAATTTCCCGTTATCTAATTCTGCATTTCCTTCAAGGCCTTTGACTTCAAAAACTTCTGTGGTAATGATTTTATTATTGATAGAAGCAACAGAGATGGAGTCCTCTACTGTTGAAGGATTTCCGACCAAACCATAATCTGGATTTTCAGCAGAAGGTCTTGAGTAACCATTTCCAAAGCTATTGCTATTTCCTGCAGAAATTAAGACAGATACGCCTTTAGCGCGCGCTCGTTTAATGGCATCCACAATATCTGAATCCGCATTGACCGTAGAACCAGTCGTAGAGCCAAGACTCATGTTGATAGTATCTGCACCAAGAGCTACAGCATCATCAATTGCTTTTACATAAAGAGCAGATCCCGTTGTTTTTTGACGATCTGAGAAGACACGCATAAACATAACTTGCGCTTCTGGTGCTACACCATAGATCTTTTCTCCGTTGCCTGCTACTTTATCAGGATTCCCCGTCGCAATCCCTGTAACGTGCATCCCGTGAGAATCTCTTTCAGCCTCTTTGATATTATCTGTACCATCAAAATAGTCATAGGCATAGACAACTTTGTCGTTGTACCATTTACCATAATCAATTCCTGCTGCTTTCTTAGCAGCTTCGATTTCTTCTTGGTTTTTAAACTTAGCTTTTGAAGGATCGGTAATACGAAGAACCTCGTGGTTCACATCCAAACCAGAGTCGATGACGGCGACCACCATCCCTTCCCCTTTGTAGCCTTGCTTCCAGGTTTGGGGAACAGTAATGATTTCGTCACTTTCGATGCTTTGAGGTTTTTCAGTTGACTCATGGCGATTCGTTGTTTCCGAACTTGTCGCAGTAGCCACTACTGTTGCTTTTTCAACAGGTTTTTCCGCTTCTTCCAGTTTTGTTTCTGGAACAGTAGTTGCCTCTTTCGGAGCTTCTTTTTTTTCAACTACAGCTGCTTCTGTTGTATGACTTGTTTTTTCAGCAACTGTTGCTTCATTTGCAACTGCTACTTTCTCACTAGCAACTGCTGTACTTGCTTCTGTTGCTTGTGAATGCTCTTCTTCAGCAGGTGCCTGTTGACTGTTTGCTACAAGCTGTGTCCCAGCGCTCGTTTGACCCGCTGTTTGTTCTTCTGCACTCGCTTGTGCAGATCCAAATACCAAAACAGCCCCTAATAAAACTGAGGCTACACCAAATTTGTATTTCCTTAATGAAAAACGCTCTTGTCTATTCATAGAAACTCCCCTTTTATTTTAATAGTAACTATTATAACGCAAAATTATCTGAAAATTCATTCAAAAATGAATTGTAACACAATTGTAATATTTACGTATATTACTAATTATTAACTTATTTTCGTTCGGAAATTTTTGAAGTTGAACAGGAAAATATTATAGAACATCTGTTTTTTGTTGGATCCTTAAAAATATTTCATGTTTGAAAGGTTTTTAAAAACCGAGAACGAAACTGTCCTCGGTTTTCATTAATGAATAGAAATTCTCTTTTAAAAATCTTTGGTGTCCGGATCTGGTGCACCTGCTTCAACCGGAAGATGGCGCAGGAGTTCCACATCATCTGCCGCCAATTCAAAATCAAAGCAATTTAGATTACTCGCAATCCGCTCAGGCGTAACCGATTTTGGCAATGGAAGGAAGCCTTCTTGTAAACTCCAAGCTAAGGCTAGTTGAGCAACGGTCTTTCCATATTTACTAGCCATTTCTTTTACTTGTTCATTTTGGAACAACTCCCCTTGGCCAAAAGGTCCCCAAGCCTCTAGTAAGATACCATGCTTGCGACTTGCAGCAATGGTTTCGCTTTGGTAAACCCCAGGTGCTAGACGAATTTGGTTCACAGCTGGGATGACCCGAGCTGTTTCAAGGAGCGCTTCCAAATGATGGGGAAGAAAATTGCTAATGCCAATAGCCCGAACCTTACCAACAGCTAGCATATCTTCCATGGCTCGCCAAACCTCAGCGTTTCGCACTTTCCAAGCATCATTTTCTCGAAGGGGTTTTGGATTTGGCCAATGAATCAAATAAAGATCGACATAGTCCAAACCCAGTTTCTCAAGAGACTCGTCCAAAGCAGCTTGAGCATCTTCATAGGTGTGATGAGTATTCCAAAGTTTTGTGGTAATAAACAAGTCTTCGCGTTTAAGACCACTATCCTTGATCGCCCGACCAACGCTCTCTTCATTTTGATAAATCGCAGCTGTATCGATATGCCGGTAACTTGCTTTTAAAGCAGCTAAAACAGCCTGATAGGCTTCTTCTCCATCCGCTGCTTTCCAAGTTCCAAATCCCAATACAGGAATTTCCACCCCATTATTTAAACGATAATGATTCATTTTTTCTTTCCTTTCTTCGATTTCGGTTTCTTAGGCCCTCGAAGCTTGAGCTCTGGTTTAAAAATATTCTTCTTGGTTGGCTCCATCTTCTTGCTATAAAAACTATAAACTAAGAATGCCCCACCAACGATCACAATAAAAATATTTTTTCTTACAATACCATAGAGCAAGAAAAAAATTCCCATCAATAAAAAACGTATATCAATTGCCTTCATAAGCTACCTCACATTTCAATTCCCATTATAGCATGAAAAGACAGCATTCACAAAATTGCACTACCATGGGTAAACAAAAAAAGATCCTACATACTGATCCCCCTATGAATACATCACAAAAGCCTCTCTAGGTATGACCTAGAGAGGTTTGTTCTATCTTCGATTCTTGAATCTAGTTCATAGCTTGGTAACGTTTGACCCCATCGAGATAGGTCGCCACCAGATCCAAATTTTGATCAAGCACAATAAAGTCCGCATCATAACCTTCTCGAATTTGACCACAAACATCATCAATATGGACTGATTTTGCCGGATTGAGACTAGCCATCATCACTGCTTCGTAAGGGTTGGCAAGCCCCCACTCTACAACATTTTTTAATCCATCTTTCAATTTCAAGATTGAGCCAGCCAGATTACCAGTTGATTTCAAGCGAGCAGTCCCTTCAGCGACCACGACTGGAAATTCCCCAAGCATGTAGTCCCCGTCTTCTAATCCCCCAGCTGTCATACAGTCAGTAATCAAGGCAACATTTTCTTTTCCTTTTTGTTTCATCAGGATATCACAAGCTAGCGGATCAACGTGATGGCCATCACAGATCAACTCTGCTGTAGTATGAGGCAACTCATACATAGCTCCAACCATACCGAGTTCACGGTGAGTCAAACCACGCATACCATTATAGGCATGCACCCAGACACTCGCACCTGCATCAACCGCTTTTTTAGCTTCTTCAAAAGTAGCATTGGAGTGTCCCAGGGCGACTGTCACTCCTTCTCCTGTAATGGTCCGAACAAAGTCTTCTACCCCTTCACGCTCAGGAGCAAGGGCAATCTTATTCAACAGACCATTAGCCGCTTTTTGCCAAGCACGGAATTCTTCCATACTTGGATCTTTCATATAAGCTGGATTTTGAGCTCCCTTGTATTTTTCTGTAAAATAAGGTCCCTCAAAATAAATACCGCGAATCTTAGCGCCTGTTGCTTCTTTGTATCGTGCACCAATATTTTCAGTTACCGCCAAAAGTTGTTCGTAAGAGGAAGTCAAAGTCGTAGGCAAAAAGCTTGTGACCCCGGTACTCAAGAGACCTTCACTCATGGTATGGAGAGTGCCTTCGATATTATTATCCATAACATCTACTCCACCAAAACCGTGAATATGGGTATCCACCAAGCCCGGAGCAATACTGTAACCTGAATAATCCAGCACATCTGCTCCTTCTGGTAAGCTTTCCACATGTTTTCCAAACTTGCCATTGACGAGCTCCAAATAACCTCCACGACGAACCCCATGTGGGTAATAAAATTGATCTGCTTTAATATATGTAGACATAAAATCGTCCTTTCCATTGTAGGAACTGTGTTCCATTTATATTCATACATATTATAACGCTTTCACTTCCATTTGTAAATGGTCTAGACCTATTTTTAGATAGAATCATATAAAAACAGAGCAAGCTTCCTACTTACTCTGTTTGACATTCATTAAATTTGCTCGATTTGTACTTTTTCAGCTAGATTCATGGCATGGTCTGCAACACGTGTATAGTGAGAAATGATATCAATAAAGTTCACTCCGGCTTGTGGCGTACATTCACCTTGGTTCAACCGACGAATATGAGTTTTCCGAAGTCTTTTCTCCAATTTTTCAATTGCATCGTGACGTGCTACTAGTTGATTTGCAAGACTCACATCATTGTGCTCGATAGATTTCAAAGCATCCTCTACAAATTGATGGGTTTGGTTGTAAATATCTTCCAATTCGGCCAAGGCCGCTTCTGAAAAGACCACTTTCTTACGAATTAAATAATCGGTTAGATTAATTAAGGCTTCCGCGTGATCTCCAATCCGCTCCAAATCCCGTGAAGAATCTAAGATATTGGTGAGAACTTCACTTTCTCTCGGACTCAAGGCTTCACTTGACAAACGAATCAAGTAGCGAGTCAAATCATCATCAATGGTATTGATGGCTTCTTCTGTCTTGTGTCCCTTTTCAGCTGTTTTTTCATTTTGATGAACAATATAATCATAAGAGAGGCTAAAGGCTTTATCTGCATACCCACCTAAATGAAGCAACTCTTTTTTCGCATTCCCAAGAGCAATCGAAGGCGCTTGAGTGATCAAGTTTTCATCCAAGTAGAGCGGTTCATATTTGACAACCTCATCCTCACCAGGAATCAGCTTGGTCACAAAGTAAGCCAAAGCTCCAATGAATGGGAATTGAATAATGGTGTTGGTCACGTTGAAGGCACCGTGAGAAAAAGCAATCGTCATTTCTGGTGACAAATGCAAGAGCCCTTGGAAGTATTCAATCATGGCTGTAAAAGGTGTCAGCAAGATCAAACAAAGGATTGTTCCGATCAAGTTAAAGAGCACGTGGGTTGCTGCAACACGCTTAGCAGAAATATTGGCCCCCATAGCTGCAATAATAACCGTTAGGGTTGTCCCGATATTGTCCCCAAAAAGGATAGGAAGCGAACCGCGAAGATCTAGGAAACCACCTGAATACAAACCTTGTAAAATCCCAATGGTAGCTGAAGAAGCTTGAATCAAAACGGTGATGATGGCTCCCGCTAAAACACCAAGAATTGGATTTTTTCCAAGGGTGATCATGTACTGACTAAATTCTGGCAATTCTTTTAAAGGGCTCATTCCCGCACTAATCAGGTTTAAAGCGTAGAAAATTCCTCCAACCCCAAAGAGAATCCGACCAATATTATTAGCCATTCGATTCTTGGTAAAGAAAAGTAGAACCGTTCCGAGAAACATAATTGGAAGGGCATAAGTCCCCAGTTTAAACCCAATAATGAATGAGGTGACCGTGGTCCCAATATTAGCTCCCATGATGATTCCAATGGCTTGGCGCAGGGTCAAGAGACCCGCACTGACCAGACCAACGGTAATCACCGTTACCCCAGTACTAGACTGAATGAGGGCTGTCACAACAATCCCTACTAAGACTCCAAGGAAAGGATTGCTGGTATATTTATCAATATAGTAGCGAAGCCGGTCCCCTGCAGCTTGTTGCAGTCCTTCTCCCATGGTTTTAATACTATAGAGAAAGAGACCCAACCCTCCCAAAAAGTTAAACAAAATTTCCTGCCAGTTAATGGACATGATCATTCCTCCAAATATGAGATCAAAAATAAAACTCCTCTCCTATTGTAAAGGATAATTTCCAATCACACAAGAGATTTCTGTAAATTTCTTTTATTTTTTGAAACCGTTTTTTTCTATCTGTTTTATTTTCCTTTTTTTAAGAGCCAAAAAAAGAGGGTGGAAAATTTCCAACCTCTCTAGTCCTTGTTCAAATTGCGTAACATCTCATCGATCTTGTTACCGTATTCGATAGACTCGTCTTTGACAAAAGTAAGATCCGGAATCTTGTACAGTTTCAAATTCCGACCTAATTCACGCTTGATGGTTCCTGTTGCTTTTTCAAGGCCTGTCTGAGCCTTTTGATTGTCTGAAGCCAAATCACTCATAATTGAATAATACACTTTGGCCATAGACAAATCACCTAGCATTTGAACATCCGTAATAGTAACGCCTTGAACACGCGGGTCACGGACTTTCTTTTGTAAAATCTCATTGACTTCACGCTTGATTTCCATCCCTACTCGATCTGTCCGAAAATGACTTGCCATAGGAACTCCTTTCTGCTTTGTGTTTAAAAACTAGGAAATCAGAGAAAAGTCCTCTTTTTTCCTAGTCAGCCTCTTATTTTTTAATTTCTTCCATGATGTAGGCTTCGATGGTATCATCTGTCTTGATATCATTGTAGCCTTCAATCATCAATCCACCTTCACGACCATTTGTCACTTCTTTGACATCATCTTTGAAGTGTTTCAAGCTTGCAAGAGCACCGTCATAGATCACGACACCGTCACGAATGACACGGACTTTGGAATCACGTGTAACCTTACCACTAAGGACCATAAATCCACCAATGGTACCCACTTTAGAGACCTTAAAGGTTTCACGAATAACTGCTTCCCCGATGACTTTCTCTTCGAACTCAGGATCCAACATACCTTTCATGGCATCTTCCATTTCTTCAATCACTTTGTAGATGATTGAGTGAAGACGGATTTCCACCTCGTCAGCTTCAGCTTGTTGACGTGCTTGTGGAGTAGGACGGACGTTAAATCCGATGATGAAGGCATTTGAAGCTTCTGCAAGGGTCACGTCTGATTCGTTGATGGCACCAACTGCTGAGTGAACGATGGTCACTTTCACACCTTCCACTTCAATCTTTTGAAGGGAAGCAGCAAGAGCTTCAACCGAACCTTGTACATCGGCCTTGATGATGACATTAACGGATTTCACTTCTCCAGCCTTCAAGGTATCAAAGAGATTTTCAAGGCTGACACGGTTGGTTGCTTGACGTTGTTTCATCAAAGCACGTTTGGCACGTTCTTCACCCGCTGCACGCGCAGATTTTTCATCTTCATAAACCGCGAAGTGGTCACCCGCCATTGGAGCTTCGTTCAAACCAGTGATAGAAACCGGAGTAGATGGACCTGCTACCTTCACACGACGTCCGAGGTCATTGGTCATGGCACGAACACGTCCAAAGGTATTTCCGACAACGATTGGATCTTGGACATTCAAGGTACCTTGTTGAACAAGGAGGGTTGCCACCGCACCTTTTCCTTTATCCAAACGGGCTTCGATAACAGTACCGATCGCACGAACGGTTGGGTCTGCTTTGAGTTCTTGGATCTCAGCCACAAGAAGGACTGTTTCCAACAACTCATCGATGTTTTGGTTGAACTTAGCTGAGATTTCTACAAACTCAGAATCGCCACCCCAGGCAGTTGACATAACCCCATGCTCTGCCAATTCACCGATCACACGCTCTGGATTAGCGCCTGGTTTATCAATCTTGTTAATGGCCACAATGATTGGAACATTGGCAGCTTTTGAGTGGTTGATGGCTTCGATTGTTTGAGGCATCACCCCGTCATCTGCCGCTACGACCAAGATGGTAATGTCGGTAACAGATGCACCACGTGCCCGCATAGAAGTAAAGGCCGCGTGTCCTGGTGTATCCAAGAAGGTAATCTTCTTGCCATTTTCCACGATTTGGTAGGCACCGATATGCTGGGTGATTCCACCAGCTTCTCCTGTCGCCACACGGGAGTTACGAAGGGTATCCAAAAGGGTTGTTTTACCATGGTCAACGTGTCCCATGATGGTTACAACTGGTGGACGCTCCACTAGCTCATCTTCGTTCAGATACCCATCTTCCACGAAGAAACGCTCAATATCGGCATTGTCCACTTCAACCTTTTTCTTGGCTTCAATTCCATAATCTACCAAAAGGAGTTCAATGGTATCGCCATCCAAGGATTGGTTTTGCGTCGCCATGACTCCCATCATGAAGAGTTTCTTAACGATTTCAGCCGGTTCACGTTTAATGCGTTTTGCGATTTCTGCAACCGTCATTCCATCCGTATACTCAAATTCACTTGGTAATTCATGGAATTTACGCTCTGTTACTGGTTTTGGAGCATCATTGCGGTTGTTCTTTCCTTTTTTATTTTTCTTATTGTTATTCCAGTTACTATTTTTCTGATTTCTCACTTGATTTTGACTATTTCGATTCCTTTGTTGTTTTCTTGGACCATCTTCTTCACGATCAAAATCATCGCGTTTCTTATCTGGTCGCGCTTGTTTCTTCCGACGTGTATCAACTTGAGCTGGAGTAGCAGCTACAGCTGGTTTTGTATGGTTCTCAACAGCCGGTTCCTGTACAGGTACCTTCACTTCTGGTGCTTCTACACGTTTCCGGCGCTGTTGACGTTCTTGTTCTGCTTTTGCAGCTTGTTGTTTGTAGCGATCTTCACTTCCACGTGCGTACTCGGCATTTTGTTCAGCTTTCAGAGCTGTTGCACGCGCTTTGAAATCAATTTTTTGTGCTACTTGGGGTTGAGCACTACGTCTTTGATCTGGTCTATTATTTCGACGATCTGTACTTTGATTTCGTTGTTCATTACGCTCTTGTGGTCGTTGATTTCGGTTATCACCATAACGCTGATTGTCTTTGCGATCGCGTTTTGGACGATTGTCTTGTTGTTTTCTACGCTCAGCCTGCTCTTTTGCACGCGCTTCTCGTTCCGCTTTGAAGTTACGACTCTTTGGTTTAGCAGCTGGTGTTACTGATTTTGTCTCAGTTACCTCTTCTTTCTTTACAGGTGCTGCTTCTTTTTTCGCTGCGACAGCCGTTGTCTTGGCAGCCACTTCTGCTACTTTCTTTTCGACTGTTTCTTTTTTCGCTGCAAAGCTCTTGATCAGCTTTTCAGCAACATCAGTATCGACACTAGATGCATGACTCTTGACGTCAAAACCTAATTCTTTCGCACGAGTGACGACTTCCTTACTTTCCTTGCCCAATTCTTTGGCAATTTCGTATAATCTTTTCTTAGACAATTGCTGTCCTCCTCTTCTATTCCATAAGAGACCTCATTTTCTTTGAAAATCCAGCATCTACAACAGCGACGACCTTCCGGGCACGTCCAATTGCAGTGCTTAATTCTAGTGTTGAAAACACGGTAGATACTTGAACCTCATAATAGTGACCCTTATCTGTCACCTTTTTTGTCAGGTTACTAGCTGCATCATTTGCCAGAAAAACTAATTTTGCTTTTTCTTCCTGGATTGCTTTGATCACGAGTTCTTCTCCAGAAATTAGTTTTCCTGCTCTTTGCGCCAAGCCTAACAAATTACTTATCTTTTGCTTATTCAAGGCCTAACTCTCTTCTCTTCACCTTATGATCTACATAAGCGATCAATTCATCATAGAAAGCTTCTTCCACTTCCATATTAAAGCTACGATTAAAAACTTTCTTTTTCTTAGCAAGTGCCGCTTCTTCATTGTCTAGCTTGATGTAGGCACCTCGACCATTGGCTTTGCCAGTTGGATCGATAAAGACTTGTCCTTCTTTATTTTTGACAATCCGGAGCAAATCGCGCTTATCAATAATTTCATTTGAAACGACAGATTTTCTTAAAGGGATTTTTCTTGTTTTTACCATTTTCCCTCCCTCTCTTAATCGACTTGCTCTTCGCCACTTTCTACTTGGTCTTCAAAAGTTTCTTGAGCTGCTTCCATTTCTTCAAACTCACTGGCAGATTTGATATCGATGCGGTAACCAGTCAAATGAGCCGCTAAACGAACGTTTTGACCACGACGACCAATGGCAAGAGATAATTTGTTGTCTGGGACCACAACGAGAGCATGTTTGCTATCTTCATCATCAAAAATAACTTGGTCCACTTCTGCAGGAGCGATCGCATTGTAGATGAATTCAGCTGGATCTGGAACCCATTCGATGACATCGATATTTTCTTCTGTCGGAACCATACGGTCTAATTTCTGATCGTATCGAGCTGGGTGGAACTTGCTGGTAATCTTTTTAATATTCGATCCACCACGACCAACGATAGTCCCAATCGCATCTACGTTTGGATTATGGCTACGAACCGCAACTTTTGTACGATCTCCAGCTTCACGCGCTACACTCATAATCTCAACAGTTCCATCATAGACTTCAGGAATTTCTTGTTCCATCAAACGTTTGATCATTTCAGGGTGGCTTCGACTAACAAAGACATTGACACCACGTGGATTATCTTCTACCTTGTAGACAAAGACTTCAATCCGGTCATGAGATTGGAACACTTCTCCTGGAATTTGATCTTGCTTAGACAATTGAGCTTCGATCGAACCAAGATTGACATAGATAAAACGATTGTCAAAGCGCTCCACCGTTCCACTCATGATTTCATTTTCATGTTCTTTATAAGTGTTATAGGTGATGGTGCGCGTTTGCTTACGCATTTTTTCCATGATCGTTTGTTTGGCAGATTGAGCTGCTACACGACCAAATTCAGCTGGTGCTTCTTCAAACTTGATCTTATCCCCCAACTCATAAGCAGAGCTAATGGCCAAGGCATCCTTCAAGCTGATTTCTAAACGGCTATCAAAGACTTCATCGACTACTTCACGAACCGTATAAACACGGAAATCTCCAGTTTTTTCATTGAATTCAATCGCTGCACTTTCTGATTGTCCATAACGACGGCGATAAGCTGAACGCAATGATTCTGTGACTGCTTCGATGATATCTTCTTTTTTGATCCCTTTGTCTTCTTCCAAAATGCGGAAGGCTTCTAGCATTTCTTTACTCATGTTTTTCTTGCCTCTTCTATAAAGGCATCCTTTCTTTCATTCTGTTACAATTTTACAGCCAACCTTGCTTTGGACACAAGGTTATAAGGAATATCCACTATTTTCTTTCGTGTTTTATCCATATACTCAATGGTCAAAACATCCTCTTCAAAACCTACCAGGTTCCCCTCAAAGACCTTTTGCTTTTCAACAGCCTTGTACAAGCTGATATTGACGTACTTACCAACAGCTCCCTCGAGTGCTTCCTGGGTTTTCAAAGGTCTCTCCAAGCCAGGACTGGTGACTTCTAAAAAGTACTGTTCTGGAAATGGGTCTGGTTTGATTTGATCCAATAGCGGACTGATGATTTCTGTCAAATCCGCTGTATCATTCAGTGTGATTCCTTCTGGTTTGTCTACGAAAATGCTTAAGACGTAGTCACCACCCATTTTGCCATATTCAACATCAACCAATTCAAATGGTTCCTTTATAGCTGGCTGAATCACTTCTGTTACTAAGTCAACAATCGTTGCGATGGTTGCCACCTCCTCATAGATAAGAGGCGAAGATATTTCCCCGCCTCTCCTTTTCTATTCATTTAATGTATTATAGCACGATTTCCCAATGATTGCAAGGAATATGCTAAAACTGTGCTTCTACACGGTAAATGACCTGGCCTTTACTTGAGAACTTCTTCTCATATTCCGTCATGACATTGCCCTCAAAGTCACTAGCATGAAGGTCTAACCAGACTCCCTTCAAAGTCATTCCATATTGCGAAAAACTCACCAAACTGTATTCAAACAAACCTCGGTTGTCTGTTTTAAAGTGAATCTCCCCATGTTCTGGAAGAATTTGCTTGAAGGTGTCTAGGAAGGTCTTGTAAGTCAAGCGACGCTTCTCATGACGTTTCTTTGGCCATGGATCTGAAAAATTCAGATAGAGCTGATCAATTTCTCCGTCTTCAAAATAGTTAGTCAAGCTATCCCCATCTACCCAAAGTAATTTAATATTAGGAACATCAGCTTCTAAGACCTTATCTAAAGCATAACTTAAAACCGATTTTTGAATATCAATTCCGATGTAGTTGATCTTTGGATTGGCCTTAGCCATCCCAGTAATAAAGGCCCCTTTTCCACTTCCCACTTCAATATGGATGGGGTGGTCATTTCCGAAAATCCCATGCCATTTTCCTTTAGCATCTTCTGGATTTAGGACCACATATTGTGGATTGGCTTCTAGTAATTCTGTCGCTCCTTTGCGATTTCTAACTCTCATATTTCCTTTCCATATTTCAACCGGAAATTGCGCAGAGCATAGATCTCGCGATTGACATTTTCTAAATCATTATTTTCATAGTATTTAGCAATTTGCCACAAGAAGGAGTATTGACCAAACCAATAGAGTTTATCAAACACCTTTTGGTTGTACTTGTAACCATAATAACCTAACCAATCGCGCCAATTGGAATCTGGAATATAGTGACTCAAGATATGCGCCACATCCAACATCCTGTCAGTTAAACGAACGGAATCCCAATCGACTAGATAAATCAAGCCGCTCTCTGTCTCAATCCAGTTACTATGACGGACATCCCCATGGACGATCGTCGCATAATCCTCCCGAAAGGCTGGCACTGTCTTACGTAAATTCTTTACGACTGATTGAATGTAGTGGTTCTGACGTAGGGCAATTGGCAACCGGTTACTCCAAGAATTGAGCAACTCTAAAGGAGATTCCACCGGATACCCAAGTTTCTTTAATTGAGTCATCAAAGGTCTAGAACGGTGCAATCTCGTTAGAATATTGACCACTTGTTTTTTTGACATTCCATTTGGCGTGAGAATCTCCCCATTCAACCATTCTTGGGCACTCATCACATTTCCATCTGGCAAACGTCGACTCCATAACAATTGAGGAGCAATCTGTTCTTTTGCTAGACCCGCAAGGATTGGGGTCGTATTCATTTTTACAAAAACGCGCCCACCATCTGGGTAGGTCCCCATGTAGGCCTTCCCACTCTTCCCAGGAATTGGGGTGAGGCTTAGCTCTTTTTCATTCGAGTCCATCTTTTCCTCCGTAAAAAGTTTCCAATCTATTTTACTAATTTTAACGACTTTCGTCAACCAAGCGCGCCATTTTAAATGGAAGATAGAGCAGGGTTAAAGCAACTGTATAAGCTAATAAGCCTAGTAACAGGACTTTATCTGATATAAAGACCAGGCCAATTCCCCCTTCTATCACCGTTATCATAACCATTAACAGCTGAAGCGTTTTGTTCAATCCTGCCTTTTTACTTCCTTTTTCCATTGGAAAAAGAAGGGTCAACGGTTGGTAATCAAAAGCGCTATAAAGTCCCAACAATTGAAAAATGATCAAATAATTGAGCAAGGCTACAAGAACGATCACCACTAGAGTTTGGGGGATAAAGACCATAGCGAGAATGGAAAGAGCCAAGAGTCGGAGAGTCATAGAGAAAAGATCTCCATTCCGTAGGAAGGAGCGCATATATAAGTGAAGCCACGTATTCCCATGTGTTTTGGGAAGAAGCCCTAAGAAACCATCCAAGTAGGCTCTTCTTTTGACACTGTTAGTAATACCTTTTACCGTTGTAAACAAGGCAAAGAAGCGAAGGATCAATTGTTTCCTTGCATTCTCACGAGCAATGGCTAAGGTCCAATTCAAATTTCCATCCTGGTAGAAGCGCGCTTCCTTCCAGCTAAAAACAGCCCCTTTAGCCACCCCTAAGACAAGGATATAAGCTACAATAGCAAGTTTATCCAGCCCCGTTGCCAGAAGAAGAGGCACAAATAACAGAAGGACAACACTTTGAATCAAAAACCAAAAGACAAAAGACTTCTTGGCCTGCCCTTTGATATAACTTTTCACTTCCTCTTCCTTTACCAAAAGAAATAAAGCATCGGGCTTCTCTAAGTAGGTCGCAATGGAGCCTATCGGAACCAAGAGGAGCAAACCAATCATGAGACTCCAGCGGATCAGGCTTGTATTTTTTGGTAGATCTTTCAAAAATTGGCTGTATTGAACCGCCAAAAATCCTATGAAAATCAGCATAAAGAGGACGAAATGATCATTGAGAACATAGCGGCTATATTTTACACATTGAGTTCGAAACGTTTGTTGCCGTTTTTTCATCAACTCTTTCATGCTGTTTCCTCTTCTGTCAAGGTCATGTAGATATCATTTAAACTTGCTTGCTCATCCCCAAAAGTTGAACGCAACTCGTCCAAGGTCCCTTTTGCTCGGATCTGACCCTTATGGAGGATCACAAAACCATCACACATCTTTTCAGCCGAATCCAGAACGTGGGTACTCATCAAAATCGATTTTCCTTTTGCCTTCTCATCTGCCAATAACTGAATCAAATCTGCAATCGCAACAGGATCCAATCCCAAAAAGGGTTCATCAACAATATAAAGGCTTGGATCTACTGCATAGGCGCAAATAATCATGACCTTCTGCTTCATCCCCTTTGAAAACTGGGTCGGGAACCAATCTAATTTTTCAGCCAAACGGAAGCGTTCCAACAAAGGCTGGACGCGCACCATGACCTGATCCATATTTAAATCATAGGCCATAGCTACGGTCTCGATATGCTCTCTCAGGGTTAATTCTTCATAAAGACTAGGGGTTTCTGGAATATAACCAATCTTCTTCCGATATTCAGTTGGAGCTTCTGGCAGACTAAGACCATCAATCCGTACCTCCCCAGCATAAGGATGCAGGAGACCAATAATTTCATTAATCGTGGTTGACTTCCCAGCTCCATTTAGTCCAATCAAACCAATCATTTGGCCATCCGGAACCGAAAAACTCACCTCTTTCAGGACAGGGATGTTGACATAGCCCCCTGTCAACTTGTTGATTTCTAACATATTTTCTCCGATTTCTGGTATAATGTTCTTATATTATAACAAAATTTAGTCTAAATGAGGTGTATTTATGGTTGATGATTGTATTTTTTGTAAGATTATAGCTGGCGACATTCCTTCATCCAAAGTCTATGAGGACGAGGAGGTCCTCGCATTTTTGGACATCTCTCAGGTTACTCCTGGTCATACGTTAGTCGTTCCAAAAAAACACGCTCGCAACCTCTTAGAGATGGACGAAACCGCCACAGCTCAACTATTTGCACGTGTCTCTAAAGTTGCTAAAAAAGTAGAAGCCGCTACTCAAGCCAAGGGAATGAATATCATCAGTAACATGGAAGAAGTTTCTGGACAAACTGTTTTTCACACCCATGTCCACATTATCCCTCGCTATTCCGCTCAAGATGAACTGGCCATTTCATTTACTGAACACGAACCTAATTTTGAACAATTAACAGTTCTCGCAGAAACCATCAAAAACAGCTAAAAGGAGACCATATGAAACTCAAAAATCTCTTTTGGTTTGCAACAGGAGCTAGCATTAGCTACCACCTGGTTAAAAACCGCAAAGAAATCAAAACTGAGGTGACTGAATCCAGCCAATTGGTTAAGGGCATTCAAGATAACCTAGCAAAAATCCAACGTAATCTGGATATTATCCAAGACCAAAAGACCAATCTTCAAGAATTGGTAATGGATTTCCAATACAAGACCAAACTGTTTCGTCAACAAGCAACTGCCTCTCTAAAAGAAATTCAAGACATCTGGCAACCAAGTAAAAACGATTGAGAAAACTCAATCGTTTTTTTCTTATTCCGACGGCGCAGCTGGCGCGACACTGCTCGACTCTGTAGCTGCAGGGGCAACTGGCGTTACTGGTGCGACAGAACTCTGAGGTGTCACCACTCCCGTATCCTGAGTCGATGGTGCAACTGGCAGTTGGTTAAACTCTTGGTAAACAGGTGCTTCCTCAGATGATGCCACTGGCGTATCATTTTGAGAAGAAGCATTCTTCAAATCTTCATCTCCATCCAATAGATAAGCATTGGTTTTCAGTGTTTTAATTTCTTTCTTGCCCAAAGCTTTGCGGATGATATTTTGAATTTTTAAGATATGTTTTGAAGTGACAATCTGGTAGCTACCACCATCTGCTAAGGTTGCATCTTCTCCTTTCAACTGGTACTGATGAATCGTTGAAAGGGCGTCTTTATAGCCGAGCAATTGAAGAAGGCTGTTGCTGTCAAGTGAAATGTTGGTTTGCATATTGTCACTAACAGACTCAATGATTCCTTTATAATGACTCAAACTATTGAGGCTTAATACTTTCTCAACAATCTTTTTGATCACTTCACGTTGGCGTTTTTGGCGTCCATAGTCTCCTTCTGGGTCCTGATAACGCATTCGTGAATAAACGAGGGCTTGATCCCCATTAATCTCCTGACGTCCTGGTGCAATCTTAGCCGTATATTCTGGCTCATTTTCCTCGATCGAGATATCAAAGTCAAATGGATTGTTGACCGTAATGCCACCAACCTTATCCACTAATTGAACCAATCCCTTCATATTGATCATGACATAACGGTCAATATGGATATTCAAGAGATCCTGAATGGTCTTAATGGCTAACTTGGCACCACCTTGAGCATAGGCCGAATTCAATTTTGCTTGGACTGTTTCGCCATCTGAAGTAATATTGGTTAAAATATCTCTTTCCAAGCTAGTCATGGTTGTTTCTTTGGTTTGAGGATTAACAGTCACCAAAATCATGGTATCACTATTTCCGGCCCAAGGATCTTCCCGAGAACCACTACCTGTATCAACCCCCATCAAAAGAATGGTCATCGGCTTGTTTTCTGCGATGACATTGGTCTCATTCCCAAAGCCCTTATAGGTCTTACTGAGGGTCCCTGTTGTTTGATTGAGGATGGTGAGACCATAGGCCCCGATCCCAATCACTGTTACCGTCAATAAGCTCAAAAACATCAAAATAATTTTTTTAACCATGTAGACTCTCTCTCTAATCTATCAGTTTGCCCATAAGGTAAACATCTAAGAATTCTCCTTCAGCTGAACAAGCTCCACGAGCTTGGCAACCTTCGATCTCAAAACCTAACTTTTTATACAGGTGAACCGCTCGTTCATTGCGCACTTGGACATTCAAGATTAGTTTCCTAAGAACACCGGTCGAGTGCGCCCACTCGATTCCTTCTTCCAACAAGATCTGTCCAAGTCCTTGATTCCAATAAGCTTTTCGAACCACAATAAAGACATCTCCAATATGCTGAACAGACCGTTGATAAGCCGCAGTGATATTTAACAAAGCTGCCAGTTCCTGATCTAGAAATAACAAGAGGCAAATCCGGTTATCCGCCATCTCTTGCACCATTAGAAAATGCTCCATGTCTGCTGGAGACATGCCTATCCCAGCTTCATCTAGCGTCATGTAATCTGACTCTTTCCCAACTTGATTTAAGAAATCAACGACAAGAGCCGCGTCTGCACTTTCAGCTTGCCGAATTTCTAGTGTCACTTCCTTTTCCTTAGTCATCGGTTTTTTCCACCTGCTCAAAGGATGCTAGTAAAGCTTCTGCACGCTCTCCATGAGCCTCAAAAGCCAACTCTCGCCCATCTTCCAATTTTCGGATAAAAATTTTAAGATAAGCATCCGAGAGACTCGGCTCAATCAACTCTCCCCATTCAATAATGGTAGCACCATCTCCAAATAGAAAATCATCTAAATCAATAGAATCTGGATCATTCCCAATCCGGTAAACATCCAAATGGTATAAAGGCAAGCGACCTTCGTATTCACGAACAATGGTATAGGTCGGGCTTTTAATCATCTGATCAATCCCTAACCCCTTTGCAATTCCTTTGGTAAAGGTCGTTTTTCCTGCTCCTAGATCACCTGATAAAATGATCACGTCTTGCTTTTCTAAGAGTTTTCCTAGCTGTTTTCCTAGAGCGATCAGCTCCGTTTCATTGTGACTAATCATTTCTCTATTATACCAAACTTTTTAAAAATCTGCTCTTTCTTTTAGAAATTGTTCGACTCAGGTTTGCTTTTTAGATAGATAGACAAACTATTTTAAAGTAAAATAAGTTAAGTGATTCTGCAAAAAAAAAAATAAATTTGAGTTCCAATTTTTAAATCGATTTAAGAAAATACTGAAACTTTCCGCCGTGAGAAAAGTGCCTGAAACAATAACGTTTCAGGCACTCGGAATTATTGAG
>NZ_JUPI01000089.1 GCF_001074805.1 Streptococcus parasanguinis | reverse complement strand
AGTAGAGCCCACTCAACCACTGCGTCTTGCTCGACAATCCAAAAATAATTGAGAGGCTAGGACATTTGTCCCAGCCTCTTTTTATGTAGCTTTTACAGAATAGAATAGTGATCCGTTGTGGGTAAAAGCTATACTCTATCTCATGGTTTAGTTCATTTATCACTAAATAAAAATATCATATAAATAAACTTTTTTTAAAAAATAACAGGCCAGAGTTTGACACTTTTTTCACAAAGGAGTATACTATTAGCATAGTTTTGGAAGGAACTGATGATAGATTCACCCAAAACTAGTTGTCAACCCTTGCTGTTCTTCTATGAACGTTTGCTGGTATCGTTGATACCAAGGAGGAATCATATGTCTAAAGTAGCTATTGTCACTGGTGCTGGTCAAGGAATCGGTTTTGCAATCGCAAAACGTTTGGTGCAAGATGGCTTCAAGGTCGGAGTATTGGACTACAATGCTGAAACAGCTGAAAAAGCAGTTGCTGAGTTATCAGCAGATCATGCTTTTGCAGTCGTAGCTGATGTGTCTAAACAAGAAGAAGTGGCTGCAGCTTTCCAAAAGGTTGTTGATCATTTCGGAGACTTAAACGTCGTCGTTAACAACGCTGGTGTTGCGCCAACTACACCACTTGATACAATTACTGAAGAACAATTTACACGTACATTTGCTATTAATGTTGGTGGTGTGATTTGGGGTGCACAAGCAGCTCAAGCTCAGTTCAAAGCACTAGGTCATGGCGGAAAAATCATCAATGCAACTTCACAAGCAGGTGTTGTAGGTAACCCTAACTTGACTGTCTATGGTGGTACTAAATTTGCAGTTCGTGGGATCACTCAAACTTTGGCACGTGACTTGGCTGATTCAGGAATCACTGTCAATGCGTATGCACCAGGTATCGTTAAGACTCCAATGATGTTTGACATTGCTCATGAAGTAGGTAAGAACGCGGGCAAAGACGACGAATGGGGTATGCAAACATTCGCTAAAGATATCACTTTGAAACGTCTTTCAGAACCAGAAGATGTAGCAGCAGCGGTCAGCTTCCTTGCTGGACCTGATTCAAACTACATCACAGGACAAACCATTATCGTAGATGGTGGGATGCAGTTCCATTAAGATAATAAATAGAGGTTGGGATCAACATCCTAACCTCTTATTTTTTATGCTATTTCGTTAATACAATGGTATCAGAAGGATCGCGATCGTCATCTTCAATAGTGAGTTGGTTACCTTCTAGTTTATAATATTTGAGATCATCCCCCACAGTGAGAGTATGATTGTCGGCGTGAACGGTTACAGGCTTGCTTTCTTTCTCGTCATCCCTTTCAACCTCTTCCCATGTGCCCGTCGTACCAGACAGGGTCAGAGTGATCTGATCATTTTCATCAGTCCCTTTGTATGTACCGTCTAGATTTTCAGCTTGGCTAGCCGTTTGAGAATCTTTAGAGCTTGAATCGCTCGAAGAAACCTGTTGTGAACTAGCAGAGTTTGCAGGTGTTTGAGCTGTCTGGTTCGAGCAGGCTGCTAAAAGACCAAGAATTGCCAGTGAGGCAAGAGAAAGTGTGAATTTATTGGACAATGTCATCGGCTTATCTCCTTTCTTTGATAATCCAAGTATAGCAGAGGATAGAGGAGAAAACAATGAAAATAATTTTTCAGAAAAGGGATTGAATTCATCAGATAGCATGAAAAATTCTATTGATTTAGTTTCTTACAATATGAAAATTTTAAGTTGACAAAAAAATGTAACCGTTTTCGATTGACATTCTATCAGCTAATTAGTATAATGGGTGTGGAATAATATAAAAGGCAATGAGGCCTATGATTGCAATGGCGCAACCGTTTCAAATCATAGGTTCTTTGTTGCCTTTTTTCTAATTAAAAATTTTTTTTGGAGGTTTTCTTATGAAGAAACATCGTCTCTTTTTAGTTTGTGGTCTAGCCTTATTTATGGTTGGTTGTCAGGCTTCTCAGTCGTCTAAAACAACTGAGTCTAGTAAAGCTAGTCAGGAAACAAGCGTGAAGAAAGAAGATCAAGTCCTTGAACGTGGTCAATGGGAGGACAAACTATATAAGAAATTAAGTAATGTCATTAAAGAAAATGGCAAGTCTAGTTCAAAATATAATGAATCAGCAAAACCATATGCTGTATTTGACTGGGATAACACAACCGTCATCAATGATATTGGTGAAGCAACCTTCACTTATCAGATTGAAAACTTGGAATTTAAGATGACGCCAGAAGAGTTTGATAAGGCGATTCGTACAAATATTCCAGAAGACAACTTCACAGAAGATCACAACAACAAGGAAGGAAACCCTGTTAATATTGATAAGATCGCCAAAGATATTGTTTCTGATTACACTGTGATTTATAATGAGTACAAAGGATTCAAGGGTTCTAAGAGCCTCGAAGAAGTAAAACAATTAGACGAATATAAAGATTTCAGTGCTAAATTACGTTATCTTTATGAAGCCATCGGTGGAACCTTCAGCTCAGACATTTCTTATCCATGGGTAACTTACTTGTTTACTGGTATGACATCTGAAGAAGTTCAAGCGGTATCTGAAAAATCAATTGAACGTGCTTTGAAAGAAGATTTGGTTTTTGAAACATGGGAAAGTCCAGAAAGCTTGAAAGGCGAAGCTGGTCAAGTGGAAATCAAATTTAAACGTGGTGTCCGTGCTGTAAAAGAGATGCAAAATCTTTATAAGACTCTTCAAGATAACGGCATTGATGTTTATGTTGTCTCTGCTTCCTTCCGTGATGTCATTGTTCCTTTTGCTACTCTGGATAAATTCGGTTATAATATTACTGAAGACCATGTGTATGGAATGGAACTTGTTAAAAATGATTCTGGTGTCATTCAATCAGAATACAATAACGACTACTTCCAAACACAAGGTGAAGGAAAAACAAAAACAATCAAGAAATTTATTGCAGATAAACATGGCAACCAAGATCCTATCTTAATCGCTGGAGATAGTAACGGGGACTACGCAATGTTGAAAGACTTTGATGGTTTACAAATTGGAATTATCTTCAATCTTTTGCGTGATCCTTCTAAAGGAATCGGCTTGTTATCACAGACTGCAGTAGATACATATGATAGTAAGGATGCTAAATACTTCCTACAAGGTCGTGATGAAAACAAGGGTGTTTTGGTCAAGAGCCGTGAAACAATTAAGTTAGGAACGGATGAGGCACAATTAATTAAAAAATAGGGGAGATTTATGAAGAAAATCATGTTTGTTGGTTCAGTGGGAGTAGGGAAAACAACTCTGACTCAACGATTAAAAGGATTAGATATTGAGTATTTTAAAACACAGGCTGTTCAATTCCACGATAGTATTATTGATACGCCAGGGGAATTTTTACAACACAGACGCTATTACAATGCTTTAACAGTGACTGCAGCAGAAGCTGATATCATTGGACTCTTAATTGCAGGAAATTCGACCATGCAAACTTTTCCTCAAGGATTTTCTTCATTATTTACCCAAGATGTGATTGGAATCATTAGTAAGATTGACCTAGTAGACTCTGAGGAGCAATTAGAATTTGCGCGCAAGCAGTTGTTAGATGCAGGTGTGAAACGGATTTTTGAAATTTCTTCAACAGAGAATACTGGAATCGATGCTTTAAAGGACTTTCTTGAGAGTGAGTAAACATGATATAATCTAAAAGGACTACTTTATCTTTCAAGAAGGAGATGTGTATGATTGTTGAACACGGAGGGAATGGACGTCTATTAGCTGAAAAAAATGGGAACTCTTCTGAAAAGTGGATTGATTTTAGTGCCAATATCAATCCGCTTGGAGTTTCTACAAGCCTCCGCCAAGTCTTAGTGAACAGTATTGATAGAATTACGGAATATCCGGATATCACCAACCAATATGAAAAGGATTTGCTGAGGGAGCATCATGGAAATCAAGATCTCGAAATCCTTTTGTCAAATGGTGCAGTTGGGTTATTTTACGAACTAGCTCAAACCTTAAAGCCGAAGAGATTATTGATTTTAAGTCCCACCTTCATGGAATATGAAAAAGCTTTTCATCAAGAAGGGACAGAAATTCTGTACCATCATTTAACAGCTCCTCATTTTACTTGGACTGTGGAAGGTCTATTATCCGATATAGACCAATTGGAAGCTGGAGATGTTGTCCTATTGTGTAATCCTAACAATCCAACTGGCTCCCTTGCTCCAGTTGGTCACTTGCTAGAAATCGGAAAAAAATTGCTGGAACAGAATATTCATTTTATTCTAGATGAAGCTTTTATTGACTTTTTAGAAGACGAGGAAGCATATAGTTTTGTTCCGTACTTGAGTGATTTTGCAAATGCAATTGTCGTTCGCTCTCTAACGAAATTTTACGCTATACCAGGCTTACGCTTAGGCTACGCTCTGGGGATTCATCCTTGTTTAGCAAAAATTAATGAACGACGGGCTCCATGGACGATCAATGCATTGGCTCTTCAAGCCTTGCCGGTGATTTTAAAGGATCGAGATTATCAAACTCAAACTTTAAAATGGCTACAGAAGGAGAAAGACTTCCTTTATCAATCCTTGAAATCTTTTTCTGCATTAAGGGTTCTAAAACCAAGTGTCAATTATATTTTCTTTCAGTATACGGGATCTAAGGATTTACGTGGAGAATTATGGCGCCATAACATTTTTATCCGCTCTTGTGCGAACTATCGCAATTTGACGAGTGATTACTACCGCATTGCGGTTCGTAGTAGAGAGGAGAATAGCTGTTTATTAGCTGCCTTGGAAGCGATTCTTGGAGGAAAAGAAGAGTGATGAGGGCGATGAAAGCATCTTGTCCAGGATCTTGCGGAGAATTGTTTCAATGTGTGGTAGACGGTGAAGAGTTTTTGATGTCCTATGGGATTGAAAAGAAAAGTCAAGTAGTGATTGGTCCTCAAACAGGTGCCATAGAAGAAGTGTTGCGGCCTAAAATGCTGCAAGTCATCAATGAACTAACAGATCAGATAGATTTCGGCTATACTTTTCATACAGATATTTCTGTTGGAAAGGGTTATTCTAGTAGTACAGCGGACATGCTCTCGATCTTAGGAGCTTATTCTGCCTATAAACATGGAACAGTGTCGGTTCCCTTATTAACGAGTCTCTGTTCGAAGATTGAACCAAGTGATTCCGTGGGTTTTTCAGACTGGACTGTAATGAATCCTCTTAATGGTGCGATTCAATGGCAGACCAGGTGGAAACCAAAGCTTTATGTGTACATTCTAGAGCCAGATCAAATGGTTGATACGACGAGTTTTATAAGAATGACGGAAAGTCCCTTATATCCTGCAGAGCAATCAAAAACATTGTTGACTGATTTTAAAATAGCCTGTGACAAGCAAAATGTAGAGCTATTAGGCGCCGCTGCGACTAGAAGTGCTTTATTGAATAACAAACGACTACCCAAACCCTATTTAAACGATATTATCGACCTAGTAAATAAATTAGGTTTACTAGGAGTTAATATTGCCCATAGTGGTAGTATTGTTGGTATTCTGCTGACAGAAGAGCAACTGATGCACATGACTGAGTTAGAAGAACGACTGTCTCATCATCCTTTAGCAAGCTATTATTCTCTCAGAAATCTAAGCAAGATTATATACGACGGGCTCCAGGTAAAGAATGTGGAGGAGATCCTTGAATAGGCAAGAAGAATTAAATCAAATCCTAGATAAAATTGTACCCATTAATGCTACAGCATTAGAAGAGGGGGTAAAGGTGTGTGATCGCTTAGCAAAACCTCTTGGTGCATTAGGTAAAATGGAAAAAAATTATGCCAAGCTATATGCGATGTTTCCTAACAAAATCCAGCTATCAAAAAAAATCGTTATGATCTATGTAGCGGATAATGGAATTTGTGAAGAAGGAATCTCCTCAAATCCTATCGAAACAACCTTTATTGTAGCCAATAATATCAGAAATGGTAAAGCAGGGGTTTGTAATATTGCAGAACATGCTGGGTCTGATATTTGTGTCATTGATATTGGTTGTAAGAGTCAAATTTATTCCGATAACCCGGACCATGTGTTACATGGAACTCGCAATATGCTAAAAGAAGCTGCCATGACTCGAGAGCAAGCCATTGAAGCCATTTTAGTTGGGTATAGAAGAACAGTTGAAAAGATCAATCAGGGCTATACCTTATTTGGAACAGGAGAGATGGGGGTTGGAAATACCACAACTTCCGCAGCAGTCATTGCTGCCACTTTGGGAATTCCTGCCCAAAAGGTAACCGGATACGGAGCGGGAGTGACTGAAGATATGAAGGCTCATAAAACAGCTGTCATTCAAGAAGCGGTAACCAAACATGCTCCCTATAGTGATATTATCGATCTCGTCTCTAAAGTTGGTGGCCTAGACATGTTGGGGATGGTTGGCACCTATTTAGCTTGTGCCCAGTACCAACTTCCTTGTGTCATTGATGGGTTGATTTCTTTGACAGGACTCTTAATTGCTTCACAGTTAAAGAAAGAAGTGGTTGACTATTGCTTCCCATCCCATTGTTCTACAGAACCGGGCTATCAAATTGTTTCGGATTATTTAGGCTTATCCCCGATGCTTCAAATGGATATGCGCTTAGGGGAAGGATCTGGTTGTCCTTTAGCTTTCTTTTTAATAGAAAGTTCCGTGTACACGATAGAGCGTATGCCGACTTTCGAGGAGGGAAAACTGGACCGGGATGACTACGTCGACATTAGATAAAGGCTAATAAAGGAGGAAAACTATGCAACTATATACAAAGACTGGAGATAAAGGTCTTACAAAATTAGTAGGTGGCCAAAGCATTGCAAAAGATTCAGAGCGTGTCAATGCTTATGGTACCGTAGATGAATTAAACACTTGGATCGGTTATACGATTAGTAAAATGGATCCAGATGATGAATTGAGAGACGAATTGTATCAGTTACAGAATTATCTGTTTGATTGTGGTTCTGATTTGTCTACTCCTCAGGGTGTATACCCATATAAAGTAGATGAAAGCCTCGTTAAATGGATTGAAGAACGAATTGATACGTATGCGGATATCCCACCAGCTCTGGAAAGATTTATTTTACCTGGCGGTGATGAAATTGCTTCAATGGTTCATGTAGCAAGAACCATTGCACGTCGTGCAGAACGACATATTGTCGCGACCATGTGGACAAATGAAATTAATAATCAAGTTTTAATTTTTGTTAATCGTTTATCTGACTATTTCTTTGCTCTTGCAAGAGTGATTAATTATCGAAAACACTGTGAGGATATTCCTTATGAAAGAGGAGCAAAGGTGTTTCATAATATTACAAAAGCAGATGTGGAGCGTTGGGCAAAGAAAAATAATAACTAGAATAAAAGCACTACCTTTAATAAAAATAGGGGCAGTGCTTTTTTATCTATGTCATTGCTTTTTGATTAGAGGTGATAAGAAAAAAACCTTGTCTTCCCTAAAGGAAAGGACAAGGTTAGAATTCGAAAGCCAGATGTACAACAGTGTACAAATTTCGTGCTAAGCTTCATTGGTTAACAGTAGCTTTCCAAATATTGACTCTGCTTCTTTGCAGATGATGGGAACCCCATCTTTAGAAAATGATACGTACTCATACGTAGAGTCAATAGGGGAAAGCACTATTTTGGTGTATTTCCTAACTGACATCACCACCTTACATCGAGGCGTGAAATCTACTAAAATTTAAGAATAAAGACCTGACTTAAAGCTAAACTTATCACAGTGGCGGGACCGTGTTGGATTTTCACCAAACTTCCATACTCTTAAAAGTACCAAAATCATTTCTAGTAGCTTAATGATAGCACGATCTAGAAGAATCTGCAAGTATTATGATCAAAAAAATAAAATATATGTTTTTTCTTTTGCGTTGTAAGCGTTTTTATGTTATACTTTTTGTAAAGTACAAGGACGTACAATTTTAAGCAATGAAGCTATATGAAATATACCAAAATTTATACTATTTGGTAGTGTTTCATGTGGCTTCTTTTTATGTTGTTTTAAGAGTTTCAAATAATAAAGGGGGTAAAATAAAATAAGAAACTCTGAAAAGAAAGGAGAAAGAATGTATAATATTTACTACAAAACTCAAATTTTTGTCGGCAAAGGTGCTTTGGCCCAATTGGAAAACTATCATAACAAAACCATATTGGTTGTTGCTGATCCGTTTTTAAAAGAATCTGGACAGTTAGATAAAATTCTTGATTATTTAGATGCTAGTAACGATATCATAACCTTTACTGATATTGTTCCAGATCCGCCTATTGATGTTATTGTGGCAGGGATTCACGCGACTGAAGGGAAATCAATCGATATTGTCTTATCTGTCGGTGGGGGATCTGCAATTGATGCATCTAAAGCAATGTATTACTTTGCGAAGAAACAAGGGATTTTTACTGATGTGGAATTGATCTCTATCCCAACTACTAGTGGAACAGGATCTGAAGTGACAAGTTTCGCAGTTATTACTGATGCTGAGAAAGGACAAAAGTATCCGATCGTAGATTGGGATATTCTACCGGATATCGCTATATTAGATTCCAATTTGGTGGAAACACTACCAGCTAATATTACAGCAGATACTGGTATGGATGTATTAACGCATGCGATTGAGGCCTATGTTTCAAATAAAGCAACTGATTTTTCTGATGCTTTGGCTGAAAAAGCTATCAAATTAGTATTTGAATACTTGCCTCGTGCATATAAAAATGGACATGATTTAGAAGCACGTGAAAAAATGCATGTAGCCTCTACTTTGGCGGGAATGGCCTTCAACTCAGCTTCATTGGGGATTAATCATAGTATCGCCCATGCAGCTGGAGCTAAATTCCATATTCCTCATGGACGACTTAATAGCATCTTAATGCCACATATTATCCAGTATAATGCGAATGTGGCAACGACCGGTACCCGTGCTGGTAATTTGAATAAAGAAACTGCTGAACGATATCAACAGATTGCTCGTTTATTAGGGTTGAGTGCTTCTACACCTATTCTAGGTGTAAGACAATTAGTGGATGCTGTTCAAAAACTTCAGAAGAAATTAGATCATCCTACTTCTTTAAGATCTTACGGAGTGGGAGTGGATGATTTTAATGCTCATAAACGTGAGATTGCGGAAGCTGCTTTATTGGATAAGTGTACGATTACAAATCCGAGAGTCCCTACAGTTGAAGAATTATTGAAGGTTATAGAACAAGCTTTCTAAAAGAAGTCATTTTAAATTAAGAAAAATAAAGTATAAAGTCTAATTGATATAGTAGAAATGAATCTGCTAGTGAAAATAAAAAAAGACATGTGAGTTCAGTTTTTTTATGAATATATATAATAAAAGTTCACATGATAAATTGGAATTTTTAAATTTATTTTGTTTAATATAGGCTTACTTTTATAATTTTTTAAAAGCACTAATAAGTTGTCTTGTATTGGTTTTGCATAGTACATAATTAGATATTAATAGTTCTATATTTTATAATCAATTATTTCAAATAGTTAAATTGACATACAAAAAATTAAAGGATTAAAAACATTTCCCTCAAATTTAGGATCTTTAATTTGACACTGTTATGTAATAATTTAATTAATAAATTTTATTGAAAGCGAATACTAAATATAGTATAATCAAATTATTTAGAATTATATTTATTGTAAAACCAATCCAGAGGTGGTAATAAATGTCAGAAAAACAAAGAATGATTCAGGAGTACGTTCCTGGTAAACAAGTCACATTAGCACATTTAATTGCTAGTCCTGATCCTGTTATTTTTGAAAAATTGGGGTTACAGACAGATTTTCGTGATGCTATTGGGATATTGACCATCACTCCAAGTGAGGCTGCAATTATTGCTGTGGATATAGCTACTAAAGCAGCTGGGGTACAGATTGGTTTTGTGGATCGATTTAGTGGATCTGTTGTAATGACAGGTGATGTTGCGTCAGTAGATGCATCACTCCACGCAGTATTAAATGGTTTAGAAGAGATTCTAGGCTTTTCAAGTACAGTTGTAACAAGAACATAATTTCATATGAGGGATGGAGTTTATGAAAGGCAGAATACTAATTTGTGATGATGATCCGATTATTCGCTTAGATATCAAACAAATTATAGAACAGTCAGATTATGAAGTGGCTGCAGAAGCAAGTGATGGTTTTGAAGCTATTGAACTTTGTCAAAAACACTTTTTCGATCTAGTGATAATGGATATTAAATTACCGTTATTAGATGGTTTATCAGCAGGTAAAAAAATATTAGATGATGAATTAGCATACGGTGTGATAATTCTTTCTGCTTATAATGATGACCATTATATCAAAAAGGCAAGTTTAACTGGTGCTAGTGCTTACTTGGTAAAACCGTTGGATGCAAAGTCTTTAATTCCTACAATAGCAGTTTGTATAGAGAAAGGACGGCAACAGCAATTACTTTCGAAGGAATTAATTAAAATTAGTAAGAAGCTTGATGATCGAATTGTTTTAGAAAAGGCTAAAGGACTTTTGATGACGAGAGATAATCTTACGGAACCAGAGGCTTTTAAACAGATTCGGACAATCAGTATGCAAAAGCGTGTTCCAATGATTGAAATTGCAAAGTTGCTGTTATTGAATAATGAAGTACAATAATCAGATAAAGAAATTTTGCGAGGATAAAACAGATCTTAATGAAGCAGATATTGATTATTTGATTCGACAATCAGAGGCAGTTTTATCTAGCAAAGAGTTTATGGATAAGGACGTCTTCATTGATGTAAAAAATATTTATTCTGATCATGCAATTGTCGTTTTTCATAGAAAGCCTCATACAAAGGAGAGCTTGTATGAAAAGACAGTGGTAGGGCAATCAGCATTTTTAGAAAATGAACCTGGGGTGCTCCGAACTCTCCAGACAGGGGTCCCTTCTGTTGGACTCCGTGGACAATCACAAGAAGGTGTTGCAATTGAACAGACTGTTTTTCCAATTACTAGAGGAGAAAAAGTCATTGCTACTTTAATTGTTGAAAGTGATTTTTCTAATAGCTTTTCGTCTAGCTTCTCTCTCAAGCCTTCTAAAGGTGACAATTCCTACATTTTTCAAGCTCCTTCAGAATCAAGTCGAGAAGACGAAGTATCCTTATTAGATTATGTAGAAGATGCAGTATTAGTGTTTGATCAAGGAGGATTTCTACTCCATTGTAATCAGTCTGCTGTTCTCTTATATCGAACGAAGCTGGGCTACTTGGATAGTGTTCAGGGGATGCATTATGATAATCTTTCCTTGGATGGAACCATCTTTTCTGAATTAGTAGAAGATCATTTTTCAGATAGTAATAAAACCGTTAAGTATGGGAAGCACTATTTTCAAGTCAAGTGTTACCCCAATGCTCGCAATCATCAAACGGTTCTTACCATAAGAGATATCAGTGACCTTCAAGAAAAAGACAAAGAGATCCAAGAGAGTGTGATGGCGTCTCGAGAAATAAATCACCGAGTTAAAAATCACCTGCAAACCATTATTTCTTTATTGCGATTGCAAGGAGCACAGGTAAAAGAACCGGGCACAAAGGTTGCTTTCGAAGATTGTATTAACCGGATATTCTCGATTGCTGCTACCTACGAGCTTCTTTCTAGTCAAGAACATGAGCAAATCGATTTGAAGTCCCTGATTGAAATTGTTTCATCTAATCTTCAACGCTGTTTTGCAGAAAGACCCGATATTCAATTAAAATTGGAATTATGTGATCAAATCTATCTAGATCATAATAGAGCATCATCATTAGCACTGGTTATTAATGAATTATTACAAAATGCTTATGAGCATGCTTTTTCCAATAAAAAACATCAAAAAAATAAAAAAAATCAATGTATTCGTTTGCAAATGACGAAAAATGATGATATAATACGTATACAAGTAATTGATAATGGTAGCGGTTACAATGTCGAAACCGTGGACCAAGAGCATCTTGGTTTAATCCTTGTTCAACGATTTGTAGATAGCAAATTATCCGGAAGACTTGTGACAACCTCAAACAATGAGGGAACGCGAGTTAAGATAATTTTTAAAGTGTAAATAATTCTAGACTAACAATGAAGTCAGTCGAAAAGCAATGACGCTTAAAGAATGCAAGAAACCGATGTTTCAGTGCATTCTTTAAGCGTCTTTTTTTGGAGGTTGCCTATGTCGGATAAAATTTTGAGTGTTGGGTTAGATCTTGGAACTGCAACTACTCAATTGGTCCTATCTGAACTTACAATTGAAAATATTGCTTCTGTATTTACAATCCCAAGAGTATATATAACGGATAAAAAAGTCCTTTATAAAAGTAAAATTATTTTTACACCAATTTCACATCAGTCTTTGATAGAAGTTAATAAGATAAAAGATTTTGTTATCCAAGAATATCAAAAAGCTGGGATTGAAAAGCAAGATATTCAGATGGGGGCAGTAATTATTACCGGTGAAACAGCTAGAAAAGAAAATGCCAGTCAAGTTTTGCAGGCATTGAGCGGATACGCTGGGGACTTTGTAGTTGCTACTGCGGGTCCAGATCTAGAGAGTATTATCGCAGGCAAGGGAGCGTGTGCACACCAATATTCTCAAGAACACCATACTTCCGTTGTAAATATTGATATTGGAGGTGGAACTTCAAACTTCGCTGCATTTCGCGAAGGAGATGTAATTGATACAGGTTGTTTTGATATTGGCGGTCGTTTGATCAAGATTGATCCTAATACTCTTAAAATACATTATATTTCACCTAAACTTCAAGAAATTATAAAAAAAGAAAATTTAAGACTGTTTTTGGATGAAATTGTAAATAGGGATGAATTGAATAAATTAATCCAAATTTTAGTGAGTGTTTTAGAAAAGGCAGTTGGGCTTGAAGTGGATGCTCCGTATTACGAGTTTTTACAAACCAACCATGGATTGCGACTCGATTATGAATTGAAATGTGTTTCATTTTCCGGAGGAGTAGCCGATGTTATTTATCAAGATTCTACTACTAATGATTTCACCTACGGTGATATTGGTATCATATTGGGACGTGCTATTCGTCAATCAAAGATTTTTGAACAAAAGAGAGTAATTGAATCAGCCGAAACAATTCGAGCAACAGTCGTAGGTGCTGGAAGTCATACAACAGAGGTGAGTGGAAGCACCATCACTTATATTTCTAAAACTTTACCAATTAGAAATATACCTGTTTTGAAATTAGCGAAAGACGACGAACTAGAGAGTTGTGAAAAATTAACAGAAATCATTCATGATAAATTAGAATGGTTTACCTTAGAAAATGAAGTTCAACAGGTTGCTTTAGCAATTAATGGTGAAAAAAGTCCAAGTTTTGTTAGAGTACAAGAATATGCAAGCGCTATCACAAAGGGGATGGGAGAAAGTATTCGAAAGAATATTCCATTAATAGTAGTTGTTAGAGAAGATATGGCCAAGGTTTTGGGACAATGTTTGTTTGCTTCATTACCTAAAGATTATCCGTTTGTATGTATTGACTCTGTTGATGTTCAAAACGGAGACTACATTGATATCGGAAATCCTGTGGTTGAGGGATCGGTCTTACCAGTCGTTGTGAAAACGCTAGTTTTTAATTAAGAAATTATTAAAGGAGGAGACTTTAAATGATTTTAAAGACAAAATTATTTGGAAGAGTCTATGAATTCAAATCAGTAAAAGAAGTTCTAGCTAAAGCCAATGAATACAAGTCGGGTGACCAACTTGCAGGCGTAGCTGCTGAATCTTCTGAAGAGCGCGTGGCAGCTAAGGTTGTTTTATCTCAATTGAAACTTTCGGATTTGTTTAATAATCCAGTTGTACCATACGAAGAAGATGAAGTAACACGTATCATTATCGATGATGTTAATCTTCGTACATACGAAAAGATTAAAAATTGGACAGTATCTGAACTTCGTGAGTGGATTTTGGATAACAATCACAAAAATGTGGATATCCAATGGCTATCTCGTGGATTAACTTCAGAAATGGTCGCAGCGGTTGCGAAGTTGATGACAAACCTCGACTTGATCGTCGCTGCTAATAAGATTATCATTACCAAACGTGCTAATACAACAATTGGTGAACCTGGAACATTCTCTTCTCGTTTGCAGCCAAACCATACGACAGATGATCCTGATGGTATCATGGCTTCTACAATGGAAGGTTTTGCCTATGGATGTGGAGATGCTCTTCTAGGCCTCAACCCGGTTGATGATTCTGTTGAAAGTACAAAACGAATTCTTCATAAATTTAATGACTTTATCGAAGAGTATAAGATTCCAACTCAACACTGTGTGCTTGCTCACGTTACTACTCAAATTGAAGCAATGAACCAAGGTGCACCAACTGGATTGGTCTTCCAATCTATCGCAGGTTCTGAAAAAGGAAATGCTGCATTTGGTTTTGACGCAAAGGTTATTCAGGAAGCTAAAGATACTGCTCAAAAAGTTGGTACTTCAGCTGGTCCAAACGTAATGTACTTTGAAACTGGTCAAGGGTCTGAATTATCTTCAGATGCTCACCATGGTGCCGACCAGGTAACAATGGAAGCTCGCTGTTATGGTTTTGCAAAACGCTTCGATCCATTCTTGGTAAATACAGTAGTTGGTTTCATCGGTCCAGAATATTTGTACGATTCAAAACAAGTTATTCGTGCTGGTTTGGAAGACCATTTCATGGGTAAATTGACTGGTATTTCTATGGGTTGTGACATTTGCTACACTAACCATATGAAAGCTGATCAAAATGACGCTGAAAACCTATTGGTTCTTCTTGGAGCAGCGAATGTAAACTACATCATGGCAATTCCTCATGGTGATGATATCATGTTGAACTACCAAACTACCGGTTACCATGAAACTGCTACAATGCGTGATCTCTTGAACAAACGTCCAATCAAAGAATTTGAAGAATGGATGGAAAAAATGGGATTGATGAAAGATGGGCATCTTACTGAAATCGGTGGAGACGGATCTATCTTTATGAAACAAAATTAGTAAGGAGGTATTAACAGTGAATGAACAAGATTTAAAAGAAATGATTCGTTCTTTGTTAAGTGAGTTGGATACAGATGCCATTGCAGAGTCAACAAAAGAGGAGCAAAAAGTAGATTCCAATTTGAAGACGAAAGAAAGTCCAAGTGTTCAACCAGATAAGGAAGAAACTACTATTGAAGATGGAATTATTCCAGATATTACAGAAGTGGATATTCAGGAACAATTTTTGATTCCAAATGCCATTAACGAAGAAGCTTATCGTAAAATTAAAAAATTCACACCAGCTCGTTTGGGCTTGTGGAGAGCTGGAAATCGTTACAAGACTGAAACAGTTCTTCGCTTCCGTGCTGACCACGCAGCGGCACAAGATGCGGTATTCTCTTATGTATCTGATGATTTTGTTAAAGAAATGGGATTCATTCCAGTTCAAACAAAAGCTTCAACAAAAGATGAATACTTAACTCGACCAGATTATGGTAGATTCTTCCCAGAAGATCAACAAAAAATTATCAAAGAATCTTGCAAACCAAATCCAAAAGTACAAATTGTTGTAGGAGATGGATTGAGTTCATCAGCCATTGAAGCGAACGTAAGAGATTTCTTACCAGCTTTAAAACAAGGGTTGAAAATGTTTGGTCTTGACTATAATGAAGTTCTTTTCATCAAACATGCTCGGGTAGCGGCTATGGACCAGATTGCTGAACTTACAGGAGCTGAGGTCATCTGTATGCTAGTGGGTGAACGGCCTGGTTTGGTAACAGCTGAATCAATGAGTGCTTATATGGCTTACAAACCAACAGTTGGTATGCCTGAATCTCGTCGTACAGTTGTATCCAATATCCATAAGGGTGGAACTCCAGCGGTTGAAGCTGGTGCCTACGTGGCTGAAATTATTAAGAAGATTCTTGATAATAAGAAGTCAGGGGTAGAATTAAAATAGAAATGGGGTTTAGATTTTGAAAAATGATAGACTTGGCGCTAACGTATTAAGTGCATTATTAATTCCTAATGTAGATGCAGGGTTAGCAGCATCATTGGAACTGAAACCACATCATAGAAGTTTAGGAATTGTTACTTCTGACTGCGATGATGTAACCTATGTTGCTTTAGATGAAGCAACAAAAGCAGCTGATGTTGAAGTTGTTTATGCTCGTAGTATGTATGCTGGAGCTGGTAATGCCTCAACAAAATTAGCAGGTGAAGTTATTGGTATCCTTGCCGGACCTAATCCGGAAGAAGTTCGCAGTGGCCTAGACGTCGTTGTATATGAAATTGAAAATGGGGCAAGTTTCTACAGTGCAAATGATGATGATAGCATCCCATATTTTGCTCATTGTATTTCTAGAGCAGGTAGCTATCTTTCAGAAGGTGCCAATGCAGAAGAAGGTACAGCAATTGCCTATTTGATTGCACCTCCTGCTGAAGCTATGGTTGCCCTAGATGCTGCTTTGAAAGCTGCAGATGTATCGGTTGGAGCCTTTTATGGTCCACCAAGTGAAACAAACTTTGCGGGTGGATTATTGATTGGCTCTCAATCTGCATGTCGTGCAGCATGTGATGCATTTGCCCAAACGGTTCAGAGTATTGCAGACAATCCAAAGAATTATTAAGATGAGGTATGCTCATGGTAGAAAAAGCACTTGGATTAATTGAAGTGCGAGGTTTTCTTGGAGCAGTTGTTGTAGCAGATGCTGCTTTGAAAGCTGCAAATGTCTCACTATTAAATGTAGAAACTGTTAAGTCAGGTTTGAACACAGTTCAGTTAGTAGGCGACGTTAGTGCAGTAAGATCAGCTGTAGAAGCCGCAGTTGAAATTGCACAGGATCAACCTTACTATCTTCATAGTCACGTGATTGCACGGTTAGACTCACAAACTGATTCAATCCTCAACCCAATCCGTAAGGAAGAGAATAAAGAATTTCCTAAAGTTGAAAGTGTCTCATTGAAAGAAGAAAGTGTTTTGGAATCACTTGACCCAGTTGAAGAAGCTGAGGTTATTACAGAACCATTGCAATCAGCTATTGATGAAGTCGTTGTTGAAGACATAGTTTCTGGTGTTGAAGATGCCATCGTTGAAGAAATTGTTTCTGATATTGTGACGGAAGAAGAAATTTCAACAGAAAGAAAGCAAAAATATTCTGAGGAAGAATTGAATAAATTCAAAGTTGTTGAATTAAGAAGTATTGCTTATCGTGAAAATAAAATCAATCTATCTAAGAAAGAAATTAAATTTGCGAACAAACAATTACTAATTCAAGCTTTACTAAAATTGAAATCATAGGGGAAAGTTGAATGTATATTGAAGATAAAGATCTCTTATCTATTCAAGAAGTTCGCCATTTGATTCAACGAGCAAAAGTAGCTCAACAAAAACTCGCATTGATGAGTCAAGAACAAATTGATACGATCGTAAAAGTTGTAGCTAAAGCTTGTTATGATCAAAGAGAACGTTTAGCCAAAATGGCTGCTGAAGAAACTGGATTTGGTAAGTGGCAAGATAAAGTTTTAAAAAATGCCCTTGCTTCAAAAGGTATTCTTGAAGAAATCAAGGATATGCGTACAGTAGGAATTTTGAGCGAAGATAAGGAAAATAAAGTTATTGAAGTTGGAGTTCCGGTTGGGGTCGTTGCAGGGTTAATCCCTTCAACCAATCCGACTTCGACAGTCATGTATAAAGCTCTTATCGCTTTAAAAGGTGGAAACAGTATTGTTTTCTCTCCGCACCCACACGCAGCAAAATGTATCAATGAAACTGTAGATATTATTAAAAAAGCAGCAGTTTCTGCAGGATGTCCAGAAGGTGCTGTCAGTGTGATTCAACGTGTTTCTATTGAAGCAACTAATGAGTTGATGAAACACAAGGATACAAATTTGATTTTAGCAACTGGTGGGAATGCAATGGTAAAAGCTGCTTATTCATCAGGAACACCTGCTATTGGGGTAGGTCCTGGTAATGGTCCAGCCTTTATCGAAAAAACTGCAGATATCCCTAAAGCAGTTCGTCAAATTCTAGATTCAAAAACTTTTGATAATGGTGTTATCTGTGCTTCTGAACAATCAATCATTGTAGAAGAAGAAACAAAAGACAAGGTTGTTGAAGAGTTTAAACGTCAAGGTGCTTACTTCGTTCCAAAAGAAGATGCAAAGAAATTAGGAGCCTTCATCATTCTACCTAGTGGAGCAATGAATCCAAAAATGGTAGGTAAAACACCTCAAGTGATTGCTAAACTAGCTGGAATCTCTGTTCCAGATGATGCCCGCGTCTTGATTGCTGACGGTGAAGGGGTTGGTAAACAATATCCATTCTCAATGGAAAAACTTGCTCCCGTTCTTGGTTTCTACACTGTTAAAAATTGGGAAGAAGCATGTGAGTTGAGTATTCGAATTCTTCATCATGAAGGAGCTGGACACACTTTAGCTATCCACACGCAAGATGAAAGCATTGTTCGAGAATTTGCTTTAAGAAAACCTGTTTCAAGACTTTTGGTCAATACTCCTGCTGCTTTAGGAGGAGTTGGTGCTACAACAGGTTTGTTCCCAGCCTTTACTTTGGGTTGTGGAGCTGTAGGTGGAAGCGCAACATCTGACAATGTAAGCCCATTGAATTTGATTAATATTCGCCGTGTCGCTTATGGTACTGCAGAATTGTCAGATCTGAGAAAGGCTGAAAATCAAGAAAATCTTGACTGTCAACGCTGTGAAGTTGATAAGCAAGTAGATGAAGAACAATTAATTGATCTGCTTGTTCAACGTGTGTTATCAAAATTAACTAAATAACTTATTCATTTCATAATTGGAGGAAATTAAAATGGCAAACGCAAATGCATTAGGAATGGTTGAAACAAAAGGTTTAGTAGGTGCTATCGAAGCAGCAGATGCTATGGTA
>NZ_JUPI01000009.1 GCF_001074805.1 Streptococcus parasanguinis | reverse complement strand
CAACCTGTATCTGCTATGCACATTATGGAAGGGTATCTCCCTTTGGTATGGTGTATTGTCTGGTTCTTACTATTTTTACCATTCTTCATTTTAGGTTTGATCAAAATTAAGAAGATTATTTCAAAAGATCCAAATTCAAAAACCATGTTGGCCTTATCCGGTGCCTTTATCTTTATCTTATCCTCATTGAAGATCCCTTCAGTAACAGGATCTAGCTCTCACCCAACCGGTGTTGGTTTGGGAACTGCTATGTTTGGGCCATCTGTTATTAGTGTACTAGGAACCATTTGTTTGTTGTTCCAAGCTCTTCTTTTAGCCCATGGTGGTTTGACAACCCTTGGTGCCAATGCTTTTTCAATGGCAGTCGTAGGTCCTTTTGTCGGATTTGCAGTTTATAAATTCAGTCGTTCTTTGAAACTATCTAAACCAGTCTCACTCTTCTTGTGTGCGATGATTGCTGACTTAGCGACTTATGCAACAACTTCGCTTCAACTTGGATTGGTCTTCCCGGATCCAACCACTGGATTTGTAGGATCAACCTTTAAATTCTTGGGTGTCTTTCTGATTACGCAAATTCCAATTGCGATTGTAGAAGGATTGCTTACTGTTATCTTCTACAACTTGATTTCTGAAAATGCTAGTGAAAGAGAGGGCTTATTCCTATGAAAAAACACAAGAATCTTTTGTTATTAGCTGCCATTGTTGTGATTATTGTCGGTGCTTTCTTATTTGCTCCTAAAGGAGTAGAATATAGTGGTACGGATGATGCTGCAGAAAATGCTATTTCGACTATTCAAAAGGACTATAAACCTTGGTTTTCACCTTTGTTTGAACCACCAGGATCAGAAGTTGAAAGCTTGCTCTTTACCCTTCAAGGTAGTATCGGTGCGGGGATTATCTTCTATGTCATCGGTTACCAAAGAGG
>NZ_JUPI01000088.1 GCF_001074805.1 Streptococcus parasanguinis | reverse complement strand
CACAGGTAAAGCACCAGCCGTAACGGTTGTTCGTGAAGATAAGAACGGAACCAAAGCTTCTGCTACTTACACACCAACTGTGACTCCAGTCACACCGACAGCTACACCAGTTGAAACAACAGGTAAACAAGGTCAAACCCAAACAGGTAAGCCTGAATTTACTGAAGGTGATAGCCGTGTGCCAATGAACGATGACGTTCCAGCTACTTTCGACGATGGTTCAACTACCAAGACAGTAGATGGTGTTGGTACTTACACAGTAGCAGCAGACGGAACTGTAACCTTTGTCCCTGAAAAATCATTCACAGGTAAAGCACCAGCCGTAACGGTTGTTCGTGAAGAT
>NZ_JUPI01000087.1 GCF_001074805.1 Streptococcus parasanguinis | reverse complement strand
CTATACCGGCGGCCGGGGTCGAACCGGCACGTCCTTGCGGACACTGGATTTTGAGTTCCATAACTCCATTATTTAAATCTTACAACCCTGATTTAATAGGGTTTTAAGCCTTTTGAATCTTGCAAAATAGACTCATTTTTCAAATTTTAGTAACTTTTTGGTAACACTCCATACCTTATCGTTCTAAGAGCATCATCAGAGAATAGACGATATGTCCCAACAGGTTATATTCATCCAGAGGTATTCAAGACACTTGTACGATTAACAGTTAATGTAATCATTTTATTTTCTCCTTTAATTAGGGTAAGTGTTTTTTATTATTTTAACAAAAATAACTCTTTAGCCCAAGAATTTGATAATTCATTTTCTAACAAAACTTTTTTTTTAAAATTTATCTTATGATATACTAAACTTATCAGCTATTGGTTCTGAAAAAGTGTCTGCCACAGTTTTACTACAAATTCTCATGACTTGTGCCAAGATTTATAAAAAACGGATAGCTATAATAGCTCTTAGAGCAAAAACATGACATATAGGAGGTTAAAGACATGTCATACTTTTATCTTTTTATCGCCATTGTAGGAGAGATATTGGGAACTAACCTTTTGAAATTATCAGACGGTTTTACAAAGCCTATTCCAACCGTTTCTGCCCTACTTAGCTATGGCGTTTGTTTCTATTTCCTCTCACTAGCAATGCAAAAAATTCCTTTAGGAATAGCTTATGCAACATGGTCAGCTGTCGGTTTAGTTTTGACAGCCTCTATCGCAGTAATGATTTTCAAAGAAACACTAAATGTTTATAGCATTATCGGTTTAATTTTGATTATCATTGGTGTTGTCATGGTTAACTTATTAGGAAATGCAGGACATTAATAAAACCGGCTCTATACTATTTGTAGTGGGTAAATCCCCTATGGATATTATGGAGCCTATTTTGTTGTAGAAAAAAAGTTCCATAAGAACTATAATGAAAAGCTAGAATTCTGTCAATATTTTGGACACATTTTGGGAGGGAATTTTGAAGACTAGCGTCCTCCTAATTTTCCCAATAAGTTTTAACTTCTTCAAAAATCTTATTCAAAAGTTCTGCATCTTTTTCTGACAACTGATTTTTTTCTATAACTCTATCTTTTAGTTCTGTTGCCTTTATTTTATTTCTTGCCACCGAAACTGCTATTGAATGTTTCAAAATATCAAACTCATCCTTTGAAAAGTTTGCAATATTGGTAAGATCTAATTGTTCTAGAGGTAAACTACTGATAATTGAATAAGGTTTTTGTCCCAGCAAATAATCTGTAGTAGTCCCAAAGATATTTGCTAATTTCACAACGAATTCTAATCCTGGTTCTAACGTTCCATTCTCCCACCGAGAATATGTCCCTTGTTGAACTCCAATTAATTCCGATATTTGTACTTGAGTTAACTTTTTTGATTTTCTGAGAGTTTTTAACCTCTCTGAAAATTTATAATCCTCTGTATACATAATTCTCCTATAGATATTCTTATTCGTATATTTTAGCTTGACAAAATATTCTAAACGGTATAAAATAGAATTATTCCATAAGGAATATTTATTTTGAGATTGAATATTCCATTGAGAATATTATAGCATAAAAGGAGGTAAAAGCGTATGTAACTAGTAGTCGATTTAAAAAATTTTAATAAAGGAGGTAGGATTCGACAAAATAAAAAATCTTGAAACAAATGTGCCGTTCGTTCCAAGATCAAAACATATTATGTAACAATTATACCACAGAAAACTCTTCAGTTGCACAAGAAAATTTCGGAGGTTTCACAAAAAGATGACCAATAAAGAGTTAGTCAATCAAATTTCTGGCCTAAACTCTACCTCTACTCTTAAAAATTGGATTCAACTGATTAAAGAGATAAGTGGCAAGGAATTTAAGAAAATTAAAGTTCCTATCAGTAGAAATCCCAGAACTCATCAATTAAGTTATACAGTTGCCTATGATTTTACAGACGAAGACCTTAGACAATTTCAAAAGTTAGCTAAACTAAAACTTGAAATAGGTCTAAAAGAGGCTATACAAGCCGTATTTGGGAGTCTAGCAGACAATGAACATGAATCCCTAAACCAAGTAATAGATGAGCTCTACGATGAACTGAGCGCCTTAAAACAGGAATTTAAGCGAGAAATGCGACTGATAAAAATTGAGAATTCCAACCTAAAAAAGAAAATCCAAGATATTGAAGAGTCGATGCAAACCGGCTTACTAGGGTTTGTTAACAAGAGGTCAAAAAATAGGTTCGGCTAATAGCGAGTTTTCGGCTGAGCCATGAGGCAGAAAGCCGAAAATGAGCGTAGATGCGGACGGACCATTTTTGACCGATAGGGTGTGTAGTAACACCACCCTCTGCAAGTTAGGTGTACCATCGAAAAAATTCAGTATTACCAAGGGTTTTGGAGATTTTAAGGGTGGCAAAATTAGGCAAAAAGTTGAATCAAAATCTATGGCAAAAAATGAGCATTTACGTTCTGTATTTGACTGGATTCAAATTCAGTTTGATAAGACTGAATTTTCGCCAAAAGAAATAATCGAAGATATCCTATTTCTTGACTTTGACCTATTTATTGAGAATAAGGGGAGCCTTAAATACTATAACTATGATAGCCAGCTTCATTATGGGAATATCCGTATCTACTATGGATCGAAAGAGTCGTCCTACATGCTTGTCATGTCAGGACAGGCACTAGAGTTCTATAGAGATATGGTATTAGATCCAAATAGTCTCTCCGAAAGACAGTTTCTGAACAACCTCTACTACAATTACATTCATTTTTCAGTAAGACGAATTGATATTGCAATAGATGATTTTAATGAAACACCCTATTTCACTCCTAATCAACTTCTAAAGATTTGTCAGAAGAAACGCTTTCTATATGGAAAAAGCACCTACTACAATACCTACGGAGATGAAACGATCGGTCAGACCTTATATTTAAGAAAACCCAATGATGATGAAAGACTTAGAATTTACGATAAGCGCTTAGAACAAGCTGAAAAGCTCGGGATCAGCAAGCGGTATATAGAAAATTGGATAAGAACTGAGTTAGAACTTAGGAAAGCAAAAGCTCACTACTTCATTCAAGAATGGTTGCATTCAGAAATAGATCTTCTTAACTTTACCAAGGGATACCTCAAAGAAAAAGTGAGGTTCTATAGTGATAGTCACTTCTCAAAACCTTTGAGATCTTGGGAAAAGTTTTTAGGTCACTCAAAACCTGTCTCTATCATTATTTCAAAACCAAAGACAGAACTAGAACAAAAATTAGAATGGTTTACCTATAAAGGTTCTGGAGCTATTCTAAAAGCGTATAAATTTCTATACGACAATAACTTACTGCATGAGTATGAGAAATCTAACTATCTCGCACTCAACAATATGGAATATCCACCAGATTTAGCAAGTGGATTAATAGAAAGGGCAATTCTCTTTAAAAGAGAAGATTTAATCCCTACAATCAAAGAAAATATCAAAAGGAGAAATTAAATATGGCAAAAATGCTCTCACAAAATGACTGGAATTTCAATAACATTGGAACAAAATTTGAATTGGATGAAGTCATTCCAAAATTTGAAACGGAAGTCCGAGCAGATGCAAACGGAGAAATTATCAAAAACCGAGATGGTAGCGAAAGACGTTTTAATACCGATAAAATCATTGGTTGGAAATACAATGTAACGATCAAGGATGGACAATTCAAAAAGAAATCAACCCAAGTCTCAGTAGACAATCCAGAAGCTTTAGTCGATAATGACTATATCCAAGCAATGGATCAAGTACCAGTTACATTTGACAATTTACAAGCTACTATGATTAGTTCAACGATGTATTACAAGGCGGATGCTATCCATTTAGTAGATGTAAAACAAAAATAAGTATAAGACAAGGGGAGTTAATCCTCCCCGTACTTAATCTAATTAGAAAAGGAGAGCACATGATTAAAACTGTAACAAAAGATGACCTTATCGAACTTGGATTTGCTCCAGGAACTGCAAGAAAGATTATCCATACTGGCAAATTACTATTAGTGAATCGTGGTTTTAATATCTACGATAACAAACGGATTGGTACAATTCCAGCCAGTGTCGCTGAAGAACTACTAGGAATTGAACTCCAGAAAGAAGCATAATGAATGACTATTCGTAAAACTAAAAGTGGTAAATGGACTGTTGATGTTTCTAACGGTTTCCACCCAGTCACACAAAAAAGAATACGTATTATTCGTAAAGGATTAAAATCTAAAAAGGAAGCCCTAGAACTTGAACAACATATTAGAGTTGTAGAATTAAAAGAAAAACAATTTGACTTTGTAGTAACAACGGATATGTTATTCGACTTACTTGAAGAAGATGATTTGAAAAATGGCAGAAAAGTAAGCTACACAAGTACACAAAGAAATAATTATGAGCGTCATATTAAGCCATATTTTAAAAATACAAATTTAAATAAATTAACGTATGACCATATATTCGAATTTCGTGAATACCTAAAAACAAAACCTAAAAAACAAAATGAAAATGAAGTTTTAAGCTATAATACAATTAATAAGGTTCTGATTCTACTTAAAAAAATTTTTGATACTGGTATAAGAAAATCACTCATTGATAAAAATCCAGTTAAGAATCTGAGAAAATTACCAATTAGGAAGCCTGATATTAAATTTTGGAGTATAGAAGAATTCACGAGATTTAGAGGACTTATTCGAGATGATGAAATAAGTTATGACCTGTTTTTCGTAATTGCTTTCTTTACTGGAATGAGAATGGGAGAAATCCTCGCATTGAACTGGAATGATATAAATCTTTTAACAAATACGATTTACGTTACCAAAACGGTATACTTTGTTAATAATACAAGCTACATTAATACAACAAAAACACGATCAGGAACTAGAAATATAACAATAAATCAGAAATTAGCAGAAATGCTAATAGATTGGAAAGTAAAACAAAAAGAAAAACTTGAGGAATTTACGAAAAATACTGAAGAACTTCAAATAATACAGAGTACACCAATATCAATTACAAAAAATATGATTGATAAGAAGTTTAAGCAAATACTAGAAAGGGATAAAGATTTAAAGAAAATAAGAATTCATGATTTAAGACACTCTCATGCATCATTACTTATAAATCAAGGAGAAGATTATCTTGTTGTCAAAGAAAGATTAGGACACGCATCTATTACAACAACAATTGATACTTATTCTCATTTGTACCCTAGCAAACAGAAAACATTGGCTAATAAACTTGATGATTTATTTTAAAATGGAAAAAATTGGTAACTCAACTAAAACAGAGAAAAAAAGACAAGGTCCGAAAACCTTGTCTTTTTTACTATACCGGCGGCCGGGGTCGAACCGGCACGTCCTTGCGGACACTGGATTTTGAGT
>NZ_JUPI01000086.1 GCF_001074805.1 Streptococcus parasanguinis | reverse complement strand
CTTTTACAGCCCTACTCAACTGTGCGGAGGTGGGACAACGAAATCGAATTCTAACGAATTACCAATTTCTGTCCCACTCTCTTTTAGTCTTTTGGGGATTATTTCCCAGGAATATTTGGATCTAATCCCCAAGATTGCTCGAGAACAGGTCTTAAGGATTTAATCATATCTTCTGAACCTTGGATTATGATTGTGTATACTTTATCTCCTTTTTGGAATACCCATACGTATAAAGTACTCCCATCTTTAACTGTTACTTTTATTAAGAAAGCGTCCCCACCGGCAAATATAGCTTTTACACCTTCTATACTAGTTCGATTTTTGTGTTTTCCGAATGAGCTATATAAACGGTTCGCAAATAACTCTGCGTCAAAGGTTTCGTTGGGGCCAAGTTCAACAGTATCTTTAGTGTTTGAGCCCATTATTAACGCATTGTGTTTGTCTGGTGATGAATATTTGAGCGTTTGGCTACTTTGAGTTTTGTCATTGTATACGACCCAATCTTTAGGGATATTGATATAACCAAATTTTTCATTTCCGATACGTTGAGTATCTGCAAGGGATATTTCTTTTGCCCCAGAAGAAGACCCAGGAGTTGTTGTTTGAGTTGTTGTCGTTGGTGCATCCGTAGTTTCTTTAGTGACTTCAGTTGTTGGTGCTGCTGTAGTTTCGTTTGTTTTCTTTTCTCTATTTCCGCATGCTGCTAGTATAAATGCAGATAGGAGCGTCATAGAACCTAATAAGATTTTGTTTTTCACAATGCTTAACCTCCTTAAGTGGTTGACTTACAAATATTTTATCATTTTTTAGAGTTTATTTAAATAGGAAACGTTTTCGCTAAAAAGCATAGGGTACAACAAAAGAGAATTTCTTGTTGGCGACCATTATATCTATCCTCATGAATTTGCAGTTTTAGATCCAGATGGCTATTTTTTAAGATTTAGTGAATAGAATGATGATCACCCGTCTATGAGCCATACCCAAAAATATATTTTTGTGAGTACAGTTCAATATCAGGTGATTTATTTATCTTTCATCTTAAAGAATGAGACAGACTGACTTTCGAGACATAAAAAAACCGGAGCCCTCACATGACGGCTCCGACTTTTTTTATCCTCATTGATGGAACAATGATTGATTTTTTTATTTTTTCTTTTCGATGTGATCTTTAAGATCTTCTTGGGCTTTTTTATTGGATTCTGCTTTTTTCTTCAACCATTCTTCTTTGGCCTTGTTAAAGTCTTTTGTGGTGACAACATCTTTGGACATTTCAAGGTATTTGTAGAAGGTTCCTGTTCCTTTTGTACCAACCCATGAAGCAGCACGGCTGTATGGTACGGTCCGTTGAAGCATTGGAGCACCACCATTTGAAACAGTTGGAAGCGTAATCGAGCTATCTGTCAACCATGCTTGCGCTGCTGCATATTTTTCATAGCGTTTTGCTTGATCCAACAATTCAGCATCGGCGTCTTTCAACATGTTAGCGTATTGATCCAAACCAACTGTTGCAATGGCTGGATTGTTTGAACCTGCATCAATACCAAGATAGTAGAAGACAGAACCATTTACTGGGCTGATACTTTCAAGATAAGTCGATGGGTCTTGGTAGTCAGGAGCCCAACCACCGCCTGAGATATCGTAATCTCTCGCAGCCGCTGTATCGCTGAAGTAGGTGATATTTTGGAAATCATCATCCGATACCTTTTGAAGGTCCACAACGACATTGTCTGCACCAAGCGCTGACTCTACAGATTGTTTGAAGGAGCTAGCTTGTTGGACCATGCTGTTGTCCACTTGGCTAACAATGTAGTCCAAATGAATTGGGAATTGAACGCCTTGTTTTTGCAATTCAGCTTTGGCTTTCGCAAATGAAGCTTTAGCTTTTTCTGGATTGTAGAGGCTTGTTTGGCCATCGTCCAGGCTCACACCCTTCCATTGATCCCCATAGGTAACCAATTGTTTTTCAACGACTTTACCAAAATCTTCTCCATTGACTTGGACATAAGTTGGTGGCACCAAAGTGCTACGAAGGGTATTTTCAGCCGCATCAGATCCAGATACTTGTGCCGCATATGATTTGCGGTCAAAGGCAAAGTTCACCGCTTGACGGAAGTCCTTGTTCAGAATTGCTTTCTTAGTAGAAGCCTTTTGTTCATCCGTTGTTTTGGCTGTGTGGTCATACTTTTGACGGTCCAAGTTGAATCCAAGGTAGTATGATGTTCCCAATTGCAACCCGTAGACAATGTTGTCGCCAAAGTTTTTCTTGACGCTCTTATACGTCGAACTGTTTGGCATAACAGAGGCAAAGGAGTATTGACCTTTTTCAAAGTTTTTAATGATTGCATCTGGGTTTGATCCATCATTAAAGGTCAATTTGACATTGTCGATATGAACATTTTTCGCATCGTAATAGTCTTTGTTCTTGACCAATTCAATCTCAGATTTTGAAGTCAATGATTTCAAGTAATATGGACCATTGTATAAGATGCTGCTAGGTTTCAAAGAACCAAAATCTTTTCCTTGAGATTCCAAGAACTTAGCATTGACTGGGAAAAGAACGCCTGAAGTTGTTTTGGAGTTCCAGAAGCTTTCTGGACGGACCAAGGTATATTGGATGGTGTGGTCATCTAAAGCTTTGACTCCAACCGTGTTAAAGTCTTTGGTTTCCCCTTTTACGTAGGCATCCAAACCTTTGATCGAATTTTGAATCAAGAAGAGACCTTCTGATTTTGACTCAACCGCGTGTTTGATCCCTGTAACAAAGTCTTGAGCCGTTACATCACCATATTCCTCACCCTCACTCGTATACCATTTGGCATCCTTACGAAGTTTGTAAGTATAGGTTAATCCATCTTCAGAGACAGTCCAATCTTCTGCTAGACTTGGCACAAAGTTTCCGTATTGGTCATTTTCAAGAAGACCATCTACAAGGTTACTTGTGACATCTGAAGTCGTTGTACGAGTTGCAGCGATGTAATCCAAGGTATTTGGATCTGCTGAATAGACGAATGAGTAGGTTGCTTGATTGCTACTACCACCGCCACACGCTGCTAAGAGAAAGGCACCTGCAACAGAAACTCCTGCAAGAGCTAACAGTTTTTTTGCTTTCATCACTATCTCCTTATGTTAGATTTTCTACCATTATACACTATTTCTTTAAAAAAACCAAATTTATTTTAAAAAAGTTCGTTATTTCTGAATGAATATAATAAGATATAAAGAAAAAGCATTTTGAAATCGATCTCAAAGAAGCCGGATAGGGGAGTCTAGGCACCTACCACCAGATCCAACAAAGAAATCACCTTTCAATCCTTTTAATAAATATTCGTTTCATCACAAAAAAGAACCTCTGCACTTTCGAGCAGAGGAACTGATTCCTAATCAAAATGATAGAGTTGTGGATACTGGTCACATTCAGGATTTTTAGGATGGCAGATGGCCCGTCCAAAGTAAATCATGGCTTGGTGAGCCGCCAGCCATTCGCTCTTTGGCAGAACATCCATGACCCGCTTTTCAACTTCCAATGGCGTCGCTGATTTCTTGACAATATCATGGTGCTTGCAGATCCGCTCCACATGGGTATCGACAGCAAAGGCTGGAATCCCAAATCCTACACTCATGACGACATTAGCTGTTTTCCGTCCTACTCCTGCCAGGCTTTCTAACTCTTCACGAGTCTGAGGCACCTGCCCATCAAAGTTGTCTAGCAATTGTTGGGCACATTTTTTGAGAAATTTGGCCTTATTTCGATAGAGACCTAATTTAGAAATATGCTTGGCGATAGTTGCTTCACTGGCTGCTGCCATGGCTTGTGGGGTTGGAAAAGCCGCAAACAAACCTGGTGTCGCTTTATTAACAGCCGCATCAGTCGTCTGAGCAGAGAGCATGACTGCCACTAATAATTCAAAATGATTACGAAAATCCAGACTCGGTTTAGCATCTGGAAAAAGGGCGATAATTTCTTCAATCACATGACGTGCCCGTTTTTTTGATAAAACCATCATTTCTCCTTTCCACTACTAGTCCTTATTATAGCATGAAAGCACCCTATTTCTGAAAAAATCAGCTTCAAAAAAAGAAGAGGGACAAAACGAATTGTAAAAAAATTCATCCAATCCCACTTCTATCTATTTTTTGTTTTACACCAATCTCTTTAAGAAGGTAATCAGGGTTTGAGCAGAGCGTTCGCCAGCCTGAACGATAAATTCATCAAAAGAGAGATTGGCTGCGTGATCTGCTGTATCACTCATAGCTCGAATAACCATAAAGGGACGTCCAGCTGCATGAGCGGCTTGGGCAATGGCTGCCCCTTCCATCTCAACTGCTAATACTTCTGGGAACTGCTCCCGAATCGCTGCAACTTTTTCTTCACTCGCGATAAAGCTATCTCCTGTTGTAATCAGGCCCACATGTGTGGTTGCAGCTTCTTCTTCCAGAACTTTTTTCATTTCTGATACGAAATAGCGACTGGATTCAAAGTAAAGCGGTTGACCTGCCATTTGACCATACTTGTAGCCAAAGGCTGTCACATCCACATCATGATAGGCCAGTTTGTCGGCAAGGACAATATCCCCAACAGCCATTCCCGGTGCAACTGCTCCTGCAGATCCGGTATTGATAATGGCTTCCACTTTGAAATCATTGGCTAGAACCGCTACACTCATGGCAGACATGACTTTCCCGATGCCACTTTCAACCAAAACGACCTCATGGCGACCAATCGATCCTGTATAGTAGACTTTTCCAAGACGCAGATGCTTTTCCCCATTTTCAAGGGCTTCAACCAAGATCTTCAACTCCTGGGGCATGGCTGCGATAATTCCAATTTTCATGTCATTTCTCTCCTTGTAACGACCTTATAGACGCCAAATAGCAATAATTAAAACAATGAGGAGCACAATGATCCAGAACAAAATCTTATTGAGTTTGGATTGGACCACACTTTGTTTGCGTTCTTCAATGCGACGACTCTTGGTCACTGTGGGCTCCACTTGGATCTGCACAGTATCCTGAGAATAACGCTCTTGTGGACGCTCCATACGACTCTCTCTCATAGGACGTTCATAGCCAAATCCTCTGTGGTCTGTCCGAATAATTTTCGTCTCTTCAGCATCGACCATATTAGGACCAGTGATGTCCTCACCTCGACTTGCTCGTTCAATCATTTCATCGGTTAATAAAGGTTTTCCCATCGGATCCTCCTCTATTTATTGATTAAGTCCCAATATTGGATAGCCATGATGGTCTTGGCATCACAAATTTCACCAGTTTGGATCAAATCTTTCGCTTCCTTCAAGGTTACTTCTAATAACTCTAAGGTCTCATCCGCATCTTGTGGACGTGGATTTTCCACCTTTTTCAAGTTGGTCGCACCATAAAGTTTGATCCGCTCATTACAAAATCCAATGGCTGAATAAAAATCATACAACAACTCTAGATCCGCTGTGTAGCCAATTTCTTCTTCCAATTCACGCAGAGCAGCTGCTTGGGGATCTGCATTTTCTCCCTTTTCTAACTTCCCTGCTGGAATCTCCACCGAGGTCCTTTCAATCGCCTTGCGGTACTGCTTGACCAAGATCGTTTTCCCATCTTCTGTGATCGGCAAAACCGCTACTGCTCCGTTATGGAAGATTAAATCACGCTGCGCTTGGCCTTTTCCAGCGGGTAGTTCTACTTGATCAGTGACCACTTGGAAAATCGGTCCCTGATAAATCTCCTTGCGCTCAATGGTTTTTTCTTCAAATTGCATGAGAATCTCCTATTTATTTTTAGGATGGTGTGGCAAGCGAAGGGCATACTCTTCTTTATTCACTTGACGGCCACGACCAATCGCAATCGCATCAGCTGGTACATCCTTGGTAATGGTTGATCCAGCACCGACTAAGGAATTGTCGCCTAATTCAACTGGAGCAATGATCGTCGAATTGGATCCGACAAAGACATTGTTTCCAATCGTCGTTTTAAACTTGTGTTGGCCATCATAATTCACTGTGATGGTTCCTGCACCAAAGTTGACGTTGCTGCCGACTTGGCAGTTACCGATGTAGGTCAAATGACCTGCTTTGGTATTTTCGCCAATAGACGAACCTTTGACTTCGACAAAGTTCCCGATATGGACATCTTTGGCGAGGCTAGATCCTGGACGAATATGAGCGTATGGTCCTACCGTTACGCCATCGGCTACCGTGCTCTCTTCAATCATAGAGTTGGTAATAACAGCACCAGCCCCAATTTCACTGTCCACAATATAGGTTCCGTTGGTTAAAACTGTCTCAGCCCCAATTTTTGTGTGGCCTTTTAGGGTAACATTGGCTTCGATTTGCACTTCTGGTGCGATCTCAACATCGATATCGATATAGGCCGCATCTGGATTGACAAAGCTCACCCCATTGACCATGTGGGCTTGGTTAATGCGACGACGCATGATGCCTTCTGCTGTCGCAAGGGCCACGCGGTCGTTAACCCCGAGACTTTCATCAAAATCTTTGAGCGTATAGGCTCCAACTTTCTCTCCTGCTTCTCGGAAAATCCCAATCACATCTGTGATATAGTATTCACCTTGGGCATTGTTGGTATTGATATTCTTCAAAGCTTCAAATAGGCGAGCATTGTCAAAGACATAAGTCCCTGTATTGATTTCTTTGATTTGTTTTTCAAAATCTGTCGCATCTTTTTGCTCGACAATGCGAAGTACTTCCGCATTGTCATTACGAACAATCCGGCCATAGCCAAATGGATTGGCTGCTTCGGCTGTCAAAATCGTTGCCACATTCTTGTGGTTGATATGGAAGTCGATCAAGTGTTTGAGACTGTCACCCGTAATCAAAGGAGTGTCTCCTGCAATGACGAGGGTATGCCCTTCAAGACCTTTCAAGACTGGCTCTGCCATCATTACCGCATGACCAGTTCCCAATTGTTCGGTTTGTTTGACAAACTCTGTTTGTCCCGCTAAGACTTGCTCTACCAATTCCGCCTTGTGGCCCACAACTGTTACAGTCTTTTCTGGTGAGATGGCTCCAACACTACGGAAAACATGCTCCAACATAGAGATCCCTGCAACCTTATGGAGAACCTTGGGCAGATCTGATTTCATACGGGTACCTTTCCCCGCTGCTAAAATAATGGCATAATTTGGCATAACATTTCTCTTTTCTGTACAATATCGCTTACATTATACCATTTTTTAGCCCTTTTGGAAAATAAGACCAGAATCAAAGGGAGCGGGAAAGAATTTCGACAAATTAAACAAAAGTTGAAAAGGTTCCCCAAACCTTTTCAATTTTCCCACCCCCGCACAGCTCCAACAGTCTGGGAGACTGTTGGAGGTTGCAGATAAAGAAAACATTGTTTTCCATCTTCATAGGTCATCTTTGGAGCTAAGTAGCGAACAAATAATTAGGAACCTTGCTTCGCAAGTCCTATCCACCACCTAAAAGCAGTGCTTTGAGCAATCAACCACTGCGTCATACAGTTATTCCTATTAAACATCGAAGGCTGGACAGTTTTTGCCCAGCCTCGTTCTATAATGGATAAACCTTGCAAAATTCTTCTAAAACCACCTTGCTGTCAGGTGTAAACGTCAGACCTGCTTCTCCAAAGCAGTCTTTGAAAAAGTCTTCATGAACCTGACGCCAATAAGCCAGAGATTTGTCTCCTTCACCTTCCTTGAAGGCATGGTCAGCAGAAACCTGTTTGAAAGGCTGAACAGAAACCTTTGTAATTTCAATAATGCAGACAGCTTGATCATTACTGTCTAAAACGACATCAAAGGTCCCTTCTTGGGGAAGGGGTTCGTCCTCTACGGCGTAAAGATCGTAGGCAGAGGCGGTTGCTGTTTTTTCGCCTTTAAGCACCAAATCTGCTAAAAGGTCTGGTTCCACTCCAAAAGCCCAGGCATCTATCTCATCACCGATAGAGGGATTGATTTTCTTGTATGCATTCCACATTTCTTGCGGTGTCATGGGTTCTCCTTTGTAATTTTTCACTTTCTTCTTTTATATGTTTAAGATGGTCTGGATGGTCAATTTCTAAATCAAAAATCTCTGGAATAGAGCTGTAATGGAGAATACATTCGATACCCATCTGATTCATTTTTTGTATGAAAGAAGTATTCAGATAGCCTGCTACAGCAAAATCAATCTTGTTCTTCCTTGCTTTATCCTGCATCTGTCTCAACATATCTAACATAATTGGACTTTCCATATCATGCCATTGACTGTTTCTCACAGTCGCAAAAATAAAAGAAGTTAAATCATTCATTCCAACTACAATCTTTGAAATACCAGTTTCCAGTATTCTGTCCAAGTCAAAATAAGCTGATGGTAATTCAATCATCGTGCTTACTTTCCCGGTATAACCATACTGACGCAATACTGTAATAGCTTGTTTTAATTGTTCGGCATCATTGACAAAAGGAAAAATAACAGACAGATTGGGATTGGTTTGAAAAACTTCTGTAACAACATTTGTCTCAGCCTGAAATTCATCTGGACATGCCAACAAACGCCTGATACCTCTGTATCCAAATAAGGGGTGGCGTTCGTCAAAATACTCTTTAGTCCCGTCTAGACTATTTGCTTCTGCATTTGTTAACTCTGAAAAGCGATACCAGACTTCTTCATCTGAGTACAAATGACAAATAGTGTCTAGATAATCTTTCACAAATTGCTGACAATTTGGTAATAGTATGTTTTGGTTTAGTTCTCTCAACAAGTATTCCCCACGAATCAAGCCGACGTGGTGCAATAAATGGGGATAAACTTTCTCAACAATTTTTTCGCCACTAAGAGCTAGTTGATTTTGCATGTTCATTCACCTCGTCTTAAAAGATACAATATCAGATATCATTATATGACACTTTCCTCTAGTTCAAAAGCTTCATAAGGTTCAACTAACTCATATCCTAAAAATTCTGCTACTTTTTTGGAAGCCTCGTTATGAGCATCCCAAAGTGGAAACATATCTCTATTTAAACTCTCTAGAATCATTGCAGCACCAAGCTTTTTGGCAAATCCATTTCCTTGTTCGTTTGGTCTAGTTGCAACTTCCACTTCAACTGCTTCACGGTAAACTAACCCTGAGGAAATCCCAGCAATCACTTCATTATTTTTAAGAATCACAAAGCCAAATCCACCTTTTAAAGCAAAATCCTGGTAGGACTCAAAATCCCCCTGTAAATCTTGTGACCATTCTTCCTCAGAAAGGCAGTTATAAATACGATTATCAATAGGTACAATATTGCAACCTTTCTCTAACTGACTAACTAGATCATTTAGAAATTCAACTTGAAAATTTGCCTTATCTTTAAAAGAATAGCGAGTAAAAGAAATTAACCCAACTTGCTGATGCAGAAAATCTTGCCACTTAGTGTCTTCTGAAATAATAATCTTATAATCTAAACCATATTGCCTAACAAAATCTTCCCAAAATCTGGAATCTAACTCCCCTGCTAGGTATAGAAAATTCCCAATATCATAAAAAATCGTTGTCCTATCACTGTTTCGATAAACAGTCCCGATTTGAGAGTTAAGACCATAGAGAACCATATATTTCTTCCATGTTTTAAATAGTTCCATTATCCCTCTATTTCACCTTCCAATTCTTATAGCTTGTCAGTTCTAATTCAGGAATTCCTCGTAACTCTGCCTTCACTTTTAATACTAAAGGCGAGGCATTTTCTTCGGTAATTTCTTCCAAATTCAGCCAAATGACATTTGCTGAATCATTACTTCCATCAAGAACCTCCTGAGGAAGGGATTTTTGAGAGCGCTCGAAATCGAGCACTACATCATAAAAGGCCATAATATGGTGTACTGCGAAGTCTTTCCCTTCTTCTTGAACCAGCACGTCATAAATCCTAGGATTTAAGTAACGGCTAAGCGTATAGCCCGTCTCTTCCAGAACTTCTCTCTTGAGGGTTTCTGTCAACCCCTCACCGAGTTCCTGACTACCACCCGGTAGATCAAAACGATGTTGATAAGGTCCTCTCGTTTTCTCAATGCAAAGCAATTTCCCATTCTCATAGCAAACGCCATAGACACCAAAGTGTTTTTTGATTTCCATATTCTACTCTTTCTAAAAGTCCAAGATTGCTAACTCACCTTATCCTTTAAAAGGAACGAGGCTATAGATTTCATGCTCCTTGATATACTTCTTTAGTATCTCCATATTCTCTTCTATTTTTGCTTGGATATCTGTCTCTTCACAAGTTGACTCAGCAATAAAAAGGTGAATCTTCAATAGATCTGTCAAGTATAGCAAACGGCGTTCCATTTCCGATTCAGGACTTGAAGCTTGCTCGATTTTTGCAAGCTTTTGCTCCAAGCTATCACAATTCAAAAATCTCTGATGAACTCTCCTTCTAATTTTTTGAGTGGATTCCTCCCCTTGTTCTAATGGAGATAAAAGAAACTTTTTATAGACGAGTACCTGATTTTCTACCTCTCTTTCCAGATAAGCCAATAAAACCAGAGAGCCATCAACAAAGGTCCAAGTGTTATAATTCCCTTCAAATGGAATCTGTATAATCCTATCTAATAATTCCTTAGCCATTTCCTCTTGACCATCCAGATAAAGTAAATAGGCCAGATGATTCAGTGATTCGAGATAGCTAGCTTGGGTCTTCTTATTCTTTTTGGGGATCCGGTTTAAATACGATACTAACTCAAGATCATTTTCAACCTCTTCGATGAGTCCTTTCACATTCATTTCTTTTCTCCTATCCAATTCACCTTTTGTTACTGAGAAATGCTTTTTCAAGTCAATCTTACCGAAGTAGATATTCTTTCGCTGTCGCTTGGACGTCTGGGGAAAGGTAGCGCTCTATCAAGTCACCTGTCCCTACAATATATTCCTCCAGAGGGACATCTTCTCTTTGTTTCCAAAAATTTGAAAAAGCGAAATAGAACTCAAAAAACTCTGTCAAACTTTCGCTTAGTTTGTAGAAATTAGGATCTCCAGGACTGCCCGCGTAAACTGGAGAACTGTCATCTTTCATATCACAGAAAAGAATATCATCTGTATCTGTAGTAGCGAATATCTGGTATTGCCCTTCACTAAACTGAAGAATATCTTGTAAGGCCCAACATTCGACTGTCCTTGCAGGAGAATGTAATGCCAACAAAATGATATTAAAATTTCGATTAGCAAAAAATAAATCCTCATTGAACACTATATGTTGATAATAATCAAGTAATTCTCCTGTCAAATCTGAGGACTGGATCCTTAATTTTTCGTTTGAAAAACTCACTGGTTGGGGAATAAACGTTGTTTCCTCATAGAGTTTAATGATCTTTTTTAATACAGTCACTACTGCCATTTTTCTCTCCTTGGTTATTCCTCTTCCGTCTCCTTTAAGAATTCAAGCCATATCTTCACCTCTGGATTTATGTCATGCGCTATCTCAGCATGCTTTCTATAATCCATATCCAAGTAGCCTTGTTCATTCCGGAAAATAATGCCTTGTTCATAACATGCTTTAAGGGTTGCAAGCATAGATTTCAATGACTGGTATTCGACCTGGGTCTCTTCTTCAAATACATAAAAACCAAGAATTTGTCCCTGAGCTTCTGGAGCCAAGTTCATGGCATAAAAATCTCCACCACCGCTGGCAAAAATTGGAAACCAAGACTTGCCCCAAGCATCCGTTTCTCTTAGTTCTAAGTAGGTCTGGATACTTTCTTCCAGAGACATCAAATAGAAGCCAGGAAAAAATGCTAGCTCACCAAGTGTGATTCCCTCACAATCTTTTGATCCGTTTCTCCAAGTATAAAGAGCACGCAAGTCCTGAGTTGGATGCAATGGGATTTTCTCAAATAATTCTTGAATTTTTTGAGAAGATAGTCCCGGATTTAGATGGTCTACACAAGAATGATCTAGCTGTTGGAGACATTTTTCAATCTCATTTAATAATTGGCTGAGCATTTCCATTTGTTCTCCTCGCCTTGTAAATCATTAGAGACGAGTTCCTTCGTCCCTAGAAAAGAGCTTGCGATTATTCAATCCCATTCTCTTTGTTATACTCTATCATGCATTTGATTGCGTATTCCACCCATTCCCAAAAATCGTTAAATTCTTTTCGTTGCTCCCATCCTTCGGCAGCAAAATCATGAATGAGTTGGACCTTATTGCCCTTTCCTATTTCAAAACAAGCTGTATCATCACAATCTCCTCTTTTAGCAAATGGAATCAACTTTCGGGTTGGGTACCTTTCCTGCAATCCCTCATACAAAGACAGGGCCCATTCTGAATCCAACAGATACCAACAATCAAAATCAACTAAATTGAGTTCGATCAATTTTTTAAACGATTCAGGATACTGAAATAGCCTTTCGTCCAGTAAATAGTTCTTCATTTCTTATTTCCTTTTGGTACAAGATTGACATTGAACGCCAGCCCTAGATTATTATAAAGGTCTTAGATTTGTTCATTAAGATGTATATATTTTCTCCTACCGATTCCTTTCGTCAGGATGTTGACCAGTCAATCAGCACTTTCATTCCACCCTAATAAGTAGTTTTGATTATTTCTCCCAAACGAATATAGGTTTTAAAGAAGTTTTTAGGTACAGAGGCAATCTTAGGTGTAATAGATAAGCCATAGTTTGCAAAATCTAAAGCTAGCTTCTTAGAATCGATGGCATCATAATATTCAACATACAATCTGCATAAGTTCACTTTGGTAATAGAGAATTGTTTTAACAACCAATCCTTCTCAAGATCCTTCTCGGGATCTATGCTCGAAAATACGGTAGGATACGATGAATACTGAGCAGTAAAATCGATGGCCTCTTGGACAGCCTTTTCCAATTCAGCTTGTTCCATACCATTTCTATGATCGATAGAACCTAATCGAGTTCTTAAAGCACAATCCACTTCTTCTAACAGTCCCGATTCCAGAAAGAGGGGATGAAGGCCAACATTCACGAAATAGGCAGTCCCATCTGATTTTCGTTGAAAATAGATGACCGTGTAAAAATCATGATCAATTTTATAATAGTTATTAGTTCGCCTTAGTCGCGAAAAGCCATTTTTTTCGAAGAGTTCTTTGGCCTCTTTCATTTCATTACCTGCTCTTTCATAAGATGTTAAGAGTTGTTCATTACAGTTTACTAGGAATCTAAATGGATATAGGTTATCCCTACAACTTTACCATTCTCAATATTGTATTGTTTCACTGTATCTATGTAGCCAATCAATCCTTCATCACTAATCTCTTCTAGCGTTGCTGGTACTATGTTGTCTTTTAGTTTAAAATCTCTAGCTTTATTCAAATCACCTACATCTTCAATAGATGTCCAAAAAAGCATATATTCATCGCAATAAAAATAGATCTGATCATCATAGAACTCCGGTATTTTACAAAACTCAACTCCATCACTTTGCCTTTTCTGTAGCATTACTATCTCGATAAATAAAATAAGTTGTCTTCATCTCTTATATTTTATAACTGCATCATTAATCATAACCTTCATCCATATACTATCTTCACTTGAAGATTAAAACTTACTTTTAATCTTATTAAATTCAATTTTAAAATCATCAAGACTAAATAAATACTCTCTATCAAAATCAGGTGTATCATAGCCTTCAATATATTGCAAGAAAGAAAAAACATCAGGTTCAACTTTAAGATCATTGGCCTCTATATTTTCAATTAAACTAGAGGCCCTTTGAGAAACTTTTTCTCTAGATTCTTTATTATTTAATACTAATTCAACTAATTTCATTATTTCTTCAGTTACATTTATCATATAAACTCCTATTTAGGTTTTACATCTCTTCTGGTTATACCTTCTTTGGTACCAATATAGTTTCCGTCTTTATCAAATCGATAATGTATTTTTTATCCATTAGTAATACTTTCTTGAGGTCTTACCTGACGAACATTACCATTATGGTCAATTGTTTCCATCCATGTTCGTTTTTGTCCAGTTTCTGGATTCCATTCTCGCACTGGGCGCATACCTGCCATTTGACCTGGAGTTCTCGCCTCTCTCAATTCACCATAATATCTAATTCTTCCATCTGGCAATTCTTTCATTCCTCCTTGACCATACTTCTCCTGTTGTCTCAGATGTTCACGTAATTTTGCACCATTAGCAGCACTTTCAGCATTTGAATTTCTATCATTATTATGTGGACACCCCGCCAACCCCAACGGATCTACAAACGCCGTCGGTATTCCCACATACCCATACGGATTAAGTCCCCCCAACAACCCTATCGGGTCATGGCTAATATATTGCCCAGTCTCAGGACTATAATAACGGAAGCGGTTG
>NZ_JUPI01000085.1 GCF_001074805.1 Streptococcus parasanguinis | reverse complement strand
CTTTACCCTTCAAGGTAGTATCGGTGCGGGGATTATCTTCTATGTCATCGGTTACCAAAGAGGAAAAAAACATCAAGAAAAATAATTTAGTTTAGTAAGTATTTGTATGGGAGGAAACTATGTTTGTAATTGATCGCTATGCGTATAATAACCGTTGGACTGCAGTTCCAGAACTGCATAAGTTCAGTTTGTATATTTTGTTAATGATTATTTCTTTCTCTGGTTTCCTCCCCTTACAAATTCTACTAATTGTTATCGTGGTCCCCTTGACGTGTTATATTGCTAGACTTCCTATTTTAAAATACTTGAGCTGGTTTCGCTATCCGTCTATTTTCATTTTATTAAGTATGGCGACCTTTGTCATTAGCTATGGTGAAAATAGTCATCAGTTTTTAATGGCCATTCCAGTTGGAAGTCATGGCTATTTAGGAGTTTTTCATTCTTCTGCCAAACAAGTTGGACCGATTGTTATGAGAATTTACTGTTCTTTAATTTCAACCTATTTTATGGCTTTAACCATTCCCTTTAACCAGATGATGAAGCTTTGTAAAACCCTTCATTTGCCGGCTATCTTAATGGAATTAATCGTTCTTATGTATCGCTTTATCTTTCTAGTATTAATCGAATTTTTAACCATTCGAGATACCTTAGATTTGAAGTTTTCATTTGTAAATAAGAAAAAAAGTTATCTTGGCTGGGGAAGATTAGCCAATACCTTATTTGTCAAATTATTGGCAGATAATCAGCGCTTAAATGATGTCTTAACCCTGAAATTTGCTCAAGCTAAAGAAATTGATGAAGAGGAATAAAAATATGTTAAAATTAGAGAATATTACAGTTTTATTTGATGATTTGAAAGCTGTGGACCATGTGAATATGGAATTCATGGAAGGAAAGATTACTGGAATTATTGGAACCAACGGTTCCGGGAAATCTACCCTGATGAAGGTCATGACCAAACTGCTCAAGCCCCAAGAAGGCAGTGTGAGTTTAGATAATCAGGTCATTCAAGATAAGAAGAAAGCTTTGTTTGCTTACCGGCAAGAAGTCAATATGGTCTTTCAAAATCCGGAGCAGCAATTGTTTTATACCATTGCCAAAGATGATATTGGCATGGCATTAGAGAATTTAGGATACTCCAAAGAGGAGTGTGAGAAACGGGTTCAAGAAGCCATTGAACTGATGGACATCGAAGAGTTGCAGGATCGACCGGTGCAATATTTGAGTTACGGCCAAAAGAAAAAAGTAGCCATTGCGGGGATGTTAGCTCTCAAACCACGTTTTCTATTGTTAGACGAGCCGACTGCTGGATTGGATCCTAAAGGGCGGGACCAAATGGCCATGATTATGAAAAAACTAGTTTCCAATGGAACCAGCATTATTGTTACCAGCCACGACATGGATCTCATGTATGACTGTTGTGACTATGCCTACCTCATCAAAAAAGGCAAGATTATGACCCAAGGAACAAAATATGAAGTATTCCAGGAAGAAAAATTGTTGTTAGATGCTGGACTTTCTGTGCCATGGATTGTCAAACTTCATCAGGCAATCCAGACACCCCTTGTTGAAGATGAAGAGATTCTATTTGAGCAATTGAAAGAAGGATATCTATGGCAAAATCGTTAATGATTCAGGGAACAGCTTCAGATGCTGGTAAAAGCTTAATTGCTGCGGGCTTGTGTCGTATTTTAAAACAAGATGGTTACACGGTTGTTCCCTTTAAATCCCAAAATATGGCTTTAAATTCTTTTATCACCAAAAAAGGATTTGAGATGGGGAGAGCTCAGGTCGTACAAGCAGAAGCCGCAGGTATTGATCCAGATGTTCGCATGAATCCTGTCCTACTGAAACCAACTTCGGATCGTAAATCCCAAGTTGTTTTTATGGGCAAAGTCCTTAAAGATATGGATGCGGTGGATTATCATGAATTTAAGCAGGAGTTACTGCCTAAAATCAAAGAAGTCTATCAAGAACTAGACCAGGAATACGACGCCATTATCCTAGAAGGTGCGGGTAGTCCAGCAGAAATCAACTTAAACGAACGAGATATCGTCAATATGGGAATGGCGCGTTTGGTCGATGCGCCTGTCATTTTAGTAGCGGACATTGACAAGGGAGGAGTATTTGCCTCTATTTATGGTACAATCGAATTAATGCCAGAAGAGGATCGTAAACGGATCAAAGGGGTTTTGATCAACAAATTTAGGGGGGATGTAGCCCTGCTTCAATCAGGTATTGATATGATTGAAGAGCTCACTCAAGTACCGGTATTAGGAGTTGTCCCATATGCAGACATTGACATTGATAGCGAAGATAGTGTCGCTTTAAGCAGTAAAGGACGCAGCTTTAATCAGGAAAAAGATCTGGATGTGGCTATTATTACCTTGAAACGGATCTCTAACTTCACCGATTTTCATAGTTTGGAAATTCAACCAGACGTTTCGGTTCGTTATGTCATGCCAGGGGATGCAATTGGAAATCCAGATCTCTTGATTCTACCTGGAAGTAAAAATACCATCGAAGATATGCAAGTTCTCCAAGATTCAGAGATTGTTGATCAAATCCGTCAGTGCGCTGATCAGGGCATTCGCATTTTTGGAATTTGTGGGGGCTTCCAACTTTTAGGAAAGAAAATTTCAGATCCAAACCATGTCGAATCAGAATTGGATGAAATTGAAGGGCTAGGGCTTCTGGATATCGCAACGCAGATGCAGGGAACAAAACGGACAACTCAAGTCCAGGCAGAACACGAAGGACAAATTCTGGAAGGTTACGAAATCCATATGGGAGAAACAGAGATATCAGATAGCTTGACACCATTTTCTCGTATCATTCTTCAAAATGGTGAGGAAACAAGCAGATATGATGGAGCTGTTTCACCGGACAAACGAATTCAAGGGACCTATCTCCATGGTGTCTTTGATAACTCTCAATGGACGCGCGATTATTTGAACCAAATTCGAATTGAAAAGGGCTTGGAACCTATCACAGATCAGGCGATTGATCTCAAAGAATTCAAGGATTTGCAATATGATAAGCTGGCAGCAATTATTCGTGATGCAGTCGATATGAAAAAGATATACCAGATTATGAACGGAGAAGAGCTTTAATGAGAATTTACACAAAGTATGGGGATAAAGGGTTTACCCGTCTATATGGTGGGGATCGTGTATCCAAAACACATATTCGTGTGGAAGCATACGGGACCATGGATGAATTGTGCTCTCAAGTTGGCTACCTGGTATCTGAAATGAAGGAATACAAAGAATTAGATGATATCAGAGAAGAATGTGAGGAGATTCAGCAACATTTATTTGACTGTGGAAGCGATCTTGCTACTCCTAGAGAATTGAGACCATACAAACAAAAGGAATCAGATATTACCTTCCTAGAAGAAAAAATGGATGCTTATATGCACATTCCAGAAAAGATTGATCGCTTCATTATTCCTGGCGGCCATCGGATCGCCAGTCTCTGTCATGTTGCTCGTACTATGACCCGTCGATTGGAGCGAAAAATGGTTGCTGTCATTGAAGCAGATGAAATGGTCAATGAAGTCGGCTTGATCTATATCAATCGCTTGTCAGATTACTTCTTTGTCATAGCTCGCTTGGTTAACCATCGCCTAGAAGTCAAAGATACAGTCTATAAACGAAGTGCTAAGATTTTTAGAGAAAGAAAAGAGGGAGAATAGTCATGTATCCTGTCATGATGAATATCCAAAATAAACCAGTCGTCATTATTGGTGGAGGAAAAGTAGCAGCCCGCAAGATTAAGACTTTGTTGTCAGAAGGGGCCAAGGTTACAGTCATTAGTCCTGAAATCAATGAAGTGATTCCTAAATCGCAGGTTGAATGGATTCAAAGAAGCTACCAAACTGGGGATTTGGAAGGGGCAAAATTGGTATTTGCCTGCACAGATAACCAGGAAGTCAATAAAAAAGTGATGGAAGAGGCGCACCCTAGTCAGTTCGTCAATAATACTGGGGATAAGAAAAATTCCGATTTTTATAATGTGGCTATTGCTTCAAATAAGGAACTTTCCGTCATGATCTCTACAAACGGCTTATCGCCATCGCGCTCAAAAGAAGTCAGAAAAAAGATCGAACAACTTTTAGATCAATTGTAAGAACGGGGCGGACAGAATGTATTTATTATATCTTGGTGTAACCCATCGTGTGGCACCATTATCCATTTTAGAGCGGGTTCATTTTTCTGATGAAGAAAAAAAAGAAGCTCTACTCAAATTAAAAGAGGAAAAAAGTATTCTGGAAGATGTCATCCTGTCAACCTGTAACCGGACAGAGTTGTATCTGGTTGTTGACCAACTGCATACCGGTCGCTATTATTCCAAGCATTTTTTGGCAGATTGGTTTCAGATTGACATCGAGGAACTAGAGCCTTATCTTACCTTTAAAGAAGGCAATGAGGCTTTAGAACATTTATTTAGAGTATCCATTGGTTTAGATTCCAAGATTGTAGGTGAAACACAAGTTCTCGGTCAATTAAAGCAAGCCTTTTTGAGCGCCCAAGAAACTGGTACGACAGGAATCGTCCTCAATCAAGCTTTTAGGCAAGCAGTTACCTTTGCTAAAAGAATGCACGATGTTTACCGGATCAATGCCCGGCCCATGTCCATCGGTTTGACCTCTTTACAAATGTTGGATAAGGAAGACCTTGATTATGAGAATACAAAAATCGTGGTCATCGGATTAGGGGAAATTGGCCAATTGGTGACCAAGTATGTTCTACAACGTCCTTTTCAGTCTATCCGCTTGGTCAATCGCACCCTTTCCAAGGCCAACCCTTATTTAACAGAAGATCGTATTCAGGCTTATTCTTGGGATGATTTAGAAGAAGCCGTGAAAGATGCGGATATCATTTTCACTGCTATCAAGTCTGAAGGCTATATTCTCTATCCGCATATGGTGAAAGCAGGAGCAATTGTTTTCGACTTGTGTTTGCCACGGACCTGCCATCCAAATTCGTCTATTACCATTCACAATATTGAAAATATCACCAGTGAATTGCAAGCTTTTTTTGAGGAAAGAAATGAGATTGCTAAGAGTATCGAAGCAGAGATTTCCAGTGAACTGGTGAGCTTTGAAGAGTGGAAGCAGCAGTTAGGCATTATTCCCCTGATTCAAGAGATTCGAGAAAAGGCGATTCAGGCTCAGCAGTCAGCTATGGAAAGCTTATTACGCAAACTTCCAGATCTTACTGATCGAGAAAAGAAACAAATCTCGAAGCATATGAAGAGCATCATCAATCAGATCTTGAAGGAGCCTTTGTTGCAATTAAAAGAAATGTCTGTGGGTGAAAATTCGGAATATGATATTGCCTTGATAGCTAAAATTTTCGATCTTCATAGCGGAAAGGGAGTAAACCATGAGAAGCATTAAAGTTGGAACAAGAAAAAGCCAGTTGGCCATGACCCAGACCAAAATGGTGGTAGAGCGTTTAAAAGAATGCCATCCTGAGGTTGACTTTGAATTGGTCCCTTATAAAACTCAGGGAGATCGTTTACTACATGTATCTCTTCAAACCATTGGGGGAAAAGGCGTTTTTGTAAAGGAAATTGAACAGGCTCTCTTGAATAAAGACATTGATATAGCGATCCATAGTTTAAAAGATGTTCCTTCTATTCTTGTGGATGGCTGTACCATTGGAGCCATACCGGAGAGAGAAGATGTCAGAGACTGTCTGATCTATAGAGAAGAAGGTATGACTCTTGAAACTCTTCCGCAAGGGGCAGTTGTAGGGACCAGTAGTATTCGTCGCCAGGTGCAACTACAAAGTTTAAGAAGCGATCTTCAATTTAAACCCTTACGAGGCAATATTGATTCTAGAATTCGGAAATTACAAGAAGGCGAATGCGATGCTATCGTGCTAGCCGTTGCTGGCTTGAAACGGATTGGTTATTTGGACCAATCTCCATCTTTGAATATAGAATTTCTAGATCCACACGAATTCATTCCTGCAGTTTCGCAAGGGGCATTAGCCGTTGAATGCCGGGAAGATGATGAGGAAGTCCTGGAAATATTGGCTTCTATCCATGATAAAGAAGTAGAAAACTGCATCCAATTGGAAAGAAGTTTCTTAAGCTTGATGAATGCGGATTGTACCTTCCCAGTTGGAGCTCATGCTCAATTCAGGGATGGTCACTATTATTTAGAAGCTATGCTAGCAGATGCCAAAGACCGTTGCCTGCATGTAGCTCTCGCGTCTGAGGATGGAAGCGACCTTCCCAAACGTGCTCTGGAGCAATTAATGGAAGAAGGAGCCTTAACAGACAAATGGTGGGAAGCTTAATTATTTTTACAAGGGAACAGAAACCTTCTGTCGAATTACAAACCCTATTGGAGCAGAACCAAGTAAGATGGATGCATGCACCATTGATTTGCACGCAAGGCAATCCGATTCCACCAATACTGGATGACAAACTGGACAAAGCTGATTGGGTCTTCTTTACCAGTGCCAATACCGTCCAATTATTTCTTCCCTATTTGAAACCTGATCTAAAGATTGCGTCGATTGGAAGCCAGACTAGTAAGCTATTAAAAGAACATGATATTGATGTCACTTTTGAGTCTAGTAGCCAGTATGGAGTTGATTTTATCAAGGAGTGGGCAAGCCGATACGGGGATCATCAAGCTATTTTGTTCCCACACAGTGATTTTGCTAATCCAACCTATCCAAAAATGTTACAAGAATTGGGGCATGATGTTTATGCTTGGCCCCTCTATCAAACTGTTGCCAATCAAGAGGGAATCGCTAAAATAAGAGAGCTTCTATCCTTAAAAGAACCATGTGTATGGACCTTTGCTAGTCCATCAGCCTGGGATGTTTTTTATCAAGAAGGGCTTTCTTTGCCAAAACATCACCAAATTGGGGTGATTGGAGAGACTACAGCAAAAGCTGTTTTAGATTGTGGTGTTTCCGTAAACTATATTCCTTCAAGTCCATCAATGGTGAAATTGGTTGAGCTGATCATAAAGGAGATTAAAGAACATGAATTTTAAAAGACATCGTAGACTAAGAAAAAATCCTCTCATGAGAGATTTGGTAAGAGAAACGACTTTAAGTGTCAATGACTTTATTCAACCACTCTTTGTAAAGGAGAATCTAGAGCAAAAAGAAGAAGTGGCTTCCATGCCAGGAGTCTTTCAATTTGCCTTAGCAGATCTTCTAGAAGAAGTCGAATCCTGTGTACAACTCGGGATTAAATCTTTTATAATTTTTGGAATTCCAGCTCTTAAAGATGAAGTTGGTTCAGAAGCTTCTAATCCGGATGGAATTGTTCAAAAAGCCCTTCGCTTGATCAAGCAACACTATCCAGATCTCATTCTTGTAGCAGATACCTGTCTCTGTGAATTTACGAATCATGGTCATTGTGGCATTCTAGATGGTGAAACGGTTGTGAACGATCTTTCTTTGGAACGCTTAGTCCAAGTAGCGATTAGTCAAGCTGAAGCGGGAGCAGATATCATTGCACCGTCCAATGCCATGGATGGATATGTTGCAGCGATTCGAGAAGGCTTAGACAAGTCTGGCTTTGACATGGTACCGATTATGTCTTATTCGGTTAAATTTGCTTCTAGTTTTTATGGACCATTTCGTGATGCTGGTGAGAGTGCTCCGGCATTTGGTGATAGAAAAACCTATCAGATGGATCCAGCAAACCGTTTAGAAGCTCTGCGGGAGGCTCAAAGTGATGAAGAAGAAGGAGCAGATTTCCTCATGGTAAAACCAGCTCTTGCCTTCTTAGATGTCTTGAGAGATTTACGAAATCAAAGTGATCTCCCACTTGTGGCATACAATGTCAGCGGGGAATACAGTATGGTGAAGGCTGCTGCTGCCCAAGGTTGGATTGATGAGAGAGCAGTGGTCCTGGAAAGTCTCATCGGAATGAAGCGAGCAGGAGCGGATTTAATCATATCTTATTTTGCCAAGGATGTAGCAGGATATTTGAAAGGTTAGGATGAAAGATGAAACGAACACAATCAAATGATTACTTCAAGGAAGCAGAATCCATTTTCCCAGGTGGTGTCAATAGCCCTGTACGAGCTTTTAAGGCAGTCGGTGGCAATCCTCTCTTTATAGACCATGCTCAAGGAGCTTATCTCTATGATGTAGATGGGAATCAATTTGTGGATTACGTGCTCTCTTGGGGACCTATGATTTTAGGTCATGCTCCTAAAGATGTTCTTGAAAAAGTACAAGATGCCCTATGGGAAGGTACTAGTTATGGTGCACCGAGTCCACGTGAAATCAAACTAGGCAAGCTTATTAAAGAACGTCTCCCTTTTGTAGAGAGAATTCGAATGGTCAATTCTGGTACAGAGGCAACCATGAGTGCCATCCGTTTAGCGCGTGGGATTACTAAAAGACCAAAAGTAGTGAAATTTATTGGTTGCTACCATGGACATAGTGATTCTTTCTTGGTACAAGCTGGCTCTGGTGTAGCAAGCTTTGGTATTGCAGATTCAGCAGGTGTGATTCCTGAGGTGGCGCGTGAGACCATTGCCCTTCCTTATAACGATCTAGAGGCTTTACGGACCTGCTTTGAAGAACACGGTGCAGAAATTGCCTGTGTGATCGTAGAAGCTGTTGCCGGCAATATGGGATTGATTCCTGGCCACCAAGAATTTATAGAGGAGATTCGCCGTCTCACAACAGGAGCAGGTTCACTCTTTATCATGGATGAAGTCATGACTGGTTTTCGGGCTCATTACCAAGGGGCAGTGGGCTTGTATCAAGTCGATCCAGATTTGATCTGTCTAGGAAAAGTCATTGGTGGTGGATTCCCAGTTGCTGCTTTTGGCGGGAAAGCTCAGTACATGAATCAAATTGCTCCTTTAGGAGATATTTATCAAGCAGGAACTCTATCAGGGAATCCAATTGCCATGGCAGCGGGCTATGAAAACTTGCGCCTATTAACCAAGGAAGTCTTTGAACAAACGGTTGAAAAGACAGACTATCTCTGTCAGGGGCTTCGCCAGTTGGCAGAAAAACATGGAGTGGCCCTTCAAGTAATCTCTGTTGGAACCATGTTTGGTTTTTTCTTCTCAGAAAAACCAGTTTTGAATTTTGAAGATTCCAAAGAAGCAGATCATCAGCTTTTTGCCAAGGTTCACGGCTTGCTTTTAGAAGAAGGTGTTTATATTGCACCATCTCAGTATGAAAGCAACTTCTTATCCAGTGCCCATTCCTTTGAAGATCTGGACCGTACTTTAGCTGCATTTGACAAAGTCTTTAGCCAGTTGTCATGAAAGGAAGATTATGGGGAAGATTGTTTTAGTCACGGGTGGTGCTCGTAGTGGCAAATCCTCCTTCGCTGAATCCAAACTTTTGCAGAAGGAAGGGGTTTGTTACATCGCAACTGGTCTCGTGATGAAAGAGGATCCAGAGTGGCAGGAACGGGTCAAGCTCCATCAACAAAGACGACCACAAAGCTGGGATACGCTCGAGCAATACCGGGACTTAGCGACTTGGATTGCACAAGACGAACACGGTGATTACTTAGTAGACTGTGCGACCATGTTGACGACCAATCGGCTCTTTGATTTGGTCAATGAGTGGTATCCCGAGAAAAGCTACTTATCAGATGAGCAGTTTTTAAGTAAAGCCGAACAAGCCCGAATTTTGGAAGCCATGGAAGCCGAGTGGTCTCAGATTCTTTCTGCTATGAAGAAACGCGAAGCTACTTTTTGGATTGTCACCAATGAAGTGGGTCTGGGTATTGTTCCGGACACGCGTCTAGGACGTTACTTTAGAGATCTTCAAGGTCGGGTCAATCAATTGATTGCAAAGGAGGCAAGTGAAGTCTACTTAGTTATTTGTGGACTAGCACAGCAGTTAAAATGATTTCAGCACTGATTATCTATACACAATTTTTTAGTCGGATTGTGATTCCAAAAGCGGTTGATCTCTCCTATGTGCGAAAAGGAGTTCCCATTTTAACGCTCTTTGGTCTCTTATTAGGACTCATTTCCTCCTTATTTTTTGTTTTGACATCTTTGGTACTTCCTGACACCATTGCCTGGATTTTGACCTTGTTCTTTGATGTTCTTTTAACGGGAGGCTTCCATTTAGATGGCCTTGCTGATACAGCTGATGGCTTATTCTCTTCTCGTTCCAAAGAACGGATGTTGGAAATCATGAAAGACAGCCGTATCGGTAGTAACGGTGTCTTGGCCTTAATTTTCTATTACGGCTTCATGATCGCCATGGGACCTTATCTTCCCCAGCCCAAGTGGCTGATTGTCGCTTCTTTATCAATGATTGGAAAGGTTGGTTTGACCATTCAGCTCTACAAGATGCGCTATGCAAGGGAATCTGGTGGCTCTGGAAATTTCTTTTCCGGAACCAAGACGAGTTCGATCCTCTTAGCTCAGATTGTCCCACTGACTGTTCTTATTGCTGGTTTTTGGCTAAAAGGGCTTCTTGCTTATAGCTTGGTCATTCTTGGGACTCTTGCCTTTCGTTGGTTCGTTTACCAAAAGATTGATGGGGAGACAGGGGATACCTTGGGAGCATCAGTAGAAGTAGCCCAGATATTATTTTTGTTAGGAATGATCATATGACAGTAAAAAAGTGGTACCTGATTCGCCATGGAGAAACAGACTTTAATAAAAAACGATTTTTCTATGGAAAAGCGGATGTCTCCATCAATGAGACGGGAAAAGAACAAGCAGCCCTCCTTCATCAATTGATGAAAGGAAAAAGCATTTCGCGGGTTTATACTAGTCAGCTCAAAAGAACGCAAGAAACAGCAGCCATCATTTTCCCAGATCAGAAACCAACGGCTTATAAAGCCTTGAACGAAAGAGATTTCGGCTTATGGGAGGGAAGGACAGCCAATGAAATTCAAGCGGCCTTTCCCTTGGTTTGGGAAGAATGGCTGGAAAGCCCCTTTGAGGTGACGCCGTCTAAGGCTGAACCCTTTGACAAATTTAAAGAACGGGTCTGGTCGATTGTCGAGGAGATTCGCGAAACAGCGGACCCTGAAATCGTAATTGTAGGGCACTTAGGAGTCTTACGCCTGATTTACCAGTTTTTTGTCAATACGGAAGCTGATTTCTGGTCAATCGATATCCCGCAAGGAACGGCCTTGTTATTAGAGGACAATGATCCTTGGGAAGAAAGACTCATCCAACAAGAAGATGACTTGAATCATTCACAGGACAAGTGATCAAAACACAAAATGATACAGAAAGTAAGACGGTGGTTATTGGGATTGGTTATCTCTTCGTTTTATTTTCTTGCCAATTAAACTATATTAACAGGATGAAGATACAAATGAAAAAATGGAAATTATTTTTAGGAACAGCTTTAGTGAGCGTCGCTCTTCTTGGTTGTGCAAAAACGAATCAACCTTTCTCACCTGAGGAAGCAGAAAAAGCTCAAACAGTCACCATTGGGTACACCCAGTTTCCTACCAATATTGATCCGGCAGATGAGTACAATGGCTGGTTTACTGTTCGTTACGGAGTTGGTGAAACTTTATTTAAAATGGATGATCAGTTAGAACCACAACCTTGGCTAGCTGAAAAAATCGAACAACCCTCTCAATTGGAGTGGAAAATTACCCTTCGCAATGATGTTACTTTCCAAAATGGGGAAAAAATGACAGGGGCTAAGGTAGAGGCCTCTCTGAAACGACTCATTGAAAAGAGTAAACGTGCAGCGGATGACCTTGGAATTGAGAGCATTCATTCAGATGGTCAAACCGTCACCATTAAAACAAAAATCGAACAGCCGATCATGAAGAATCTATTAGCAGAGCCTTATTCTGTTATTGTAGACGTAGATGGGAAGGCTGCCTCTGATAAATCTCCAGTAGGGACAGGTCCATTTCTTATTAAGACCTATACCCCAGAAACAGGAGCTACTCTAGAGGCATATGAAAACTATTGGGGTGGTAAAGCGAAGGTCGCACAGGTTCAGATTAAATATTTCTCTGATCCGACAGCCATTTCTGCTGCCCTTCAATCCAAAGAAGTCGATGCTGTTTATGGGCTACCCTATGCTAATTTAGCAAGCTTTAAGAAGGACAGTCAGTATAAAATTTCTGAAAAAGAAGGTGGCCGTTACTTAAGCTATGTCTACAACTTTGAAAATCCTTATGTAGCTGATGATTCATTCCGTCAAGCTTTGGATACCTTGGTCGACAAGAAAACTTATACAGAATCCCTCTTTAAAGGTGCGGCCGTACCAGCTACTGGACCGATCCCTTCTAGCTCCGATTTTGCCTTAGATAAAAGTGTTCATGAGTTTAATGTAGAAAAAGCTAAGAAACTGTTAGATGAGGCTGGCTACAAGGATACCGATGGCGATGGCTACCGTGAAAAAGATGGAAAGAAAGTCACGATTGAATTGCTCTCCTTTACTCGTTTACCAGAAATGCCGTTAGCCATTGAAGCTTCTCAACAACAATTAAAAGAGGTTGGAATTGAAGCGAAGATTCGTAAGGTGGAAGTGAGTGCTGTCGCAAAGGAGAAAGATTACGCCTTCACGCCTTATGCCGTCGTAGCTGCTCCGATTGGCGATCCATATGCTTACTTTAACTCAGCTGTCAAAACTGGGGGAGTAGGAAATGTCGGTCATTATAGCAATGCGGAAGCAGATAAGAAAATTGAAGCCCTTGCGACCGAAACAGATCAGAAAAAACGGATCCAATTGAGTAAGGACATTCAATCCATTGTGGATAAGGATCATGGATATACGATCATTGGATTTTATAAAGTTGCTATCGTCATGGACAAATCCATCTCTCATTTGGAATCCCATCCAACAGATTATTATCATGTAACCAACAAACTCTCGAAGGAGTAAAGCTATGTTGCAACTGACGAATGTCACGGTTTCTTCCCCGTCAAAGGTTATTTTAGATCAACTTTCTCTAACCGTTTCGGCAGGTGAAGCAGTCGGAATCGTCGGAGAAAGCGGAAGTGGCAAAACAACAATTTTAAAACTGCTTTTGGGTCTTCCCTTGAATGACTTAGTCTTTACCCAAGGCAGGATTTCTTATAGGGATCAGGCCATCAGCCCACAAAAGAAGCGGGTTTCTTATCCATTTGTGGGGACAGAACTGGCCTGGATTACCCAACAGTCCAGTCTCGGTTTTAACAACAACCGTAAAATCAAGCACCATTACGAGGATCTCGTCAAGAGTCATGGCTCTCAAGTAGAAAAGATGAGATCGTTAGAGGAATGCCTCCAGATAGTTGGCTTAGATCCAGCACAGGTTCCATCAAAGTACCCTTTTGAACTCAGTGGAGGTATGATGCAACGAGTGGCCATTGCTTTGGCCTTAGCCAGTCATCCTAAATTGCTCTTGGCAGATGAGCCGACCAGTGCCCTTGATGTTCTCTCCAAGGAATCGTTTATTCAAACCTTGATTGAATTGCTAAGGACCGAAGAATCTAGCCTCTTATTTGTTACTCATGATATGAGTGTCGCCAAAAGGTTGGCAGATAGGATCTTGGTTATGAAGGAGGGGAAGATTGTGGAAGAAGGAAGTCGCGACCAAATTTTCCAAAATCCGCAACATCCCTACACCCAGAAGTTACTAAGGGCTATTCCAAAATTAAAATTGTAGCAGGAGTTACCAAATGACCTATTTACTCGAATGTAAAGATCTCACTCATCATTATAATGATCCGCTTCATCATCAGGCTGGTGTTTTTGATGTCTCCTTTACGCTAGAAAAAGGGCATCGGCTTGGTTTGGTTGGAGAATCCGGTTCGGGTAAAAGCACCATTGCCAAAATTCTGAGTCGACTCCTGAATATGCAAAAGGGTAGTATTCAGTTCTTGGGGCAATCGCTGACGACTTATACAGACTTTGAGTTTTACAAAAAGGTGCAATATATTTCTCAACAGCCCCAAGAAGCCTTTCATCCCAAAAGGACCTTACAAGCAAGTTTAGAAGAAGTTTGTCAGAATTTTAAGATTTGTAAGACTAAGAAGGAGATGGAAGAGCAGATTCACCAACTCTTGGAAAGGGTTGGCTTGCATCCGGATCTGGCGCAGCAGTTTCCCCACCAATTAAGTGGCGGAGAATGTCAACGGATGGCTATAGCCAGAGCTCTCTTGGTCCAGCCTGACTTATTGATTTGTGATGAGATCACCAGTGCCTTAGACGTGACTGTCCAAGAGGGAGTGATGGACCTTCTACAAGAGATTCAGAATAGCTCCCAAACATCTTTTCTCTTTATTTCACACGATATTGCTCTAGTCAGCCAATTTTGTGATGAAATCATGGTACTAAAAGATGGAAAAATTCAAGAGAAAGGGGTGATGTCAGACGTTTTGCGAAATCCTCAATCGGACTACACCAAAATGTTGATGAAACCATATCAGGAAGAAGGAAGGGAGCCATGATAAGATATTTCATCAAATTACTGTTTCAAATGGTTTTGATTCTGCTCTGTGTCAGCTTTCTTTCATTTTTACTCGTTTATTTGGCAAAAGGGGATCCTGCAGAAAGTATCCTAAATGCGCAAGGAATTCCTTATACCAAAGAACTACTAGAGATAAAAAGGGCTGAGATGGGCTTAAATGATAGTTTTATTTTGCAATATCTGAGATGGTTAGGAAACATCCTCCAAGGGAATTTCGGGATCAGCTATCGTACAGGAGCCCCAGTTTGGGATCAATTGGTCTTTTACTTTCCAAATACGATCTATCTAGGGATCTATATCTTGTTAGCAACGCTTGCCATTTCCCTTCCTCTCGCGATATATGCAGCCTATCATATCGGTAGTCGACTGGATCGATGTATAATGACGGTTTGCGCATTTTTAAATGCCATTCCTAGTTTTGTCATTGGAATTCTCTTAATGCTTGTCTTTTCGGTCAAGCTTGGCTGGTTTCCTATTCAGTCAACCGCAAATGAATGGGGCTTAATTTTACCGATTTCTACCATGGCCCTGACCATGTCTACGCGCTATATTCCTCAATTAAGAACGGCTATCATAGATGAGCTGCAGTCACCAGCAGTAGAAGGTGCCAGAGGACGTGGCATACCGGAAGGTCGCATTCTATATAAGGATGTCTTGTATAATACCCTTCCCTTTTTGTTGACATTGGTGAGTTTGTCACTGGGTTCTCTGTTAGGAGGTGTTGCTATCATAGAGTATTTATTCTCTTGGCCAGGAATTGGAAAAATGCTGATTGCAGTTGTGGTCAATCGGGATTATCCTCTGGTCCAAGGTGCTGTTCTGGTGATTACACTTGGGGTATTGCTTGTCAATTTTACCACCCAAGCCTTGATCACATGGCTAAATCCGAAGGCCCGTCTATCGCAACCAACCCCCTTCTTTCTTTTTAAAAAAGAGGTCATTCCTAAAGGAAATGGAGGGGCTAAGTGATGAAAAAAGTTAGTCACCGCAACCTCTATCTCTTGGCTGGCTGCCTTCTCTTGGTTCTAGTAGTTTCTTGTCTTTCACCCATCTTTTTAGGAGACAGCATCACTAAGGTCCATTTAGAAAATGCCCTCCAAGCACCCAATAGTCAAGAATGGTTTGGTACAGATGCCGTAGGCCGGTCTGTATTTGCTCGAACTCTGAGTGGTGGAGTACAAACCATTGTACCTGCAGTCGGGATCCTCCTCTTGGTTACCCTTGTTGGTTCCTTGATTGGGGTGACCAGTGCCTTGATAGGCGGGAAGTTGGATCGTGCTATTTTCTTGTTCATTACGGCTTTTCAGTCCTTGCCATCCATCGTCTTAGTGATTGCTATTGTGAGCCTGTTAGGAGTGGGCTTGCAACAAACGGTCATAGCCATTGGCTTAACGGCTTGGACTAAGTATGCCTATATCACGCGGTCGCTGACCTTGCGTTTAAAAAATGAATTCTATATTCAGTCAGCAAAAATGTATGGAAATAGTTTTTGGAAGACCATCAAACATTACTATGTTCCTAGTCTATTTCCACAAATTGTCACCACCATGATCTTTAATGTTTCAACGATCATCATGGAGATTGCCGGCCTCAGTTTTGTTGGACTAGGCGCGCAAGCACCGTCTCCAGAATGGGGAGCCATGATGAATGATGGTCGCACCTATATCCAGGAGGCTCCCTGGATCGTCGCTTTTCCTTGCATCTTCTTAATCGGGGTCATTTTATTGATTACAAAATTTGGAGATGCCTTACATACTAGTGTTAATAAAAATAATCAATCATGAGGTTTTTATAATGAAGAAATTTTGGAAATTAGCTGTTACTAGTTTAGCAGTTTTGTGTTTAGCTGCCTGCCAGCAGAATGGCAAGTCTGCAGACAGTAGTGGTGAAAAAGATAAAATCACGCTTGCTTGGGGAGAAGACTTCGGAGATGTCAATCCTCACGTATATAATCCAGATCAATTTGTTATTCAAGATTTGGTTTATGAAGGGCTTGTTCGTTACGGAGACAATGGGAAAATTGAGCCAGCCTTAGCTGAGAGCTGGAAAGTCAGTGAAGATGGAAAAACCTATACCTTCAATTTGAGAAAAGCGAAATTCTCAGATGGCTCTGATTTCAACGCAGCCAATGTGAAGCGGAATTTCGATACGATCTTCTCAAAAGAAAACAAAGGAAACCATGAATGGTTTAACTTCACCAATGTTTTGGATAGTTACAAAGTTGTTGATGATCACACCTTTGAAATTACCCTTAAAGAACCATACAGTGCCACACTTTACGATCTTTCTATGATTCGTCCAATTCGTTTCTTAGCAGATGCCAGTTTCCCAGATGGTGACGATACAACTAAAAATAAAATTAAATCTTCTATCGGTACCGGTCAATGGGTGGTCAAAGATAAAAAATCTAACGAATACATTACCTTTGCACGGAACGAAAACTACTGGGGTGAAAAACCAAAACTAAAAGAAGTTACTATCAAGATTATTCCAGATGCCCAAACACGTGCTTTAGAATTTGAATCTGGTAAAGTAGATTTGCTGTATGGAAATGGTGTTATTGGTTTAAATACCTTCGCTCAATACAAAAAGGATAAGAAATATACAACGGATGTTTCTCAGCCGATGTCCTCTCGCTTGTTGCTCTTAAATGCCAAACAAGAAGTCTTCCAAGATAAGAATGTTCGCAAGGCGATCAACCACGCGGTTAATAAAAAAGAAATCGCAGAGAAATTGTTCATGGGGGCAGAAACTCCTGCCGACACCATCTTCTCTAAATCAACTCCTCACTCAGATGCTGGCATAACACCATATAAATTTGATAACAAAGAAGCAGAAAAAATGTTAGATGCTGCTGGTTGGAAGAAAGGTTCTGATGGAATCCGTGCCAAAGATGGCAAGAAGATGGAATTGAATTTCCCTTACATTTCTACAAAAGCAACGGATAAAGACCTAGCTGAATATTTCCAAGGCGAATTGAAAAAAATTGGTGTCGAAGTCAAATTGACTGCTATGGAAGAAGACGATTATTGGGAAAATGCAAAAACAGGAAACTTTGATATGATGCTCACCTTCTCTTGGGGAGCACCATGGGATCCTCACGCATGGATGACAGCTTTGACAGCTGATTCTGCTCATGGTCACCCAGAAAATGTTTCCCTTGAAGCTCTTCCAATCAAGAAGGAATTGGATGAAACTATTAAACAAACCTTGACAGAAGCTGACGAAGAAAAAGTAGATGCAGGCTATAAGAAGGCCTTGACCTTGCTCCATGAAGAAGCGGTTTATATCCCATTGACTTATCAATCAGTTATCTCTGTTTATCGTACAGGTGAGTTGAAAAATGTTCGTTTCGCTCCAGAAGAAAATGCCCTTCCACTTCGCTACATTGAAAAAGTGAACAAATAAGGACAAAATCTTGATGAAGGAAACAATGTGGCCTCATTCAAAGTGATCATCCTTTCATTTTGTTAGGGGATTTCCGGTTTAAAGGATCTCTGAGGATCTTTTAAACCGGATCACATTGTTTTAGGATCTAACTATTATATGATATGAAAGCTATTTTTAAAAAAATTCTGAGTTTTATAAGTGGTTTACTTGTTATCTCCATTATCACCTTTATCCTAACCAAATTTACGTCGCAGGATCCAGCAGAGAACTATCTTCGAATCCGGCATTTGCCGATAACTCCAGCGGCTCTTGAAAATGCTAGAACCTATTTGGGCTTGGATAAATCCTGGATTGAACAGTATCTTTCTTGGTTGATAAAGGTTCTTCATTTGGACTTTGGAACGTCTTATTTACTGAAGGAATCAGTTGTCAGTTTGATTGCTAGTCGGTTCTTATCCACTTTTTATTTAGGAGTGACTTCCTTTATTCTGATTATTATCGTTTCTATTCCAATTGGGGTTATCAGTGGCTTGAAGACCAATTCCTTCTTTGACAAATGCGTGCGCTTCCTTGGCTTTACCTCGGTATCCATGCCTGCCTTCTGGTTGGGTTACATGTTGATTTTTATTTTTTCTGTGAAATTAGGCTTATTGCCTGTATCTGGTAAAAATGAACCTCTCAGCATCGTCTTACCAAGCATCACCTTAAGCTTTTCGCTGATTGGCCAATATATTGCCTTGGTGAGAAAGGCTGTATCGACCCAGTTGGAGAGTCCACATGTTGAAAATGCGCGCATGAGAGGGGTTAAACTACGCTATCTTTTACCCAATCATGTTCTTCGGAATGCTTTGCCATCTATTGCGACTGGTTTAAGCCTAACCTTTGTCTATTTGATGACGGGTTCCTTGATTGTTGAAGAAGTCTTCTCCTGGAATGGATTAGGCAGTTTGTTTGTAGAGGCGATTCGATCGATCGATACTCCCTTAATTCAGGGATGTATGATGTTATTTGGCTTGCTATTCTTATTGAATAATGGCATGACACAAGCTGTCAACCACTGGATTGACCCACGAGTAAGGAAGAGAGGTAATGAATCATGAAAAAAAGTGTGATGTTTTCTATTTTCATATTAGGTCTCTTGGTTTTCCTTGCTTTGTTTGCCTCCTTTATAGCGCCTTATGATCCGCAATATGTAGATGTTTCTAATAAGCTCTTAAGTCCAAGTCCCCAACATCTTTTAGGGACAGACCAATTGGGAAGAGATGTTTTTTCGAGACTCTTATATGGTGCACGCTATTCCTTATTCTTAGCCGTCGCAATTAGTGTCTTAGAAGTAGTGACCGGCTTTATCGTAGGTTTGGTTGTAGGTTGGTATCAAGGAAAAATGGAAGGTGCCTTTCTTTGGCTGACCAATGTCTTGATGGCTTTTCCAAGTTTTCTTCTCTCCCTAGCTACCGTTGGAATCCTAGGACAAGGGATGAGCAATATGATCATTGCCATAGTCATTATCGAATGGATCTACTATGCAAGGATTGTGACAAACCTGGTCATTTCTACCAAACAAGAGCCCTATGTGATCAGTTCCCAGATCATGGGAATGGGGTCCTTTCATATCCTCAAAAACCATATTTTGCCGTTTATCTACAAACCAGTACTGGTGATTCTTCTCATGAACATCGGGAATATCATTCTGATGATTTCTGGTTTTTCTTTCTTAGGAATTGGAGTCCAACCCAATGTTTCGGAGTGGGGCTTAATGTTGCATGATGCGCGGGCTTACTTCCGAGTGGCGCCTTGGATGATGATCGCACCAGGCTTAGCTATCTTTTTAACCGTCATTTCCTTTAACCTATTTGGTGAATATATCGAAGAGAAAGGAGAGAAGAATGGAATCATTCATCATTAAAGATCTTTCTCTTGTCGATCAGGAGGAGTCTCGTCTGGATCGGGTTTCTTTTACCCATCCCTTAGGCCAATCCCTGCTAGTGGTGGGAGAAAGTGGATCTGGAAAAACGCTCTTAACTAAGGCTTTAATAGGAATTATCCCTCGGAACATGAAACAGACCGGATCGATTCATTATGGGGATCTCCATCTAGATTCTTTTTCAGACAAAGACTGGAACGCCTTTAGAGGGCAAAAGATCGCCTACTTGGTTCAAAATCCCATGTCCATGTTTAATCCCTTTCAAACGATTTGGACGCATTTCTATGAGACCATAAAAAGTCACTCAACTCTTTCCAAAAGTGAATGCCGCAAGAAAGCTCTTGACGTTTTAGAAAAGGTTCGAATCGCAAATCCGGAATCAGTTCTCCAGCAATATTCCTTTGAACTAAGTGGAGGCATGCTCCAACGGATTATGTTAGGCATTATCTTATGTCTAGATCCAGAAACGATTATACTGGACGAACCAACCTCAGCGGTCGATCATGTGAACCGTGAGATGATCCTAAGCTTGATCAGAGACGTACTGGCTCATCATAAGACGGTTATTACCGTTACCCATGACTATTATTTGGCGAGGGAACTCGGGGGCAATATGTTGGTCTTGGAGAAGGGAAAAGTCGTTGAATTTGGAAAAACCGAGGATCTTTTGACAGCTCCAAAAGAAAGCTATACCAAGGAATTATTCTTAGAACAAGATTTGAAGCAGGTGATCAGAAATAATGCTGGAATGTAAAGATATTACGGTCAACTATCAAGGTAAAACTGTATTAGACCATTGCAATCTATCCATCAAAAAAGGTGAAATTGTTGGAATTATGGGAGAAAGTGGGAGTGGCAAGTCCACGCTGGCAAGAGTCATCTTAGGAATTGAAAAGCCAACTCAAGGACAGGTTCTCTTAGATGGCAAAACCTATTCCATCAAAGAGGATGGCGTTCGCATCTTAGTCGTTTTCCAAGATTCCTTTCACGCAGTCAATCCACGATTTACTGTGAGAGAAATCTTGCTAGAAGCTCTTCCCAAAGATTTTCCGATGGAGCAGGTCGACACTGTTTTAAAAGAGGTAGGTTTACCATCAGAAGTACTAGAAAAAAGAGCAAGAGAATTAAGTGGTGGCCAGTTGCAAAGAGTTTGCATTGCCAGAACCTTGCTCCTAAACCCAGATGTCATTATTTTTGATGAATCTCTCAGTGGTTTGGATCCCAAAACCCAGGTACAGATTTTACAATTGCTTTATAAGATTCATGGTAAGTATCAGAATACCTTTATCTTCATCGCCCACGATGAGCAATTGTGTCGAGCCATTTGTGATCGCATTCTGATCTTAGAAAATGGCCAATTTACCCGTGAAATTCAGGATCTATCGGAAGCGACCTGATCTTCCAATGAAACAAGAAGCAATAAAAAGGAGAAAAATGTGAAACAAACATTTGAAACACGTAAATTATATTTTGGATTTCCTGTATTTTTCTTAGGATACAAGGATGATGCGCATGGATATAATATTTCGACCTCTAGTTCAGCCTATACTCTCGGTAGTATGATGGTGGTCGCTATGAGAACCAAAGGAAATGCCGTCACAGAAATTAAAAAACACGGATCGTTCACCGTGAATATCCCTACAGAGGAGCTCTTAACAGAGGTTGAAATTGCTGGTTTCAATAGCCGCAAGGACAAGTTTGCTCTTACAGGTCTAGACTATACAATTGGGGAAACAGTAGACGCTCCAATGGTAACGGCTTGTCCAGTTTCCATTGAATGCCAAGTTGTTGAATTTGTAGAATGTGGAGCATTGACCAATATTATCGCTCGTGTAACCCGTCGTGAAGTAGAAGAAGACTTGATTGACGAAGATGGTACCTTCAAGAGCGATACTTTCTCACCGATCAGCTATATTGGAGATGGAGCTGGCCGTTATTATAGAAACTATAAAGATGGTGGCGTTCCAATGGGAAGCATCATCAAGAAAATCAGAGAAAATGAAGAATAGCAGAAAAAGGCTAGGGGACCCCTTAGCCTTTTTACTTTCCAAGCGCCACCTTTCGAAGAAGGGCATTGCGTTTTCGTTCCTCTACCATGCTTAGAAACTCTTGGTAGGCTTTTTCTAGGTCAGCTTGGTATCCTTGTGGGACCTTAAATTCCAACTGATCCAGAAAGACAGGAGCACTGGTCCCTTTATAGATTTCTCCTTGAAAGAAGTAGTGCTTGCTGACAATGTCGATAGAGAGTTGCGAAGAACGCCAGCGTCTCTTGCGCGTGTGTTTGGGTTTCCATCGAAGTTTTAGCTGCTGATCTCGCAAGTACCAGCCCATGATCTCAAGGTTGGCCCTTTGTCCAGTTTTAGGATCCAGATAGTCAGCTGGGATGCTGAAGACCTTGCCCCCACGTTTACTATATAAGAAGGGATGAAAATCGGGAATGAAGTCATAGTCTTTTCTGGAGACAACCGATAGATCATCAGGAGCTCCCACCTCAGAACGGCTCGTATAACGAAAAGGATCAAAGTCTGCCAGGCCTTTTGCTGTTCTTTTCCATTCGAGTTCATAAGCTGTGACTTGGTCTCCAATATTTCGCGTTGTTTTTAAAAAATGGAGGACGTCCTCGTGAGCCTGATAGAGAGCAACGATGTTCTTTAACCGCGCTTCCTCAGAAAATTCGTACAGTTCTCGAGGAAAAGCCAAAACGTAGAGAGTATGCAGAGCTTCAAGAGGGACAGCAGCGATGCTCTCTAAGAGCTCCTGACGGTCGATGAGACTGGCATGGGCAAATAAAAGGCTCTGCCCAGAATCTTGTTCTAGATCAATCACAAACAGTTGCATCTCTCTTTTAAAGAGGAGAATGAAAGTATCCGCTGTTTCCTTCTCAAAACGAACCAACGGAATAGAAGAATAATGGTGGTAGGGTTTTAAGGAAAGATAAGTCCCCAATGTTTCTGTGATATAGTGCATTTTTCTATTGTAACATAAGAAAGGAAGAACTCAAAAAAACCACTCCCGAAAGGGAAGTGGTTCTGTGTTGGTTCTTATTTGAGACCGTATTTTTTGTTGAAACGATCCACACGTCCATCTGCTTGAGTGAACTTTTGACGTCCAGTGTAGAATGGGTGTGAGTCTGATGAAATTTCAACACGGATCAATGGGTAAGTTTCACCTTCGAATTCAACTGTTTCGCTAGAGTACTTAGTTGAACCGCTGAGGAACTTGTAACCAGTAGTAGTGTCCATGAAGACAACGGGGCGATATTCTGGATGGATATCTTTTTTCATTTTGCAATATTTCCTTTCTGCCATGGTCTCTTTCCGAGCCATAGATTGTTACTAAGCTAGTTTACCAAATTTCCAGGATCTTGACAAGTATTTTCACTAATTTTATTTAAAATAATGATCAAAAAAATCACCCTGGCTAAGCCAAGGTGAATCTAATATTATTATTGTTCAGATTGATTTGGATCTTTTGGTGCTTCAACTGGTTGATCAGCTTGTCCTTCAGTGTGTTCGTGTGTTTCTTTTTTGATTTCATCTACAGCAGTTTTTACAGTAGAAGTTGTCACGCGTCCAACAGATTGGGCAAATCCTTTACCAGATTCAGCAAGTTCTTCGAATGTTCCTTTTGTGATTTTACCACCTGACATCGCCAAGAGACCAGTTACAACAATAGCGATTGATGCGATTAAAGCAAGGATCAAACCAAAGCCAATTGAAACGCCATAACCATTGAAGTCAACAGCGTACTTGTTCACACCGAAGACATCGATCAATGTTACGATAGTTGAGAGAGCTCCTGCTACGATAACACCAATTGCAAAACCTTTTGGTAGTGAAGATTTTACATCGTTCAAGCAAGCAAGGACAATCGCAACGACTGCGAAGATAATAACGAACCATCCATCTCCGCGAAGGCCATTCCAGCTGTATGAACCAAAGGCACCAGCATTCAGGCTTGCCCATGGCAAGAAAGAGCTAAGAATCGCTACCGCAGCAGAGATAATGATAAACAAACGATTTTTTTCCATAATAAGTCTCCTTAAAAATTTTATTAGCTTTATTTTACCATAAGAAAGATCAAATGAAAACCCCATGACCAAGATAAAAAGGCTGAGA
>NZ_JUPI01000084.1 GCF_001074805.1 Streptococcus parasanguinis | reverse complement strand
CACTGCGTCTTGCTCGACAATCCAAAGACAATTGAGAGGCTAGGACTTTTGTCCCAGCCTCTTTTTTCAAAATAAGAAGCGGATCCAATCAGAAAAAATTGCAACAAAAAAACCTTTCCGTCTGGAAAGGTTTTTGTTCTATAGTCCGTAATTGTAATCGTCATCCTGCATGGCTTCTACTTCACCGAGAAGGTAACCATTTCCGACTTGAGAGAAGAAGTCGTGATTGGATGTTCCGGTTGAGATCCCGTTCATGACGATTGGGTTAACATCATCTGCTGAGTCAGGGAAGAGCGGATCTTGTCCCAAGTTCATGAGGGCTTTATTAGCGTTGTAACGAAGGAAAGTCTTGACTTCCTCTGTCCAGCCAACACCGTCATAGAGGCTCTCTGTGTAGCCTTCTTCGTTTTCATAGAGGGTGTAGAGTAAGTCATACATCCATTCTTTGAGTTTTTCTTGTTCGTCTTCTGGTAATTCGTTAAATCCGAGTTGGAATTTATAGCCGATATAGGTTCCGTGAACTGATTCGTCCCGAATGATCAACTTGATGATCTCAGCCACGTTGGCCAACTTGTTGTTTCCAAGATAATAGAGCGGTGTGAAGAAACCAGAGTAGAAGAGGAAGGTTTCAAGAAAGACGCTGGCTACTTTCTTTTCTAGAGGAGTACCATTGAGGTAGATTTCATTGATGATTTCTGCCTTCTTTTGAAGGAAAGGATTGGTATTGGTCCATTCGAAAATCTCTTCGATTTCTGACTTGGTATTCAAGGTCGAAAAGATAGAAGAGTAAGACTTAGCGTGGACAGATTCCATAAATTGGATGTTGTTAAAGACGGCTTCTTCATGAGGCGTACGAATATCTGCACGAAGAGCTTGCACACCCGTTTCAGACTGCATGGTATCCAAGAGCGTCAATCCACCAAAGACTTTACCAACTAGGTCTTTTTCTTTATTAGACAACTTTCTCCAGTCATCCAAGTCGTTTGACAAAGGAATACGTGTATCCAACCAAAATTGTTCGGTTAGTTTTTCCCAAGTAGATTTATCGATGACATCCTCGATGGCATTCCAGTTAATGGCTTTGTAGTAAGTTTCCATTTGAAATCTCTTTCTTTTTCTAATTCATTCGATCATACAATCATTATTATTTTAACACAATTGTTAGAATACCGCACAAAAAGTCGGCGAACCGACTTTTTGGTAGCAATGGATCTGAGTGTCTTAGATGACACAGCTTTCACATTGGTTGGCACCAACTTCTCCACCATCATCTGTAAAGGTACGGACATAGTAGATAGACTTGATACCCTTGTTAAAGGCGTAGTTACGAAGGATAGATAAGTCACGAGTGGTTTGTTTGTTTTCAGTTTTCCATTCGTAAAGACCTTTTGGAATGTCACTGCGCATAAAGAGGGTCAGTGAAAGACCTTGGTCTACGTGCTCAGTTGCGGCAGCATAGACATCGATGACTTTGCGCATATCCATGTCGTAGGCAGAAGTGTAGTATGGAATGGTATCTGTTGACAATCCAGCTGCAGGGTAGTAGATCTTCCCGATTTTCTTCTCTTGGCGTTCTTCAATCCGTTGTGTGATTGGGTGGATAGAAGCAGAGACGTCATTGATGTAGCTGATAGAACCATTTGGTGCAACAGCCAAGCGATTTTGGTGGTAAAGACCATCTGCTTGAACCTTCGCACGCAATTCTGCCCAGTCTTCTGCACTAGGGATGAAAATATCTTTAAAGAGTTCTTTGACGCGATCAGATTTTGGTACAAATTCTCCAGTCGTGTACTTATCAAAGTAGCTACCGTTGGCATAGTCTGATTTTTCAAAGTTGTGGAAGGTAATGCCTCGTTCACGTGCGATATTGTTTGATTCTACGAGAGTCCAGTAGTTCATGAGCATGAAGTAGATGCTCGTAAACTCAACAGATTCAAGTGATCCATATTCAATCAATTGTTGCGCAAGGTAGCTATGAAGTCCCATGGCTCCAAGACCAAAGGTATGCGCAAGGCTATTTCCGTGGTCGATAGTAGGAACAGCGACGATATGAGAACTATCAGTGACGAAGGTCAAAGCACGGACCATGGCACGAATAGAACGTCCAAAATCAGGTGAAGTCATCATGTTAACCACGTTGGTGGAACCAAGGTTACAGGAGACGTCTGTTCCCATTTGGACAAATTCTTGGGCATCGTTGATCAAGCTTGGCTCTTGAACCTGGAGGATCTCTGAACACAAGTTACTCATGATGATTTTCCCATCAACTGGATTTGCCCGGTTAGCAGTATCGATGTTAACTACATATGGGTAGCCAGATTCTTGTTGCAATTTTGAAATTTCAGTTTCCAAATCACGGGCCTTGATTTTTGTCTTGCGGATGTTTGGATTAGCAACCAACTCATCGTATTTTTCAGTGATATCGATGTAGTTGAATGGCACTCCGTATTCACGCTCTACAGAGTATGGGCTGAAGAGATACATTTCTTCATTCTTACGAGCCAACTCGTAGAACTTGTCTGGTACGACGACGCCAAGTGAAAGAGTCTTAACCCGAACTTTTTCATCGGCGTTTTCTTTCTTAGTTGAAAGGAAGGCGATGATATCTGGGTGGAAGACATTGAGGTAAACCACCCCAGCCCCTTGGCGTTGTCCCAATTGGTTCGAGTAAGAGAAGCTATCTTCGAAGAGTTTCATAACTGGAACGACCCCAGAAGCGGCTCCTTCATAGCCCTTGATCGGTGCTCCAGCTTCGCGAAGATTGCTGAGGGAGATCCCAACCCCACCACCGATACGAGAAAGTTGAAGGGCAGAGTTAATAGAGCGTCCAATCGCATTCATGTCATCAGTTACTTGGATCAAGAAACAAGAAACCAATTCGCCGCGGCGGGCACGTCCAGCATTTAAGAATGAAGGAGTAGCTGGTTGGTAACGTTGGTGGATGATTTCGTTTGCAATGTCTAGTGCGATAGCTTCATTTCCATCCGCAAAATAAAGAGCATTAAAGAAGACGCGGTCTTCCATACTTTCAAGATAATATTCTCCATCGTTTGTTTTCAGAGCGTATTGGTTATAGAATTTATAAGCCGCCATGAAGGACTTGAATTGGAAGTTTTGGTCTTTGATAAATTGGGCCAATTCCTCTAAAAATTCAGGACGATATTTCTCGATAAAAGCTCTCTCAATGTAATTGTGCTCGAGAAGGTACTGAATCTTGTCTGTAATCGAGTCAAAGGCTTTAGTATTTGGTACAACATTTTCTTTAAAGAAAGCATCTAAAGCTTCTTTATCTTTATGAAGCATGATTTGGCCGTTTACTGGACGGTTGATTTCATTGTTAAGACGAAAATACGTCACATCTTCAAGAGATTTTAATCCCATAATAATCCTTTTCTAGTTCAAAAAAATGAAGAGGAGAAGTCCTCTCTTTACAAGTAAAAAGTCTAGTGTTAGGTTGCTAACGCTAGACCCTATTTAAGCAAAATACTGTGTTTATTAAGAAAGTTTCTTCAACTTAGCTGGTTGAAAACCAGAAAATACTTCATCCGGTGTTTGAATAACTGGAGCAGCATTGAAGCCAAGGTTCTTAACATGCTCTACAAATTCTGGCTGTTCATCTAAGTTAATTTCGCGGTATTCCACGTGATTGCTATCGAGGAATCGTTTGGTCATTTTGCACTGAACACAATTATTTTTTGAATAAATGGTTACCATTTCTTTTTCGTTCTCCTATCGAAATATAAATCTGTAAACAGTATAAACAAAATCCAGCAACTTGTCAACAAAATAAAACTAAATATTGTGCAAAGATATGAAATGGGGTTTTTAAAACACAATATATTGTGGTGAACGGAAATTGAAAAATTCCAAGAAATGGGATAGGAATAGGCTTTAAAGCATCTTTAATTAGTTATAATTTTTTGGTGAATCAATATCCTGTGGTACACTTGCTTCTTTTTATTTGAAAGCGGAGGAAAATGTTACTTATAATATAGTAGAAAATTGAAAAGATTTGTTCTCCATTCTTCAGTAGCTTCTTAGAATGTATCTAAATTGGGATTTTTCGCAGTCTTTTTCTGTAAGTCAGTGATAAAAATCTTGAAAAAAATTTCAAAAGATGATATAATACCAAATTGTAAGGGTTATCAAAAGGTAACTTAAAAACTATTTTTTAAAAGGAGAGTCCAATTATGGCTTCTAAAGATTTCCACATCGTGGCAGAAACAGGTATCCACGCACGTCCAGCAACTTTGTTGGTTCAAACTGCTAGCAAATTTGCATCAGACATCACTCTTGAATACAAAGGTAAATCAGTTAACTTGAAATCAATCATGGGTGTTATGAGCCTTGGTGTTGGTCAAGGTGCTGACGTTGTAATTTCTGCTGAAGGTGCTGACGCTGATGATGCGATCGCAGCTATCTCAGAAACAATGACTAAAGAAGGATTGGCTTAAAAATATGACAAAAATGCTAAAAGGAATTGCAGCATCTGACGGTGTTGCCGTTGCTAAGGCATATTTGCTCATTCAACCAGACTTATCATTTGAGACTGTTTCAGTCGAAGATACAAGTGCAGAAGAAGCTCGTTTGGATGCAGCTCTTGAAGCTTCACAAAACGAGCTTTCTCTTATTCGGGAGAATGCAGTAGCAAGCCTTGGTGAAGAAGCAGCGCAAGTTTTTGATGCGCATATGATGGTTCTCGCTGACCCTGAAATGATTGGTCAGATCAAAGAAACGATTCGTACGAAAAAAATCAATGCAGAGGCTGGCTTGAAAGAAGTCACTGACATGTTCATTGCAATCTTTGAAGGAATGGAAGACAATCCTTACATGCAAGAACGTGCAGCAGACATTCGCGATGTTACCAAACGTGTCCTTGCCAACTTGCTTGGTAAGAAATTGCCAAACCCTGCTTCTATCAATGAAGAAGCAATCGTGGTAGCGCATGACTTGACACCATCTGATACAGCTCAGTTGAACAAAAAGTACGTAAAAGCCTTTGTTACTAACATTGGTGGACGTACAAGTCACTCAGCTATCATGGCGCGTACACTTGAAATCGCAGCCGTTCTTGGAACAAATAACATCACAGAACTTGTCAAAGATGGTGATGTTTTGGCTGTTTCAGGTATTACTGGTGAAGTAGTGATCAACCCAACTGAGGAACAAATCGCAACCTTCAAAGCGGCTGGTGAAGCTTACGCTAAACAAAAAGCTGAATGGGCTCTCCTTAAAGATGCTCAAACAGTTACTGCTGATGGAAAACATTTCGAATTGGCTGCTAACATCGGTACACCTAAAGATGTTGAAGGTGTAAATGATAATGGTGCAGAAGCTGTTGGTCTCTATCGTACAGAATTCTTGTATATGGATTCTCAAGACTTCCCAACTGAAGATGACCAATATGAAGCTTACAAAGCAGTTCTTGAAGGTATGAACGGTAAACCTGTTGTCGTTCGTACAATGGATATCGGTGGGGATAAAGAACTCCCTTACTTCGATCTTCCTAAAGAAATGAACCCATTCTTGGGTTACCGTGCTTTGCGTATTTCTATCTCTGAAACTGGTAATCAAATGTTCCGTACACAATTGCGTGCCTTGCTTCGTGCATCTGTTCACGGTAAATTGCGGATCATGTTCCCAATGGTTGCTTTGTTGACGGAGTTCCGTATGGCTAAAGGTATTCTTGAAGAAGAAAAAGCTAAATTGCTTGCTGAAGGTGTTGCCGTTGCAGACGATATCCAAGTAGGGATCATGATTGAAATCCCAGCTGCTGCAATGCTAGCTGATCAATTTGCTAAAGAAGTTGATTTCTTCTCAATTGGTACAAACGACTTGATCCAATACACAATGGCTGCTGACCGTATGAACGAACAAGTTTCATACCTTTACCAACCATATAACCCATCAATCCTTCGTTTGATCAATAATGTGATCAAGGCAGCTCACGCAGAAGGTAAATGGGCTGGTATGTGTGGTGAAATGGCCGGTGACCAAACAGCTGTTCCACTCCTTGTCGGAATGGGCTTGGATGAGTTCTCCATGTCAGCGACATCTGTTCTTCGTACACGTAGCTTGATGAAGAAATTGGATACAGCTAAAATGCAAGAATACGCTAACCGTGCTCTGACTGAATGTTCAACCATGGAAGAAGTGCTTGAACTTTCTAAAGAATACGTGAACGTAGACTAAGAATGAATCAAATACTAAGACATATCTGTCTTAGTATTTTTTTTGTTTTTTTACTTTTTTTATAAAAATGTTCATTTTATTCGTAATAAACTAGTTAGTAATAAAAACATTGACTAAAATGTTCGGTTTTTTGTTTAAATTTCCTTAGATATGTAGTATAATCGTAAGTAAGGGCAGGAGGAAAGCGAAGGAATGCAGTAAAAGGTTCGGAAAAGAAAATGAAAGAACTTTTCCTGATAAATTTACATGATTTTCCTGGAATCAACTTGAAAATTAATTGATTTTATAGTAAAATAAAAACAATTAGAAAACGCTTTCAAAAAATAAAAGAGGTGAGTATATGGATAGAAGCACAGACTTATGGACATTTGGAAGAGGGGATAATTTCCAGCTTCAAGAGTATTTAGGTGCTCACAAGGAAACAAGGGGAGAACAAGAAGGGTATGCCTTCCGTGTTTGGGCTCCCAATGCCCAGGCGGTCGATCTGATTGGTGACTTTACTGATTGGGAAGCACGGAAAATTCCAATGGTTCGTAATGAAGGAGGCGTCTGGGAAGTTTTCTGTTCAGATGCAAAAGAGGGAGATATATACAAATATTTGGTGACACGAAATAATGGTCATCAGGTTCAAAAAATTGATCCTCTAGCGTTATGGATGGAAAAACGACCCAATACAGGGTCTATCATTAAGACCATTCCGGAAAAGAACTGGAAAGACGGTCTTTGGAGAGCACGCCGTAAAAAATTTGGTTTTAAGGAACGACCTGTTAATATTTATGAGGTTCACGCAGGATCGTGGAAACGTAATGAGGATCACAGTTCCTATACCTTCAAACAACTAAAAGAAGAATTGATTCCATATTTGGTGGAGATGAACTACACCCACGTGGAATTTATGCCAGTGATGGCCCATCCATTGGGCTTGAGTTGGGGCTATCAGCTCATGGGATATTTTGCACTCGAGCAGACTTATGGTAGCCCAGAAGAGTTTCAAGACTTCGTGGAAGAATGCCACCTCAACAATATCGGAGTGATCGTGGATTGGGTACCAGGACATTTCATTATCAATGATGATGCCTTGGCTTATTATGATGGAACACCAACCTTTGAATACCAGGATGAACATCGTGCCCATAACTACGGATGGGGAGCCTTGAACTTCGATTTAGGGAAGAATCAAGTCCAGTCATTCTTGATTTCTAGTTTGAAGTTTTGGATTGATACCTATCATTTAGATGGGATTCGGGTCGATGCTGTGAGCAATATGCTCTATCTTGACTACGATAGCGGTCCATGGACACCAAATATTGATGGTGGAAACCTCAACTACGAAGGCGTTCATTTCCTTAGACGGTTGAATGCGATTATCAAGAACGAACATCCAGATGTCATGATGATTGCAGAAGAAAGTTCTGCTGGTCAAAAGATCACGGGTCCTGAAGAAGAAGGTGGACTTGGCTTTGACTATAAATGGAATATGGGTTGGATGAATGATATCCTTCGATTCTACGAAGAAGATCCCATCTACCGGAAATTTGACTTTAACCTGGTAACCTTTAGTTTCATGTATGCATTTTCTGAAAACTTCTTACTACCATTTTCACACGATGAAGTGGTGCATGGTAAGAAGAGTTTGATGCATAAGATGTGGGGAGATCGGTACAATCAATTTGCTGGACTCCGTAACCTCTTGACCTATCAGATTTGCCATCCAGGTAAGAAATTACTCTTTATGGGTTCAGAATTTGGTCAATTTTTGGAATGGAAGTCAGAAGAGCAACTGGAATGGGGCAATTTAGAGGATGAAATGAATGCTAAGATGCGTCGTTTCACTTCTCAGCTCAATCATTTCTACAAAGAACACAAGGAATTGTGGGAGATTGATGATAGCTTTGATGGCTTAGAGATTATTGATGCAGATAACCGGGATCAGAGCGTCTTGTCTATGATCCGGAAAAATCGTAAAGGCGATCTTTTGGTTTGCGTCTTCAATATGTCACCAGTAGAACGCAAGGACTTTACGATTGGTGTGCCTGTATCAGCGGTCTATGAAGAAATTTGGAATACAGAATTAGAAGAATGGGGAGGTGTCTGGAGAGAGCACAATCCGACAGTTCAGTCTCAAGATGGACTGTGGAAGGATTATGAACAAACTTTGACCTTTACTTTGCCGGCTTTAGGGGCTAGCATTTGGAAGGTGAAACGGAAGGTTCGCAAAACGAAATCTAAAACATCAGATAAAAAATGACGATCGGTTGACTCTAAGGGAGTCCAAGCTTTAAAAAGAGGAAGTAGTCAATGAAGAATGAAATGCTCGCTTTAATTCTTGCCGGAGGGCAAGGAACACGTCTTGGAAAATTAACCAAAAACATCGCGAAACCTGCGGTTCAATTTGGTGGGCGCTATCGGATTATCGATTTTGCTCTCTCAAACTGTGCCAACTCAGGAATTCACAATGTTGGTGTGATTACACAGTATCAACCACTTGCCCTTAACAGCCATATTGGGAATGGTTCCAGCTGGGGCTTGGATGGAATCAATACGGGTGTGTCTATTCTCCAACCTTATTCAGCTAGTGAAGGAAATCGTTGGTTTGAAGGAACTAGCCATGCGATTCTTCAAAACATCGACTATATCGATAGCATCAATCCGGAATATGTCTTGATTCTATCTGGGGACCACATTTACAAGATGGATTACGATGACATGCTTCAAGCGCACAAGGATAATAACGCAAGTTTGACCGTTGCAGTCCTAGATGTACCTTTGAAGGAAGCAAGCCGTTTTGGAATCATGAATACAGATGCCAATAATCGGATTGTCGAATTTGAAGAAAAACCAGCTGAACCAAAATCAACTAAGGCTTCCATGGGGATTTACATCTTTGACTGGGCTCGTCTGCGCAATATGTTGGTTGCTGCTGAAAAGAGTGATATCGATATGTCAGACTTCGGTAAAAATGTCATTCCAACGTATCTAGAATCAGGCGAAAGTGTTTATGCTTATGAATTCAATGGTTATTGGAAAGACGTTGGTACGATTGAGTCTCTTTGGGAAGCCAATATGGAATATATCGATCCAAATAATGCCTTGGATAGTCGCGATCGTCACTGGAAAATCTATTCACGCAACCTTATTTCACCACCAAACTTCTTTGGAGAACATGGTCACATCGAAGATTCTCTTGTCGTCGACGGTTGTTCGGTAGACGGTACAGTCAAACACTCCATCTTATCAACAGAAGCTCAAGTTCGTGAAGGAGCAGTTGTTGAAGATGCTGTCGTGATGAGCAATGCCATTATCGGTAAAGGAGCTGTCGTGAAACGCGCGATTATCGGAGAAGGTGCAATCATTGCAGAAGGTGTCGTGATTGATGGAACAGAGGAAGTACAAGTTGTCGGTTACAATGAAAAAGTGGGGGTAGCAACAGATGAAGATTGATAAATATTCAGCCATTTTAGGAAATACAGTTGGGTATCATGATATGTCCACTTTGACCAGCCATCGTCCGGTAGCCTCCCTACCGTTTGATGGGAAATACCGCTTGATTGACTTCCCGTTGTCTAGTCTTGCGAATGCTGGTATTCGTAGTGTTTTTGGGATTTTCCAACAAGAAAATATTAGTTCGGTCTTTGACCATATTCGTTCAGGTCGTGAGTGGGGCTTGTCTACTTTATTGAGCCACTATTACCTCGGAATCTATAATACTCCAGTTGAAAATACAACGGTAGGGCCAGAATACTACCAACAATTATTGACCTATTTGAAACGGTCTGGTTCCAACCAAACAGTTGCTTTAAACTGTGATGTTTTGATGAATATTGACCTCAATCAAGTTTTCCACTTGCATAATAGCGTTGACCGTCCGATTACAGTTGTTTACAAAAAGTTGCATCTTCAAAATATCTCTGAAGTCAATGCTGTCTTGAAAATTGATGAAACAGACCATGTTACAGAGCAAAGACTTTTTGATGGCAAGGATCCTGACGAAGTCTACAACATGTCAACAGATGTCTTTATTGTGGACACTCCTTGGTTGATTGAAAAAATTGAAGAAGAAGCCAAGAAAGAATACCCACAAAAATTGCGCTATATCTTGCGTGATTTGGCAGTGGAATACAATGCTTTTGCCTTTGAATATACAGGCTACCTTGCCAATATTCATTCAGTGGAATCCTACTACCAGGCAAACTTGGATATGTTGGAAAACCAAAAATTCATGAAGCTCTTTTCACCAAACCAAAAGGTGTATACGAAAGTGAAGAATGAAGAACCAACGTATTATTCCAAGACATCACATATTAAAACGTCTCAATTTGCTTCGGGTAGTATTGTAGAAGGAACCGTTGAACGTTCCATTGTTTCACGTCGGGTACACCTTCATCAAGGTTCAGAGGTCCGCAGTAGCCTTCTCTTCCCTGGTGTTGTCATTCATGAAAATGCAATCGTCGAACATGCCATTCTGGATAAGGGTGTTGAAGTGGCTGCTGGTGTGACGATTCGTGGGACAGAAGAAGCACCTGTCGTGGTTAAAAAAGGAACGATTGTTACAGAGGATATTGTCTAATGAAACTTTTATTTGTTGCAGCTGAAGGAGCACCGTTTTCTAAAACAGGGGGGTTGGGAGACGTCATTGGCGCTCTTCCTAAATCCTTAGCTAAAAGTGGTCATGATGTGCGCGTGATCCTCCCATACTATGATATGGTAGAGGCAAAATTTGGGGATCAAATCGAAGATGTCTTGCATTTTGAGACCAAAGTTGGCTGGAGAAGTCAATATGTGGGTGTGAAACGCATTGTGCGCGATGGCGTCACCTTTTACTTTATTGATAACCAACACTATTTCTTTAGAGGCCATGTGTATGGTGACTTTGATGATGGCGAACGCTTTGCCTTCTTCCAGCTTGCGGCCTTAGAAACGATGGAACGGGTTGACTTCATTCCAGATGTTCTTCATGCCCATGATTACCATACGGCGATGATTCCTTTCTTGCTGAAGGAGAAATACCGTTGGATTCAAGCTTATCATGGGATTAAGACAGTATTGACCATCCATAATTTGGAATTCCAAGGTCAGTTTGACCCAGGAATGTTATGGGATCTATTCGGAGTGGGATTTGAACGCTATGCAGATGGAACGCTTCGGTGGAATGATTGCCTGAACTGGATGAAAGCTGGTATTCTATATGCTGACCGTGTAACAACCGTTTCTCCTAGCTATGCGCAAGAGATTATGACTGCTGAATATGGTTGTGGCTTGGATCAGATCCTTCGGATGGAGTCTGGCAAGGTGACCGGTATTGTTAACGGGATTGATGCGGATCTGTATAATCCTGAAACGGATCCACTCTTGACTCATCACTTCAGTCTCTCAGATCTTTCAGGTAAAGCAGCTAGTAAACGAGCTCTTCAAGAACGTGTCGGTCTACCCGTCCGCGATGATGTACCTTTGTTTGGGATCGTCTCTCGTTTGACACGCCAAAAAGGCTTTGACGTTGTGGTAGAAGAGTTGCATCAACTCTTGCAAAAGGATATTCAGATTGTCTTGCTCGGTACAGGAGATCCTGGATTTGAAAATGCCTTTGCTTGGTTTGGTCAAGCCTACCCAGATAAACTTTCAGCGAATATCACATTTGATGTCCAATTGGCTCAAGAAATCTATGCAGCGTCGGATGTCTTCTTGATGCCAAGCCGCTTTGAACCATGTGGCCTTTCTCAAATGATGGCCATGCGTTATGGAACCCTTCCTCTGGTGCATGAAGTCGGCGGACTTCGAGATACGGTCCAACCGTTTAATGCTATTGATGGAAGTGGAACAGGCTTTAGTTTCAATAATTTGTCTGGCTATTGGTTTAACTGGGCAGTTGATGAAGCCTTGGCTGTCTACTACAATGACAAACAGGCTTGGTATGGTCTCCAAGAGCAAGCTATGACGCGTGACTTCTCATGGGATACGGCTAGTCAACGATACAATGATTTGTACCAATCCTTATAAATAGATCTATAATACAAACGCCTTTCGAGGCGTTTTTTTGTGTTGCTTTCTTCCTATAAAGAAAACCGTTTATATTTTTGAGTTTTAGAGCTTGCTAAAATAGAAGAAAAAAGATAAGATAGGTAAAGGTAAAAAATCCCGGGAAGGTTCTTATTTCTGGAAAGGATCCCAGCCTCTCTAATAATAATCAGGTCCCTGCTCGAGGGTTAAATATTACTATATAGGAATTTTAGGATGAAAAAAGCGAAACAAACGTTTGAAAAAATGACCAAATATTCGATTCGAAAATTATCTGTCGGTGTTGGTCCGGTAGCCATTGGAGCCTTTTTATTAGGAGGAAGCTTGTTAGGAGCTCGTCCTGTCCAAGCAGATCAGGTGACCCTACCTGATCATGTGCACTTAGGATATGTGACAGAAGAAGAGCTGACCGCTGAAGAAAAAGCACAGGTGATTCATGCAATCCCTGAAGAGTATCAAAATGAAGATACTTTCTATCTCGTCTATAAGAAGAAGGAAGCAATTCAGTCGGTTCTTCCTCAAACAGGAAATCAGGAAGTCGCCCTTTTTGGGCTAAGTCTAGCCACTGCTTCCTTTGCGGTCCTCTTACTCTCTAAAAAGCACCGGAAGAAGGTCATGGGCGTCCTTTTGATTGGAGCCATGGGACAAAGTCTTCTACTTCCAGTTGAAGTCGCAGCCCTACAAAATCAAGTTTTGCGCGCCTATAATCAGGATCTTGCGATCGCATCGAGCAAAGATCTTGCAAATGGTGTGATTCAAATTGACGGCTATGACTATGTTGGCTATCTGCGCTACCCGTCAGTCCAAAAGACGAGCTTACAAGAGCCAAAGGCTATGCAGGAAACGAAACCTTCTGTAGAAGGAACGATCAAAACAAGTACAGGGATTCCACAAGTGGAAGCACAAGCGCGTGTAACCCCAGAAGTCGCTCCAGCCTTTCCTCAAGTTGAAAAACCAAGCCTGGAAGTCTCTACTGAGCCTGTGCCATTTGAAACTGTCAAACAAGCTGATCCTACATTACCTAAAGGGCAAACCAAGGTGCTGACTGCTGGTCAAAATGGGGAGCGGACCCTATTGACAGAAGTGAGTGTGGTAGATGGACAAGAAGTTCGTAGAGTCGTTGAAAGCAAGGTCACTAAAGAACCAGTTTCACAAATTCTTGCTGTTGGGACAAAAGAAGATGCCCAACCAACCCCTCAACCCAGCCCTTCTCCAGTTGTAACGGCTAAGGGGACACAAGAAGAAGGCCATGTTGGCGAAGCCCCTGTTCAACCAGAGAACCCAGCCTATACAGGTGTGGTGGAAGCCAAAGGGACA
>NZ_JUPI01000083.1 GCF_001074805.1 Streptococcus parasanguinis | reverse complement strand
CTGCGTCTTGCTCGACAATCCAAAAACAATTGAGAGGCTAGGACTTTTGTCCCAGCCTCTTTTTTATATTTAATTGTATTTCTTCCAACCCCTTCTATTACATCTTTAATTTCAAAAGGGATGAATCGTTTGATCAGTGCATAAGTAAACTGGATTGATCTTCTCAATACTTCCTACTCGTCAGTGGACTTCTTAACTGTAATCACTCAACTAAAGATTTTATTCATACAAATGCAAATCATGATTTGCACTCTCTAAAAAGATATCACTCATTTAAATACTCTTTTCCTTAAATCCTATTCTACAAAATATGGCCATGAATTCATACGAAAACAAAAAGAGAGCAACAAACTGAGCTACTCTCCATTTTGTTTATTTTTCGACCATTCCGCCTTTGATAAGACTGTCTTTCGTTACTGAATAACTGACTGTTTTGTCATCTAGGGGATTAAATCCTGGTACGATTTCTTTTAATTTATTAAAATCGATTTTTGTGTAATCAATGGTATTGCGGATATAAAAGATTCCGTCTTTGTATTCTGATGTTAGTTCAAATCCATGGCCCATCAGATCTTTGAATTTTTCTTGGCTCTTAGCAACGGCTTCTTTCATGGTTTCAAGAGGGTTCTCACCAGGAACTTTTGAGACGTCGTAATCATCAACTTTTTCTTGTAATAACAAGGTATCTCCCTTGTAATACAATGTAATAGTTGACTTACCTGCTTCATCACTCGTTTCGAGAACGGTTTTTTGTGCACCTGCTAGTGCATCTTCTTTTTTGCTTTCATCAGTTGATGACTCTTTTGTCTTCTCTTTAGCGGATGATTTGCTTGTTGCTTTACTAGTTGCTTTAGTAGACGATGGACTAGTAGATTTTGTAGTCTCTTTTTGTGCGCAACCAGCTAAAAGAAGACCCGCTGTCAAGAAGACGGCTAACATTTTTGTGGTTTTATTCATTTTGAATACCTCACTTTTTATGATGGTTAAGGAAATGACTGACGTTTGAAACGAGTCATTTAGCAAGATCAACTGTCGTTTTAAATGTTATTAGAAAAGTCTCAAAAATGATGTCCGCAGTCCCTCCTTATCGATCATTGTAGCCATCTGGGTGGCTGGAATGCCAAGCCCAGGCTGTTTGGATGATGGTTTCGATATTGTCAAATTTGGGTTGCCAGCCGAGGATGGCACGCGCCTTCTCAGAGGATGCGATCAGGGTATCTGGATCTCCTGGTCTGCGATCGGCCAGCTCAAGTGGGATCGGATGACCCGTCACCTTGCGGGCCGCTTCAACGATTTGAAGATTAGAGAATCCTGTCGATGAGCCCAGATTAAAGGCGGTAGAAGGGTTGCCATTACGCAGATACTCCACTGCTAAAAGATGGGCATCTGCCAAGTCAAATGGATGGACGTAGTCCCGAACATTGGTCCCATCTGGTGTCTTGTAGTCATCTCCAAAAATAGAGATCTTCTCGCGTTTGCCTTGGGCTACTTGTAAGACGATCGGCAAGAGATGGGTCTCTGGTCCATGGTCTTCTCCGATGGATCCATCTGGCTTAGCACCCGCAACATTAAAGTAACGAAGGGGCACGTACTTGATCCCGTAGGCTTGATCGGCCCAGCGCATAATGGTTTCCATCATGAGCTTGCTTTCGCCATAAGGATTGATTGGTTTTTGTGGAGTGGTTTCAAGAATCGGAATTTCTTCTGGAATGCCGTAGGTGGCAGCAGTTGAAGAAAAGACGATGTAGTGCACTCCACATTCATGCATGACTTCCAAGAGCTTGACCATGCCTGCTGTATTGTTATCAAAATATTTCAATGGATCGGCCATGGATTCAGCGACCAGTGAGTAGGCAGCAAAGTGGATGACCGCATCGATATCTGCATGTTCCTTAAAAACATTGCGCATAAAGTCTTGATCCGCCAGGTCTCCTTGGTAAAAGACGGCATCTGGATGCACCGCTGCACGGTGGCCTGTGACCAGGCTATCGACCACGACGACTTTTTCCTGTCCTTCATTGACCAAACGGTCGACCATGTGGGAACCGATATAGCCAGCTCCTCCGAGTACGAGTATTGCCATTTGTTTTCCTTTCGCTTCTTGTCTTCTCTCTTATTGTACCAAATTTCTGCCACTTCTCCACACTTAAAGTGTCGCAACAAAGCGTCTAAAGGCAGCTTGTCCTTCTGCTGTTCTCTTGTAGACACCAGCATCTTCGAGCACACGCGCAAAGATCTGGCCAACTGATTCACGGACAAGGGCTTCTGCCTCTGCTTCGTCTGTGATGGCTGGGTGAGTGGCTTTCAAATCATCTGCCCAAGGCTGGTGGTAGGTCGCCACAGTATTCTCACGTCCAATCAAATAGTCTTGAACCTGCTTGAGCTCTTCCTTGAGGCGAGGTGGCAAAATGGCCAAGCCCATGACTTCGATCAGGCCGATATTTTCTTTTTTGATGTGTTGCACATCCGCATGTGGGTGATAAATGCCATCTGGATGCTCTGGTGAGGTTTGGTTGTCACGGAGAACCAAGTCCAATTCATAATGCCCATCACGAATCCGTGCAATGGGGGTAATGGTATGGTGGGGCTGACCGTCGGATGCTGCTAAGACTTGAACGGCTGGATCCGAGTAGCCTCGCCAGGCTGTGAGTATATGGTCTGCCAGGTCAATCAATTGCGCCTTGTTGTCCGATTGCAAGCGGAGAACCGACATGGGCCAATTGACAATTCCTACCGATACAGCCTCAAATCCCTCAACGCTAAAGCTTTCCTCAACAGGAGCTAGCTCCATAGGGAAGGTATGGCGTCCGCCTTGGTAATGGTCATGAGTCAGGATGGATCCCCCTACAATGGGCAGGTCTGCATTGGACCCTGCAAAATAGCCTGGGAAAGTCTCGACAATGGTCAAGAGTCGCTCAAAGGTCTTGCGGCTAATGGCCATAGGAACATGCTGGCTATCGAGGAAAATGCAGTGTTCATTGAAGTAGGCATAAGGGGAATACTGAAAGCCCCAGTCATGACCGTCCATGTCAAAACGGATAATCCGATGATTGGCCCGGGCTGGATGGTCTAGGCGACCTTGATAGCCTTCATTTTCAAAGCACAATTGGCAGGCTGGATAATGACTGGCTTTGGCAAGCTTGGCCGCTGCAATGTCTTTAGGATCTTTTTCAGGTTTTGACAGATTGATGGTGATTTCAAGAGAACCGTAGGGAGTTTGTGTCTCAAAGGCAATATTTTGCGCAATGGCTTTGACCTTGATGTAATCATTGCGCTTAGAGAGGGCATAGAAATCCGCAATCGCGTCTTCCTTGGACTGACGGTAGGTCTCCCAAAAGCGATGGTTGACTTGACTAGGACTAGGGGTGATCCAATCCATCAACTCCGCACCCAAACTGTCTTTTGCGGCCATACTATCCTGGATCTTGCTATTTGCAACAGCGATCTCTACCAGCTGATCTTTGAGTGCGATCAACTCTTCTTTTTGAGCTGGGGCGTCTAGCCCTTCTTCTCCAATGCGACTCATGATGCGATTTTTTAGATAAATCCGATCCATCTCTTCGTAGTCACTCGCCGCAATGACGGCTGTGACAAATGCATCTAATACCAGTTCTGTCATCCTATCTCCTTTTTAATCAAGTACCCGTGTCCCCGCCGCAACCTCTGCAATGTAGAAGCTTGGCGCATAGCCAACGACTTCCTCATAGCGTTTGCCGACAACTTCTTTAAATGCTTCAACCTTATCTTTGTTGACAAGGGCGATGGCGCAACCACCAAAGCCTGCTCCTGTCATACGAGCGCCCAAGACACCTTCTTGTTCCCAGGCTGTATGCACCAAGGTATCTAATTCTAGACCTGTCACTTCGTAGTCATGCTCCAAGGATACGTGGGAAGCATTCATGAGACGGCCAAAGCCTTCTAAATCACCTGCTTCAAGTGCCTTACGAGCTTGGAGGGTCCGTTGATTTTCAAGTACAGCATGGCGAGCTCGTTTGATGCGATTTTCATCCTTGATCAAGTAGCTGTAGGCATCAAAAGCCCAGAGATCCAATTCCCCTAAGGTTTGGATATCCAATTTTTCTTGGAGTTCAGAAACGGCGGTTTCGCATTCTGAACGACGTTCATTGTATTTTGAATCCGCTAATTCCCGGCGTTTGTTGGTATTCATGATGACCACGACATTGTCTTTGAGGTCCAGCGGTACCAGATCATACTCTAGGGTGTTGGTATCGAGATAAATGGCCCGTTGATCCGCCCCCATACCGATGGCAAATTGGTCCATGATCCCAGAGTTAACTCCGATGAAGTGATTTTCGGTTTGTTTCCCGATCTTGACTAGATCTAGACGATCTAAGTGAAGATCATATAGTTTCTCAGCGATGACGCCGATCAAGAGCTCAAGGGAAGCTGAAGAAGAAAGACCAGATCCGTTTGGAATATTACCGTAGACATAGACATCCATACCGCTATCAATAACATGACCAGCTTCTTGCAAGAAATGGAGCACGCCTTTTGGATAGTTGGTCCAGTTGTGCTCTTTTTCAAAGTGGAGATTTTCAAGCGGAACTTCAATGATCCCCTTGTCTTCAAAGTTTCCTGAGAAGAAACGCAAGACCTTATCCTCACGCTTTCTTGCAGCTCCGTAGGTACCAAGTGTAATGGCTGCTGGGAAGACATGCCCACCATTATAGTCAGTGTGTTCACCGATCAGATTAATCCGTCCTGGTGAAAAGAAAGTGTGGTCAGCCTTTTCCCCAAAGACAGCCTGGAATTTTGCTTGTAAATCTTGAGATGTGATTGTTGTCGTCATGAGAAACTCCTTTAGTTTTGTAAACGTTTTTATACTTGTATTATATCTGATCGGAAGTAAAACTTCAAGTGTTTTTAGTAAAATTTTATTAATTTTTTATTTTATGTCCAAAAAGGCTATAACAAAGGTTTTTCCTCCGATTATAACTTCTATTTCACTCTTGCTATTTCGAGTTAATTTTAGTAAAAGTTTACCAAAAAATCTCAATTGGGAGACTACTCAATTGAGATTCTTCATTTCTTAGTGTTTCTTTCTTGGATAGACAAAAGATCCAAGGAAGGTTAAGAGGCTGACACCCATGAGGGAGAGGAGGTTCCCTGTTTGACCGGTTTTTGGCAATACCGATGATGCAGGACTGGCTGACACGCTGACAGGAGCCTGATCAGTGGCTTGTTTCACAGCGATCGGAGTAACTTGTGGACCATCAAGAGGGCTAGCTTTTTCTTGCTTGCTAACAAGGACCTGTGTTCCTGTGTGACCAACCTCTACTGGTTGTGTCTGATGGGTTGGTTCTTGGACTGGTGAAGTTGGATCTTGGACTTCTGGTGTTGGCAATGGAGCAGGTGCTGGATAGAAAAGACCATGACCAATGCGGTAGGCATACTCTGTTTCCGACATTTTTCCGTCTACAATTTTTGGAATATCAACCGGTAAGGTACCTAGATGTTCCTTGCCATTGAAGATGACTTCCACTCCTGCAGGAATATTAGGACCAAATGCATTGTCTGGTTTGAGGGATTCCGTTGGATCCATTCCCTTATTTCCATAGACTGCTAAAATGGCTTTGGCTGCGGGATAGTTGGCTACATCATAAGGTTTAGAGATAGAAAGGACAGCTGCCTTCTTATGGTTGGTGTTGGCATAATGGACGATTTCTGTTGGAATCTTGGTCCGCCAGAAATCTTTATCCAGTTGCCCTTCATAACCGATCTCTGAAATCACTACGATATGGGTGGCTTTTTCAAGGTCTTCTTTTAGACTATCAAGGGTGGATTCCTTAGTGAAGTTCTTGGCCACAAAGGAGGTATCTTTTGGAAGCACTCCATCCGCGATTAAGCGACGCATGCCCAAATTTAGTCCTGGGACTTCATTTTCAAAAGCTCCGAGTAGTAAGACATGGTCCCCTGTTTGCACCTTAAATGGCAAGGTATTGTCTTCATTTTTTACAACCGTCACCGCTGCTGCTGCAATCTTGCGTTCCAAGTCACGGTTGAGGGTAGATCCGACTGCTTCTTCTGCTTTTTCAGCCGTCCGAACACTTGGATCAAAATTCAGGACCCCACGTTTTTCTTTGAGGGTCAGGATCCGACGAACCGACTCATTTAAGCGTTCTTCTGAGATGTCACCGGTTTGGACCGCATCTACCACTGCATTGACAATGGTATCAATCTTGGTCAAATCGGCTTTGCTGCGAAGGGTCGTTGGCATCAAGACCAGGTCAACTCCGGCTTTAATGGCCATCTTCACAGCTTCCACCTCACCGAAGTTCTTAGCGATAGCATCCATTCCCATGGCATCAGAGACAATCACGCCCTTATAGCCGTATTTCTTCCTTACCAAGCCCGTTAAAATATCATCAGATAGAGTCGCTGGAACATAGATTTTCTCACCCGTTTCTTTTGACACAACCTGATCTTTTTCAATCTGCGGGTATTGGATATGAGCCGTCATCAAGAGGTCGACCCCTTCATCCATAGCTTTTTTGAATGGAAGGAGTTCCAATTTTTCAAGCTCAGCAAGAGATTTATCCACCAATGGCAGGCCTGTATGTGAATCGACCGCTGTATCTCCATGACCTGGGAAATGCTTGGCTGCTACAGCCACATTGTAGTCCTGAATGCCTTTCATCATCGGAATACCAAGATAGGCAACCCGATTTGGGTCAGATGAGAAGGAACGAAGCCCAATCACAGGATTTTGAGGATTGTTATTGGTATCTAGAACCGGAGCGAAGTCCACATTCAAGCCTAGCGCAGAAAGTTCACGTCCGATGATTTGACCGGCTTCTTTCGCTAGTTTGGGATCATTGGTAGCCCCAATGGCCATATTGCCAGGAAGGGCTGTACCTGTCCCCAAGCGGTAGACGATCCCCCCTTCTTGGTCGATGGCTAATAATAGCGGAATCTTCCCGTTATTGGCTTTGTTTTCAATCGCTGCCTTTTGCATATCTTGCGTCAGAGCCAGGGTCTGCTTGGTCTCTTTGACGTTTTCAGCAAAAAAAATGACGCCTCCAAAATCATATTTATCAATCGCATCTGCTACTTCAGCATTGACCTTGGTGAGATCCTGTGGCGACTCCTGATTAGCCTCCTGCCACTTACGGAAGTCCGGCATGATCATTTGGGTCACTTTTTGTTTGAGTGGCATGTTTTCAATCAGTTTTTCCACTTCAGGAGATGCCGTCTCTGTCGATGTTACCGTTGGAGAAGCAGCAGGGACAACTGCACGGTCTGTTGAAGTTGGCGTTTCGGCCACTTCTCCCTGATTTTCTGTGGCGGTTTCTGGAGTTGGAGAAGCCACCACCTCTTCTACTGTTGCTGCCGGTTCATTAGCTTGATCCGACGCTTGAGCTGTGTCTGCTTTTGCTGTTTGAACGGATAATAGAGCAAAAGCCGTTAATAGGGCCGCAGATGGATAAATGATTTTTTTCATAAAGCGACCTCCTTTCTTTCAATAGATATTGTACCATTGTTTTATAGTTTTGTAAACGGTTACAATATCTAAAATAAAAAAATAGGATAAGCATTTTTTTACTTATCCTTTAGTTCGTTCATATTTTTTTAAAACACCATTTCTTGACCATTTTCTGTCACTTGGTAAGTCCCGTCAGCAAGATTGATTCGGGCTACTGCTGTGGCGGTCTGGTCTTTGTTTTGGCGCGTGATGACAATGGTATGATCATCTGGTGTTTCCACCTCAATGCTTCCTTCTAGATCAAAAGCTGCAGAGTTGTTCCGGAAGCTAAAGAGTTTGAGCAGGGATTGCACGACTGGCCGCTCCACTTCTTGAGCAATTTCTTCATTGCTGTAGTAATGACGGTTGATATTGCGGCCTTCTTTGGTGTTTTCTAAGAGTTCCAAATCATTCTTCCCAGCTAGGAATCCAACGTAATAAACTTGTGGAATACCTGGTGCAAAAGCTTGAATTAAACGAGCTAGGAAGTACTTACGATCGTCATCTCCAAGCGCTGAATAGTAGGTCGAATTGATTTGGTAGATGTCCAAGTTGTTGTATTCTGCTGTGGAATATTTGCGTTTAACATTTGCCCCTACCTTATAGAGCTCATTTGAAGCATAGTCAATCTCTTCATCTGTCAAGATATCCTTGACATCGACCACCCCAATCCCATCATGGGTATCGAGCGTCGTGAATTGCTTCATCGGACTCATCTTCAACCACTTGGCAAGACGCTCCACTTTTGAACTATAGAGGGTATAGAGGGTTACCATTGGAAGTGCGAAGTCATAGACATAATAGTCGTGATCGGCAATCTTAAATTGGATGGAATAGTGCTCATGAATCTCTGGAAGAAGCTCAGCACCGTAGCCTGCCGCCATATCGCGCACCTTATCCAACAAATCCCAAATGTCTGGCTCCACGAAGAAATCATTGGTGTCCAATTTCTTCACCGCATAGGCAAAGGCGTCCAAACGAATGAGGTCACAGCCATTGCTTGCCAGGTGTTCGATGGTCTTGCGAATAAAATCCATGGTCACTTCCTTGGTCACGTCTAGGTCAATCTGCTCTTCCCCAAAGGTATTCCAGAGATGCTCAGTCGTCCCATCCGCAAAAGTGATGGCTTGTTTAGGAGCCCGGTCTTTGCGCTTATAAATCAAATCTACATCTGCTTGAGTTGGGCGATTCTCTGGCCAGAACTTGTCCCAGTTGAGAAAGAGATCCTTGTAGGCACTTTGGTCGTGCTTCTCTTGGTAGTCCTTGTAGTATTTAGATTGACGAGAAATGTGATTGATCATAAAGTCAAACATAAGATAGTACTTGTCGCCTAAGCGTTTAACATCTTCCCAATCTCCAAAGGCTGGATCCACTTGGTCATAGTCGACAGGCGCAAAGCCACGGTCACCAGTTGATGGGAAAAATGGCAAGAGGTGAACCCCACCTACTGCATCCCCAAAGTGCTTCTCAAGATTTTCATAGAGATCCTTCAGGTTATTTCCTAAGCTATCTGAGTAAGTAATTAACATGGTTTTGTTTTGAATTGGCATAATGGTTCCCTTTCTTTTTTGAAAGCCAAGTCTTTGAGGACCTGGCTTTCATGAGTTTATCTATTTTAGAATTGCTTCCTAGGATACGATTGAAATCAGCAAGCTGAATCGTCCCTTTGTATCTTATTTCACTGCGCCGTTGCTCATTCCTGCAATGATATTGCGTTGGAAGAAGAGATAGACAATGGTGATACTGATAATGCCGACCACGTAAGAGGCAAAGCTTGGTCCATAGTCGTTGAAATATTGGCCTGCGTAGTTGTATTGGAACAAAGGCAGAGTCCACATTTTGGAATCCCGGTTCAAGACAAGGAGTGGCAACATAAAGTCATTCCAGAACCAAAGGGCATTGATGATCATGGTTGTCGCATGCATGGGTTTCATCATTGGGAAGATGATGCGGAAATAGGTTGTAAACTTATTAGCCCCATCGATCTCTGCTGCTTCATCCAGACTTTCTGGGATAGAGATTTTGATATAGCCGACATAGAGGAAGAGGGTCTGTGGAATCGCATAGGTCAAGTAGAGCAAGATCAAACCAAAGGTGTTAGCCAAACCGAGTTTACTCATCATAACCGTAATCGGAATCATGATGACTTGGAAAGGTACGAAAATCCCAAGGATCAAGAGGGTGTACATGATGGTAAAGGCTTTTCTCTTACTCATATTACGTGCGATGGAGTATGCTGCCATGGGGATAAAGATCATTACTGCAAGTAAAGACAAGACAGTGATGACGACAGAGTTCCAATAATAGCCTCCGATTCCATCTGACAAGAGACGGCTAAAGTTGTCCCATGTGAAATTCGTCGGGAATCCAAAGAAATTATCTACAATATCTTTGGTGGGTTTGAAGGAACTAAAGAGGGTGGCAAGGAGTGGCACTAAAATCAGAACCGATCCTAGAATCAATAGAATGTATTTGCCAATCAAGGCTTTTCTTTCATCTTGTTTCATCGTGCTTCTCCTCTTAAATTTCAAATTTCTTAGATACTCTCAATTGGATGATCGAAATCACTACAATCAAGAAGAACAGGATTACGGCAATGGCATTGGCATAACCGAATTGGTTGTTTTTAAAGGCGTAGTTATAAACCAAGAGTCCAAGTGAGGTTGTGGCATTGTTTGGACCCCCACCAGTCATGGCAAAGACTTGGTCAAAGGCGGTAAGCCCACCTTTTAGGGCTAGGATAAAGACCATAGAGACACTTGGCAACAAGTAAGGCAATTCAATATTCCAGAAGACTTGCTTGCTCGTCGCACCATCGATTCTGGCTGCTTCTGTAATTTCAGATGGGATAGATTGCAGACCAGCTAGGAAGATAATGATGGGCATGGCCACCCCTTGCCAAAGAAGGACAAAGACAGCCGCAAAGATAGCTCCCCACTTAGTCCCTAAAAGACTAGTTTGAAGAAACTCAATATGAAGGGCATTCCCAATCGCTGGTAGACCGTAGTTGAAGACTTGTTTGAAGATCAACGCCACTGTCAAACCAGACAACACAGCTGGGAAGAAGAACCAAGCACGGAAGAAGGTTTGGCCTTTAATTTTAGAGTTCAAGACACGCGCAATGAAGATCCCAAGGGCAATCTCACCAACTACCATAGCAATCGTGATGATCGCAGTAAAGCCAATCGCATTCATGAATTTTGGATCCATAAAGAGGAGCTTAAAGTTGTTCAAGCCAACAAATTTGTAGTTATAGGTCAAACCTGTCCAGTTGGTAAAACTGTAAAAGGCTCCTTGAAACATTGGCACATAGAAGAAAATTGCTTGTAATAAGAGGGGAATGACCACAAAAGCCCATGCCCAATATTTTTGTAATACTTTTTTCATTGTCTCTCTACTCCTAATCCACATCCGCTTTCATCGGGTTAAAGAAGGCATTCAAATCATTGACCATTCCTTGTTTATCACCTGTCAAGACATAGTTCATCGTCAAGGTATGGAAGTCTGCTTCACTGGTCCAGTATTGTTGCAACCAGACCAAGTGACGATCTGTAAAGGCATATTTGGTCATCCCAGCAAGCGGTGAATCCTCTCCTGCTTGTTTGACCCCTTCGATCGCTGTTGGAGATCCGTCCACATCATAGTACTTTTGCATGACTTCTGGACGGGTCATGTATTCCACAAAGGCATTGGCTTCTTTTGGATGTTTGGTAGTAGCTGAGATAGACCATGCTAAGTCTCCCGCACCAACGGTTAAGCTTTGTCCTTTTTCTTTTCCTGGAATCATGAAAGTCCCAATCTTAAATTTCGGTTTTTGTTCATTGATCGCGGTGATAGCCCAAGATCCATTTGGTGTCATGAGGACATCTCCACGCGCGAAGGCTCCGATAACGTCTGTATAACCTGCACCTTCCCAATTCTTTTGCTTCGAACCTTTAATGCGAAGGATATCCATGACCTTGATGTCATCCTTCATAATCGGATCAGACAATTTAATGGAATTTGGCTGAGAATAACGAAGGTATTGGTTGGCTTCTTTTCCCCCACCTGCTGCTGTCGCAAAGGCCAATTGATTGTAACCATTGAGGGTCCAAGCTTCTGCTCCTGCAATCCCAAATGGAGTTTGTCCTTTGGCAACGATGTCTTTTACTAACTGTTCAAATTCGTCCCAGGTTTCAGGAACCTTCAAGCCCAATTCTTCGAATTTATCTTTGTTGTAGTAGATTCCGTAAGCATTGGCTGTGAAAGGAACGTTGTAGACTTTTCCGTTTACAGCATATTTTTCAGCGTAGCCGTTTTTTACGCGTTTGAGATAATCTTTATTGCTCAAATCTTCGAAGACACCCGCTTTTGCCCATTCTTGCAATTCAATGGACTGTGGGTAAATATTGACTACATCTGGCACATCCCCTGCGAGGACACGTGTCTTCAACACCTCACCAGCGTTTGGTACATTGACAACTTTGACCTTAACCTTTGGATTTTCCTTTTCAAAATCACGCGCGATTTCTTCCAAGGTTTTGGTCATTTCTTTTTTCTGGTTGAAATACTCGATGGTCACTGTGCCATCCGCAGATTTTCCATCGTTGGAGCAAGCACCGAGCCCAAACAAGGCTAGGCCTGTAGTCGCAAGAAGTCCGATTTTTTTATACCATTTCATTTGGCTGTCTCCTTTTATTTTTTGACAAAAACATATTGTTTAGTGAGGAAATCTCCCTGAGGAAGAACGACGGTTAAGCCGGCGTACATGAGCTCAGCTCCTGAATAGACTTGGTCCGTCCCTTCTAAGCGATAGAGCGCATCTTCTTCCAATCCTTTGAGTTTCAGGGTCGGCTCGATCTCCTCAACCGTTGATAAGACCCGTACATAAGTTACAACCGTGCGATCTTGATAAGTGAACTGGACGGCTGCTTGATTGCTACCTTGGCTTGGATTGATCAAGCGGTAGTGTTTTCCGAACTGAACAACTGGTCGAATCGTTTTATAATGAGCGACTTGAGCTGCAATCCTATCCAACTCTTCTTGAGAAAGGCTGGTCAGATCCAATTCATAGCCCAGATTTCCCATCATGGCTACATGTCCACGCGTTTCTAGTGGTGTGATCCGTCCCATCTGATGATTTGGCACCGCTGATACGTGAGCGCCCATGGAAATAGTTGGATAGAGATAACTAGATCCATACTGGATCGGAAGTCTGGCCATGGCATCCGTATTGTCACTCGCCCAGACCTGCGGGAAGTAACGCATCATCCCCAGGTCATTACGACCACCACCACCGGAGCAAGACTCAAAGAGGATGTGCTCGTATTTCTCCGTTAAGTACGAAACCACTTCATAGAGACCCAAGATATAAGCATGGGATTGCATCTTTGTTTCCAGGTAGGTTTTCCCATTTCCAAGCTTGGTGATATTGCGGTTCATATCCCATTTGATATAGTCGATCTCATGGTTTCCAAGCAAGTCATCCAAGACCTGCTTGATATAAGCTACTACTTCTTTATTTGCGAAATCGAGGACCAGTTGATTCCGTGAATAGGTGTGTTCATAGCCTGGGACTTGAATAGCCCAGTCCGGATGAGCCCGATAGAGGTCGCTATCAACAGAAATCATTTCTGGCTCCACCCAAAGGCCAAATTGAAGTCCCTTGTCATGGATGCCTTGGATCAATGCTGCTAGACTTCCACCTAATTTTTCTTCATTGACGGTCCAATCACCAAGGGCCCGATTGTCATCATAACGATTGCCAAACCAGCCATCATCAAGAACAAAGAGTTCGATCCCCACTTTTTGAGCTTCGTCTGCTAGCTCCAATAATTTGTCTTTCTTGAAATCAAAGTAGGTCGCTTCCCAGTTGTTGATAAGAATTGGACGTTCTTTATGGGCAAACTGGCTAGGAATGATATGGTTTTGGACAAATGCTTGGCTCTCTTGACTGAGACCGGTCAATCCCTTATGGGAGTAGGTGATCATGGCCACTGGCGTATCAAAACTCTGATTTGGTTCCAATTCCCAAGCGAAGTTTTCAGGATTAATCCCCAGTCCAACCCGAACTTCATTGAGTTGATTCTTTTGAACAAATCCTTCAAAATTTCCACTGTAGAGCAGTTGGAAAGCCAGAGCAGAGCCCGCATCTTCTGTCACTTCATGATCGGCAAGAATAAGAGCCGGGGTCTGGGCGTGTCCAGAAGCACCACGGTTGGAGCTGATGGAGAAGATTCCTTGCTCCACTTGCTGACGGCGAACTGTTTTTTCTCTCGCATAGGCTCCTTGCAGAGTGATGATATCGTAATCACTGGCTGGGACATCGGCCAAAACACTGAGAGCCTTGTGGATTACAACCTTTTCATCACTCAAGTTTTCAATCTTTGAGAAGCTAGTGATGGTTGCCCGATCATTGTAGGCGGTGTAGTAGAGGGTCAAACGCAGGGCTGCTTGATCATCTTCAAAGACCAGTGCCAAGGTTTCAGCCTGATCTACTGAGTGAGGGTTCGGAAGACCGGTCGCCTGGACACTACCAGAATAGATGTTGGCTCCGACATAAAGGAAATCCGTCACCTCAGTAACACCGTGTTGAATCTTGATCGACGGTTTTCGAAAATCTCCTAGTCCGTGCTGTCCCAAGACCTGTCGCTGGGTATCTAGACTAAAGGTTCGATTGTCAGGTGTTGGATTCCCAGAGAACGCATGATCTTTTTCATGCACGGTATTGGAAAAATGATAAGACGGGATCGGACGTCCCAGATGCTTGAGCATCAGGTAGCCATCTCGATTTTCAAGGATGAGGCTCAGTCCCTTACTTTCTACATAGAACAAATTTTGTTCGATACGAATTACCATATCTTCCTCCATTGGACCCTAAAAATATCACTATGTATTTTTATATTCAGTTCCAATATTTTTCTTTTTTCACATGTCTTTATTTTAAACGTTGTAAACGCTTCCGAAAATGGAATTTTGTTGGGCTTATATGGTAAAATGTTAGGTAGGAGGTTTACCTATGTTAGTCTTTTCAGAATACCAAACCGACACCATTGATATAGCCCTTGATTTTTACGGCTACGAAGATTGCCCCAAGAATTATGAAATTGGTCCTAGCTTTCGAGACAATTTTGTTCTACATTTTATCACCAAGGGAAAAGGTGTCTTTCACATCAATAAAAATGAAATCCATTTAGAAGCCGGGGATCTCTTCCTTCTCCCTAAAAATATGGTGACCTACTACCAGGCAGACGCGGAAGATCCTTGGTCCTACTACTGGATTGGGATTAGTGGCACCAAGGTGAGTGATTTCATGCGCTTTTCAACCATACATGCCAAAGGTTTTCTAAAGAAAACAGAGGTGGACACAGAGCGGATCGGGCTGTTTATGGAGCAGCTTGTCCACAAGGCAGAGGACTCTAAGATGACCTCGCACTACCAACTCCACCTTCTCTCTCAGATCTATGAACTGCTATTTCTTATCAGTGAAGTGGCACCCGATATCCATCGGAGCCACCCATCTCCAACCTATCAACTCTACCTGACTTGCAAGCATGTGATTGAGACGCATTACGCTAAAGAACATCTCAGTATTCAAGAGATCGCTGATGACCTCAATGTCCATCGCTCCTACCTAACAACTGTTTTTAAGGAGTTTCACCAGATCTCTCCCAAGGAATTCTTGCACTCGGTCCGCATGCAACGGGCCCAGCAGTTACTGACCAATACAGACGAAAGCATCAAGATCGTGGCTTACTCGGTTGGCTTTTCAGATCCCCTCTATTTTTCAAAGGCCTTTAAGGCCTATAGCCACCTGACTCCTAGCCAATATCGCAGCAAACATAAAATTTAGTAAATATTTATTTCTTTTTACTAGTATTTAGAGTATACTGGAACTAGTAAGCAATAAAGGATGAACTATGGCAACGATTAAAGACATTGCAGAAAAAGCAGGCGTTTCTCAGGCAACGGTCTCTCGCGTCCTCAACCAAGATGTGACCTTATCGGTTGGTGAAGACACGCGCAGTCGGATTCTTCGCATCGCTGAGGACCTGCATTACCAAAAGAAAAGCCGCAAAACAGCGCCTCAACCAGTCGAAGATTCTCATAAAATCGTCATCTTTGAATGGTACACGCGCGAAGAAGAATTAGAGGACCTCTACTACTATGCCATTCGCATGGGCTTGGAGAAACAAGCCCAGGAATTAGGCTATGAGATCTTTCGTATCTTTAACAAGGACGATTGGTCTTTGATTCAGGAGGCAGACGGCATTATTGCTCTTGGAAAATTCAGTCCAAAGACCATTCAAGATCTAGAAAGCTACGGCAAACCCCTGATCTTTGTCGATAGCAATACCCTCTATCTGGGGCATTCTTGCGTGACGACAGATTTAGAAGATTCTGTTATCACCGCTCTCGAGCATTTTCTTGAGCATCATCACAAGGAGATCGGACTCTTGGTTGGTCAAGAAGAGACCGCAGATGCGACGCCGCTTCAGATGGATCCTCGTCAACGATTCTTTCAACAGTTTCTCACGGAAAAAGGGCTTTATGAGGAGCGCTTTGTCGCTGTCGGTCAGTTCTCAACTGAGTCAGGCTATCAAATGATGGAGCAGCTGATTCAAGCACTGGGCGACGACTTGCCAACTGCCTTTTTCATGGCTAGTGATGCCATAGCTGTTGGGGCCCTTCGGTCCCTTCAGGAACACCAAATCGCTGTGCCTGATCGCGTCAGTCTCATTTCCTTCAATGATACCTCCATCGCCAAGTATGTCTTTCCTGCCCTCTCTACAGTGACCGTATACACAGAAGAAATGGGCAAGCAAGCCATTCAGCTGTTGCGGCAAACCTTTCAAGGGAGTCAACCAAGTGTTCCCTGCATGGTCAAATTAGCCACCAAACTGACGATTCGAGACAGCAGTCGCTAGGAGGTCTTAGTCTTATGAAAACACACGAAATCCTCTTTCAAACCCTTTCTCAGGCAGATGATTATGTCAACGGGGAACAGTTGGCAAAAGAATTAGGTGTTTCCCGCACCTCCATCTGGAAGGCTATTCAGCGCCTGGAAAAAGATGGGGTCGTCATCGAATCCCTAAAAAAGAAGGGTTATAGACTGGTCTCAGGCGATATTCTGCTTCCTGAAGTCATCGCAAGCAATACCCAGTTGACCGTTACTTTGAATGAAGAATGTCATTCTACCCAATTGGACGCAAAATTAGGCATGGAAGCACATAAAGAGGGCATGGCTCTCTACCTGGCCAAGTCCCAATCTGCTGGAAAGGGCCGCTTTGGTCGCGACTACTACTCTCCCGATCAAGGTGGCATCTATATGTCTCTTCATCTCAAGCCCCAACTCCCACCTGCGGAGTTCCCCCCTTATACTTTGATGGTCGCAGGAGCCATCTATAAGGCTATTAAAAATCTGACCCTGATCGATGTCGATATCAAATGGGTCAATGATATTTACTATCGCCATAAAAAAATTGGGGGAATCCTAACCGAAGCTATCACATCCATTGAGACTGGCCTTGTCACGGATGTCATTATCGGAGTCGGTCTCAATTTGGCTATCTCTACTTTTCCAGATGAGCTAGAAAACAAGGCTGGTTCCTTATTTGAAGGCCCTTGTCCCATCACCCGCAATGACCTCATCAGCGAGATTTGGAGAGAATTTCTTCATACGGATATCGATGAACTGGTCTACCTCTACAAAGAGCGCTCCCTGGTCTTAGGACGAACTGTCACCTTTGAGCAGAACCAGCATACCTATCAGGGCCTCGCCAAAGACATCTCCGATACCGGCCAACTCTTGGTCCAGTTAGAAAATCAAGAAGAAATCTGGCTCAATAGTGGCGAAATTTCCCTCAAGCAGTGGAATCTATAAAACAGAGCTCACAACTCAAAAAAGAGTCTGGGACAAAACACTGTCTCAGACTCTTTTGTGTGAAGATATATCAAAACTTTTTAAACCAATTCTTGATATACTCTAAGCATATATCCAGTAAGAATTTGATAAATAATAATACAATTCCAATCTTCACAAACATGTAATATTTAAATGTGTCATCAAATTCATGCACACGGATCGGAAAGGTGAAGATATTAGACGGATTGATAAGAAAATATAGTGAGATACAAATAGATAAAACCAATGCCACTATAAAAAATTTTTTATGTATTTGCATTTTTTACCTTTTCCTTTCTTGTTTTCCAACATTAAATACCAATCACCAATTTTATATAGCCTGATTAATTCTTTCATTCCCCTTTCTAACAGGATAATTTATAGTTCTTACACCTTCATCATATACAAATTTCAAAATAATACAAGTCTGTTTTCCTAATTATTTTCATGATATAATAATAAAGTTTGAATGTTAAACAAAAAACTCCGTAACTATTCCAACAAACTCTATAAAATTAACTTTTTAGATAGCACCATGATATATTTAAGCTACTAAACAGTTCAATTCAGTAGGTTTTTTGCCCCATTTTTAAATCATGATATTGAAAACACCTAAAAGCACCTTCCGAAATTCATTTATATTTCAATATTTTTAATTACTCTCAATATGAAAACTCCTTTCCAAATCCATACAGGGGACATCTAAATCAACAGGAAAAAGCCTTGGTAACCAAGGCTTTTTTGCTTGTCATTTTGTTTTTTGTACCAAATAATTATAAAAGTTTTCTAACATTATCAAATTCTTCACTTATTTTCTCTTGTAGTGTATGACCATATACTGCTCTTCTTCTATAGCCTGAGACCCTTTTGATGAAAATAAATCCGCAGAAAAAGTAAATGCTTCTAGTAAAACATTATCTGCTCATACTGTTTTATTACATTCTTGGGTATGTAATAAAACCAGCACAATCAAGAAGAGATTAATAAATAGTAATACAAGTATTTTATTGTGTTTGATTTCCATAACTATATTATGGTCTGTCGCCTTCTTCTTATCAAAAGGTTTTGAAAAATAAAATTGTCAACATACTAATAACTAAATTTAGAGAGTGGGACAGAAATCGGTAATTCGTTAGAATTCGATTTCGTCGTCCCACCTCCGCACA
>NZ_JUPI01000082.1 GCF_001074805.1 Streptococcus parasanguinis | reverse complement strand
GATAGCCATTATGGAAATTATGAGGATAAACCACAAGTAAATCATGTAAAACTTATAAAGATAGCAAAAGGACTTATTTTTTTGTTTAGGCTTATCCTTCCAATTTAAATAAAAGAAATAAGGTGTATTAATAATTAAAATAAATAAAAATCTCATCTCTAGCACAACTTTTTACTTTCTATTTTGGATTTCCCACAAGATCTCCCAACTTCCAAATACCAAGCCAAAAAGAAATTGTTAGCATGATAAAGAATGTAAGGAACATATTATCGACTAGATTTTTACTCATCAAGCATAGTTCTCTAGCTATATAAGGACACACGGGAAACAAAATGCACTGTACTATAGTAATTATTTTTTTCATGATTCATTAATAATACTGTCACATATGATACAGTATACTCCTTTCTAGGAAGATTTCTTTTTATCCCTATATTTATTATAGGCCTAAAGCAATTTAGATTCAATTTTATATATGTGAATGTAGTTTCAGAATTCGAACTTTAATTTTTTTATTATACATTGATTATCATTGAAAAAAATGTACAAATCAATTTCTTAGATTTGATAATATGATGAACTATAAAATATACAAAATACCACTCCAGAATAATGTACAAAACAAAAATAAAGTACACTTTTTTAAAGAATGTACTTTATGCTTCTAATTCAGTTGTATCAATGGTTTAGCTCTAGTTTAGTCAATTGTACATAAACTTTTAGTTTTTCTTTAGTAATTTATTCTTGTTCTTCAACACTTAAATTAGAAGAATTGAATAAATCCTGTAACTATAAATTTTACTTTCTTCAAGAACAACTCGCTTAGTCTGGAATCTTGCATCATGAGATTTTGGTGGGTGTGCCACACTTTGCGCAAAGGCAAGAGACGGCGAAGCGAGACTAAAAGTTAAGATACCTGTAGAAATAGCAACTGCAAAAAATTTAGTAGTTTTCATGAGCTTTTTTCCTTTCTTATTTGTATCCGCTTACACTTTATTATATAATGTTATTATAGCAAAGAAAGAAGGTGTTATTATGTTAAAAAAATATTTTTCAAAATATAAATGGACTGATTTATTTTGGATTCTATTTGTGATTTTAACATGCATCTATATAGGAAACCGTGATTTTCTTCCTCTTAATCATCAAGAATTCTCTCTTCGTGGTAGTTTCTGGGGATTTGTACTTGCATTATATCACTTACTATTCATTGATAAATTTGTTATCTCTAATCGGAAGTAAAACGATACTAGGTAAAAACTCAATTTCAGGAGAAAATAAAGTAAATCTCCCCACAATAAAACGCATAGTATCAAGGTTCTTCAAAACCTAATATTATGCGTTTTTTGATCCTAAAGACTTTTCCCTATTCTTGTTTATTTTGTTGTTGACTATCTTTATATGAATTTTATAGCATAGGCTATCGTCCATATCTGAGGCACTGTGACACTAAAAACTAGGTCAGTCTCATAGAAGAAGACGAAAAGGCAACCGATAAAAGCGTTAAGACACGCCAACGATTTTTATCACTTTGTCCATTTACTACCCCCTTTCACTATTTAATAATTAATTTAGACGATGCAAAAGTGTGAAAAAAGACAAATGTTTATCTTTCTAAACGGATTAAGTTTTCCCACTTTTAATTGCTTGAATAGTATTGGAAGCTTTTTTTAATATTTCGTCATGATTGGATAAGCAACAGCCAGTTGCAACTGATCGGAGCTCTCACGATGAAAAATGAAACATTATTGTTAGAAACTAAAAAAAGCTGGTGGCAACGGTTGTTTTCAAAAAAAGACAGCCGTTAATTAGTAGAACATATTGTTTTGAAAAACTTGATGCCCCCAATATCATCATGTTTCAACGTAGCTTTAATTCTCTTTGAATAATTTCCTAAAACCAATCTGACTTTTTCGGTACAAGCCATTTGTCAAATCTTTTGTTAAACATTTACATTCTTTTTTACACTATCAATGGTTATTGGAATTAGCAAACAAAAAACGGCAATCAGCATTCACTAAATTACCGTTTTTTATTTAAATTCTATTATTATTAACTACCTAAAAATATTAGGTAAATTACTATTAATTACCCTGAGGCCATCGTTTATATATTGACCCAAAACGTCAAATCCGTTATAAATAAAGAGTCCTAAAATTATAGATGAAATAATAATACTTGCACAAATAAAATATGTACGATTTTTTTCATTCATAATATCGATTATCTCCTAAGTTAGTATAGACTAATAGTTCCGTTTTGATTAAATGGGACTCTATAATAAGTTTTGCCTCCAACAGTACCTCCAAAATTAAAACCAGCTCCTAACAACTCTGCTTTAATTTGACCTGAAGCATTACTATTTACAGCTTAAGAATTGATAATTATAGTTTGCACATTGGAATCATCCACTTTCTTATATAAATATTAATTAGTTACGGTAATTTTTTATTCTAAAAATTTTATCTTTAGTAACAACTTTTTCTTATTTTATTATACTTTAATTTGAATGAAATTCCATTTTTTTATATGTGAAAGTAGTTCCGGTTTTCTTATCTCATTTACTTTTAATTTCTTGAATATGTTAGTAGGTGTTTCTTTCTTTTATACAGGTTGGTTAAAATAGCTTCATCTGTTTTTTATACGTTTTTCAGAAATTGTATAAATTTCGTTATCACTTCTCTTACCAATAGCAATGACTTCAATAATTTCAATTGCATTGACAGTTTCATGAAAAACAATTCTCAGGCCCAATTTTTTGTGTTTTAACTTCCTGTAACCTGCTAAATTACCGTGAAGAGCCTCTCCGGCAAGCATCCCTTGATTTTCTAACTTGATAAGTGACTTTTTAACATGAAGACGTTGACTATTATCTAATTTATAAAAATCATCTTGCGCTTCAGGAATCAATTCAACTTTATAACTCAATCCCAACCGTCCTCTACATTTTCCAAACCTTCACGCCAATTTGAACCAAGAAATTCATCGACAGTTAAATTTTTTCGTGCTTCAAGTTCAAATGGAATTTTACGATCACGTCTGATTTTATTGAAATATAAATTAATTGCTGTAGTATAGTCAAGCCCAATCTCCTTCAAGACCTCACCAACTTCCTGTTTTAATTCAGAGTCAATACTTAGATTCAATCTTGCTTTTGTAGTTGTAATTGCCATTTAAATCACCTCATCTTTTTGTGTATATTATACACAAAAAAACAGATTTTTTCAAACTATTTTTTCTCATTGAGAATTTTTTTGTATAAATTATAAAAAATTAATGTTGAAATAATTATTTTTGAACATTTTAAAATGAAATGATTAAGATATTTCATCAGAAACACCAACAACCCCAACCGTTGGGGCTGTTTTTTTGCTTATTGTTCCACTTTCTGAAAAAGATATGTTTTTCGGAAACATATAATTATAAACTTTATAAACTTATATGTTCATAAAATTGAAGTTTATTTGTACCAAGTTGTATTTCAAATCACTTTTATTCGAAGAAAGATTTTAATAACCCCCCTCAATTTCAAGCGTCTATTGCTATTTTCTTCTACACTAAAATGAAGGATTTCATGTAGGGGGCATCTAAATCAACAGGAAAAAGCCTTGAAATCAAGGCTTTTTTGTTTGTCTATAGCATATCTCTTTTTTGTATATATTAATAATTAATAATTAATTATTGAGAAACAAATCCGATTCCTTCATACTCCCCAAACACCATCCCCCTATTCTCCCCCCACTTATGGTATGATGATAGAGTATGTTTAGGTGCCGAGCTACTCGAGCACCACCCTGCTAAAAGGAGAACCAATATGAAAATTGCATGGAATGAAATCAAATACCAACCCAAGAAGTTTATCCTGATTGAACTCCTCATTACCATCCTCATGTTTATGGTGGTGTTCTTGTCAGGACTGACAAATGGACTGGGCCGTTCGGTATCCGCTCAAATCGATAACTATGGGGCCCTGCACTACATCCTTTCGACGGATTCAGAAGGGATTATCCCCTTTTCAACCATTACGGCAAAAGATGTAGATGAGGTGCAAAAGATAGAGGGGATAGACTATTCTGGCTTGTCGATCCAACGGGCAACCGTCTCAAAATCAGAGGATTCCAACACTCTGGACATTACCTACTTCGCGACCGACCACAACGAAGAAGAAATCCTCAATCCAATCATGGAAGATACAGACCTCAAAATCTCCGACTTACAGAAAAACGAGGTCATTTTGGACCATTCTTTCAAAGAGGATGAAGGAATCCAAATCGGCGATCAAGTGACCGACAAAACTTCTAAGCAAAAACTCAAGGTCGTGGCCTTCGCGAAAAATGCTAAATACGGCTATAGCGAGATTGGTTTTATCAGCTCGGAGACCTACACAGGCATGCGACAAAAAACAGATCCAAGCTATCAATGGCAAGCCCAGACTCTTGTGACCAAGAAAAGCATCTCTTCTAGCGATCTATCCAGCAACTTAATGGTGGCGGATAAGAAGCAAGTGATCGATAAAATCCCTGGCTACAAGGCTCAAAACCTGACGCTACGGATGATCACGTGGGTGCTGCTACTTGCTTCCTCTGCTATCCTTGGAGTCTTCTTCTATATCCTGACCTTGCAGAAGTTGAAACAGTTCGGTGTCTTGAAGGCCATTGGCATGTCCATGAGCCAGATTACCTATGTCCAACTATCCCAGCTCACCATCATCTCCCTCATCGGAGTACTGCTGGGTCTTGGCTTGGCAACCATGATGGCGCCATTTTTACCCAATAGCGTCCCTTCCTTTATGACCCTGAAAGACAACCTCACCATCTCGGTTAGCTTTATCCTGACCTCTATTTTGTGTGGTGCCTTGTCCCTTGTCAAAATCAAAAAAGTAGATCCAATCGAAGTCATTGGTGGAAATGGAGAATAAGATGGCCATTATCGCATTAGAAAATATCAGAAAATCCTACGCCGATGGCAGCCAGATGCACCATGTCCTCAACCAGCTAGAATTAAGCGTCGAACCCAACGAATTTGTCGCCATCCTGGGCCCTTCAGGATCCGGCAAATCCACGCTTTTGGCCATCGCTGGCTTGCTTTTATCAGCGGATGAGGGGCGGATTTCTATCGCTGGCCAAGACTTGACCGGCCTCAACCAAGGCCAGTGGACGCAAAAACGGTTGGAATTGCTCGGCTTTATCTTTCAAGATCACCAGCTCCTCTCCTATATGAAAATCGGTGACCAGTTAGAACTGGTGGCCAAATTGAAGGGGGAAAAGGACAAGAAAAAACGCCAAGAGGAAGTCAAAGCCTTGTTGGCAGACCTGGGCATCGAAGCTTGTTACCACCAATACCCGAATCAGATGTCTGGTGGGCAAAAACAACGGGCAGCCATCGCTCGGGCCTTTATCGGAAATCCACAGGTCATTTTAGCCGATGAACCAACCGCTAGCCTAGACCCAGATCGAGGGCAAGAAATCGCCCAGTTGATCCGGAAAGAAGTCAAATCCAAAAACAAGAGCGCCATCATGGTGACCCATGACCGCTCCATCCTGACCTATGTGGATACCATTTATGAATTAAAACACGGCCAATTGCTAAAGGTCGAAAAGCTTGATTAAATACAAAAAGAGGCTGGGACAAAAGTCCTAGCCTCTCAATTGTCTCTGCATTGTCGAGCAAGACGCAGTGGTTGAGTGGGCTCTACTACGCTGATTTCATCAGCTTTTATAGCCCTACTCAACTGTGCGGAGGTGGGACGACG
>NZ_JUPI01000081.1 GCF_001074805.1 Streptococcus parasanguinis | reverse complement strand
TGGGACAGAAATCGGTCATTCGTTAGAATTCGATTTCGTCGTCCCACCTCCGCACAGTTGAGTGGGGCTGTAAAAGCTGATGAAATCAGTGTAGTAGAACCCACTCAACCACTGCGTCTTGCTCGACAATCCAAAAATAATTGAGAGGCTAGGACTTTTGTTCCAGCCTCTTTTTTGGGTTCAGAGTGGCTATTTTAAACCCTGTCGCTAAAACGTATGAATATTACTTTTTGGGGGATTTGGGTGTATCATCTGTTATTTTTCTTGTAAATCCATCTATAATTTGCTATAATTGTGACTAATCGAATCAATCCTTTAATACTGTCCAGAGAGGCAGGCAAGGAGCTATGGAAATGAAAGGCCTGGGAAGACCAGCCTATATTTTGTGTATCTCCTTGTTGTGGGGGATTTTTTTGTATAGTTGAAAAGTGGTTTGATAAAAAAGAAATCGTCGATGATGGAAGTAGGGAGTGCATCCTTACGATTTGGTCGTCGAAGGTAGACGTTTTTGTTCAGCCATAGCTTGTCGCATCTTAATTTTAGGAGGTTTTTACGATCGTGAATGACGTTAAATATGATGTGAATGATATGCCAAAACCTGGTTTATTGGTTGGTTTATCTTTCCAGCATTTGTTTGCCATGTTTGGGGCGACAGTGCTGGTGCCGATTTTGGTTGGGATTGATCCTGCCATTGCTTTGTTCTCATCTGGTTTGGGGACCTTGGCTCACTTGACAGTGACTAAGTATAAGATTCCTGCTTATATGGGGTCTAGTTTTGCTTATATTGCTGCTATGCAGATGTTGATGAAGACAGATGGAATCGCAGCAGTTGCCCAAGGTGCCATGGCGGGTGGTTTGGTCTACTTGTTTGTAGCTCTGATTGTTAAGCATGCGGGTAAAGACTGGATTAATAAGGTCCTTCCACCAATCGTGGTTGGTCCCATTATCATGGTAATTGGTTTGAGTCTTGCGGCGAATGCAGTCACTGATGCGACAACCTTAAATAAAAGCTATAGTGGTTATGCTCTATTGATTTCGATGGTGACCCTCTTTGCGGTTATCCTCTTTAACATGTATGGCAAGAAGATTGTCGGTGTCGTCCCAATTTTACTTGGATTAATTGTGGGCTATATTTTCTCATTGGCTCTTGGTTTGCTGACAGGACATAGTTTTGTCAATTTCTCAGAGGTAAGTGCGGCGCATTGGATTCAAGTTCCAAACTTTGACATTCCATTTGTGGATTATAGTTTTAAGCTCTATCCAAGTGCGATTTTGACCATGGCTCCGATTGCCTTTGTGACCATGACGGAACATTTTGGCCACCTCATGGTTTTAAATAGTTTGACTGAGCGTGATTACTTCAAGGATCCAGGGCTTGACCATACGCTTACTGGTGATGGCTTGGCACAGATTATTGCTGGATTCTTTGGAGCTCCTCCGGTAACTTCTTATGGGGAAAACATTGGGGTGATGGCCCTTAGTAAGGTCTACTCAGTTTACGTTATTTCAGGCGCAGCAGTGATTGCGGTTGTCATGAGCTTTATTGGGAAGCTATCAGCACTCTTGCACTCTATTCCAACTCCTGTATTGGGAGGTTTGTCTATTGCCCTCTTTGGGGTTATCGCTGCTAGCGGTTTGAAAATTTTAGTTGAACATAAGATTGATTTTGATAATAAAAAGAATCTCTTGATTGCAAGTGTGATCTTGGTATCAGGGATCGGTGGTTTGATGATTGACCTCGGTGGTCTTCAAATCACTGGTGTCGCAACGTCAACCATTCTTGGGATTGTGTTGTATCAAATCCTTCCAGAACCAAAAGCTGATGAGGCTTAGTCCATTCTGGTGTTGAAAAAGTTTTAATGGATTCAATCATCATAAAAAACGAGGAACAGACTCTGATGGCAGAGCTGGTGTTCCTCGTTTTTTTATTGTGGATTGGATTTCCAAAGAGGCATTCCTTCATTAGTTGACTGCATTTTTAAAAAGGCAATGCTTATTATCGTGGCGGAAGGCCAAGGGCGATGCGCCCGTATCGGCTGATTCGTGTAATTTTCCATGCGGGTGACCAAGTCACTTCAACCTTGACATCTTCGATCCCCTCAATTTCTTTTAGGCGAGCGACGATTTCGATCGGAAGGCTCTCAGCACAGCTACAAGCCGTATCGGTGAAGGTCATGACCACCTTGCAAGTACCGGCTTCATCTAGATGGATCTCGTAGATCAGTCCTAGGTTATAGACGTCTAACTCAACATCGGTATCAAATACAAGCTCCAATTGTTCGATTAACGGCTTCTCTAGTGCCAGGGCGCGGTCATTGATTTTGATATCCTCTCTCATCGCAAGATCCTTTCAGTGTAGTATGGCTTCCATTTTCTCATAATTCGGCTGATAAGGCAAGAAGAGAAAGAGAATTTGAACGTGTCGAACGAAGGAAATTCGGTCCAGTCTCCATTTCTCTTCGAATTTGTGGTAAAATAGAGGCAAAAGTAAGACAAAGGATGAAGGCTATGAAATTACAAAAACCAAAAGGGACCCAGGATATCCTTCCTGGCGATTCAGCGAAATGGCAATATGTAGAAGGCTTTGCACGCAAGGTCTTTGCGCGATACAATTATGATGAAATCCGCACACCGATCTTCGAACATTATGAAGTCATCAGCCGTTCAGTAGGGGATACGACGGATATCGTTACCAAAGAAATGTATGACTTCTATGACAAGGGAGACCGTCATATCACGCTTCGTCCAGAAGGAACAGCTCCTGTTGTCCGCTCGTATGTAGAAAATAAACTCTTTGCGCCTGAGGTACAAAAACCAAGTAAGTTCTATTACATAGGCCCAATGTTCCGCTACGAACGTCCTCAAGCAGGTCGTTTGCGTCAATTCCACCAAATTGGGGTAGAATGCTTTGGATCGAGCAATCCTGCAACGGATGTCGAAACCATTGCCATGGCAGCGCAATTCCTGAAAGAACTAGGGATTGATAATGTGACCTTGCACTTGAACACCTTGGGAAGCCCTGCTAGTCGTCAGGCTTATCGTCAAGCCTTGATTGATTATCTCTTGCCAATGAAGGATCAATTGTCTAAGGACAGCCAACGTCGCTTAGAAGAAAATCCGCTTCGTGTCTTGGATTCAAAAGAAAAAGAAGACAAGGCCGCGGTTGAACAGGCTCCTTCCATCCTAGACTATCTTGATGAAGAAAGCCAAGCGCATTTTGATGCGGTTCGTCGGATGTTAGAAGATTTAGGTGTAGCCTATGTCATCGATACCAATATGGTGCGTGGCTTGGATTACTACAACCACACGATTTTTGAGTTCATTACAGAAATTGAAGGCAATGAATTGACAGTTTGTGCGGGTGGTCGCTATGATGGTTTGGTTGAATACTTCGGTGGCCCTGCGACAGCTGGTTTTGGATTTGGTATCGGTGTGGAACGGATCCTTCTCGTTCTTGAAAAGAAAGGCATTGAATTACCGATCGAAACAGGCCTAGATGCCTATATTGCCGTCCTAGGAGATGAAGTCAATGAAGCAGCGCTTAGCTTGGTTCAGGCCCTTCGAATCCAAGGTTTCAAGGCAGAACGTGATTACCTTGGACGCAAGCTCAAGGCACAATTTAAGTCAGCAGATGTCTTTGCGGCCAAAGCCTTGATTACCTTAGGAAGTAGTGAAGTTGAGAGCGGTCAAGTTACTGTGAAAAATAACCAAACTCGTCAAGAAGTGACGGTAGCTCTTGAAAGCTTGAAGAAAGACTTCCCATCTGTCTTAGCAGAGTTGGGATTGGCCTAATCGAGCTTGAAGGACAAGTATAGACAAAATTTATCTGGGAGTAGGGGCAAAATGGTTGCTCCTGCTCTCTTTTATCTTGATTCTGTTTGCCGACCTTTGCCAAGATTTGGCGAAAAGCCGTTAAATTTTCTGACATTTATGATATAATGAGAAGACTACTAGTAAAGGAATGAAACAGTCATGACATTAGTTTACCAATCAACACGAGATGAAAAAAATACTGTAACAGCTAGTCAAGCCATCCTTCAAGGTTTGGCAACAGATGGCGGCTTGTTTACTCCGGTCTCTTATCCTCAAGTGGAGCTAGATTTTAACACCCTCAAAGACGCTTCTTACCAAGAAGTGGCTAAGCTTGTATTGTCAGCCTTTTTGGACGACTTTACGGCAGAAGAATTGGACTACTGTATTTCTCATGCCTATGACAGCAAGTTTGATACGCCAGCCATTGCTCCGCTTGTCAAACTCGATGGCCAATACAACTTGGAACTTTTCCATGGTTCAACCATTGCCTTTAAAGATATGGCTTTGTCGATCTTGCCTTACTTTATGACAACAGCAGCTAAAAAGCACGGTCTGGAAAATAAAATCGTCATCTTGACAGCGACATCAGGGGACACTGGTAAAGCTGCCATGGCAGGTTTTGCCGATGTTCCAGGGACAGAGATCATTGTCTTTTATCCAAAAGATGGTGTCAGCAAGGTGCAAGAATTGCAAATGACGACTCAAACGGGGGACAATACCCATGTCATCGCCATCGATGGAAACTTTGACGATGCCCAAACCAATGTCAAACACATGTTCAATGATGTGGCGCTCCGTGAAAAATTAGCAGCCAACAAGATGCAATTCTCATCAGCCAACTCTATGAACATTGGTCGTTTGGTGCCTCAGGTTGTCTATTACGTATACGCCTATGCGCAATTGGTGAAGACAGGCCAAATCACAGCGGGAGAAAAAGTCAACTTTACCGTCCCAACAGGAAACTTTGGAAATATCTTGGCAGCTTTCTATGCCAAACAAATCGGTCTTCCAGTTGGGAAATTGATCTGTGCGTCAAATGAAAACAATGTCTTGACAGACTTCTTCAAAACACATGTCTATGATAAGAAACGTGAGTTCAAGGTGACCACTAGCCCATCGATGGATATTTTGGTCTCTTCAAACTTGGAACGCTTGATTTTCCACTTGGTAGGCAATGATGCCACAAAGACCAAAGAATTGATGGAAAGCCTTGTTGCAACAGGTCAGTACCAATTGTTCAACTTTGATGCAGACATCTTAGATTTGTTTGCGGCTGCATACGCAGATGAAGCAGAAACTGCTGCAGAGATCAAGCGGGTCTATGAAGCGTCTGATTACATCGAAGACCCTCATACAGCCGTAGCATCAGCCGTTTATCAAAAATACCGGAGCCAAACAGGAGATACTGCTAAAACAGTCATTGCCTCTACAGCAAGTCCTTATAAATTCCCAGTGGTAGCAGTAGAAGCGGTGACAGGCGAGACAGGTCTAGGTGATTTCGAAGCCTTGGCTAAATTACACACACTCTCAGGTGTTCCTGTGCCACCGGCTGTAGACGGCCTTGAAACTGCACCGGTTCGCCATCGTACAAGCGTGGCAGCCAAAGACATGCAAGCAGCCGTAGAAGACTACTTGGGACTTTAATTCTCTGTATTAGAAAGATCAAAAGAGCCGTTTGGCTCTTTTATATACGCATGAATTCATACAAAAAAATCTTAAATATCGCCCTTCCTGCCATGGGTGAAAATTTCTTACAAATGCTGATGGGTATGGTGGACTCTTATTTAGTGGCTCACCTGGGCTTGATTGCCATCTCGGGTGTTTCTGTCGCAGGCAATATCATCACCATCTATCAAGCCATCTTTTTGGCACTGGGTGCGGCAGTTGCCAGTGTCATGTCCAAAAGCTTGGGTGAAAAAAATCAAGCCAACATTGCCTACCATGCGACAGAGTCACTAAAGGTGACCTTGTTGGTGAGTGCTCTCTTAGGAGGGGCTTCGCTGTTGTTTGGACGCCAGATGATTTCGCTGTTGGGAACGGAAGCTGCAGTCGCCGAAAGTGGGGGGATTTACCTTTCCTTGGTCGGCGGGACCATTGTTCTCTTAGGATTGATGACGACCTTGGGCTCCTTGGTTCGGGTGGCCAACAATCCACGTATTCCCATGTATGTCAGCTTGTTGACCAATGTTTTGAATGCTTTATTCTCCTCTGTGGCTATTTTCCTTTTTGGTTGGGGCATTGTCGGAGCAGCTTTGGGGACTGTGCTAGCCCGTCTGGTTGGGGTCATCCTCTTGTGGCAAAAAGTCCAGTTACCCTTTGCCCCCCTTCGTTGGGGATTGGATCGTAAGCTCTTGAACTTAGCGCTTCCAGCTGCCGGAGAACGGCTGATGATGCGAGCTGGAGATGTGGTGATCATTGCGATCGTGGTTGCTTTTGGGACTGAGGCAGTCGCCGGAAATGCCATCGGAGAGACCTTGACCCAGTTTAACTACATGCCGGTGTTTGGAGTGGCCACAGCGACGGTCATGCTCGTAGCACGAAGCCTCGGTGAAGGGGATTTTGAGCAGATTGACCGCCTTCGAAAGCAGTCTTACTGGCTGTCCTTTGTATTGATGTTGCCCATTGCTCTGGGTATCTTTTTCGGGGGCACCCTTCTGACCCATCTCTACACACAAGATGCGAAAGCGGTAGAAGCTAGCCTATCGGTTGTCCTCTTTTCTTTGTTAGGAACACCCTTTACAGCAGGAACAGTCATCTATACTGCTGTTTGGCAAGGCTTAGGAAATGGGGAACTTCCATTTTATGCAACGACCATTGGCATGTGGGTCATTCGAATTGGAGCCGGTTATCTGCTTGGAGTAACCCTTGGCTTTGGCCTTCCAGGGGTCTGGACAGGGACCTTGCTGGACAATGGCTTTCGCTGGCTGTTTTTGAGCCAACTTTATAGACGAAAAGTAGGAGAGAGAAAATGACAAAACGAGCTTTTATTTGGGATTTGGATGGCACCTTGCTGGATTCCTATGATGCTATTCTGGCGGGTCTTGAGGAGACCTATGCATCTTATCAGCTTCCGTTTGACCGAGCCAGCATTAAAGACTACATCTTAAAGCACTCGGTTCAAGATCTTTTAGTCGAGGTGGCAGCAGAGCATCAACTGGATGTGACTGACTTAAATCTTCGCCGAGCAGAAAGTCTAGCAGAGAAAAATGCCCAGGTCCTTCTGATGGAGGGGGCGCGTGATGTCCTGTCCTGGGCGAAGGATGCTGGTATAGAACAATTTGTCTATACCCATAAGGGAGAGAATGCCTTGGTCATCCTACGGGACTTGGGTTTGGAATCTTTTTTTAAAGAGATTTTGACCAGTCAAAGTGGTTTTGCACGCAAGCCTAACCCAGAAGCAGCCATTTATCTGATGAAGAAGTACGGGTTGCATCCGGAAAAGATCTACTATATTGGGGATCGGAGCCTGGATATTGACTTTGCAAGAAATAGCCAGATTCAGAGTATCAATTTCTTGACGTCTGACTATGAAGGTAATTATCAGATGGAAAGTTTACTAGATATTCCAGCTATTTTAAACGCTGAAAAGAATCTGTAAAGAGATTGTTTTCATTTTGAAATAAAGTCGTAAGCTTTCTTTAAGAAATGTCCGCTATAATAGAACCATAAACAAAGACCTCCTAACTTTGTTTAGAAAAATCCTAAAACTTTTCTTTTTCATAATAATCTCCCTAAGAGTCGCCCAATCAGGCGGCTTTTTTTGTGCGAAAAAACAGTGCCAGCTTTTTTTCTTGCCCGGATGGAAGAAAAAGTTTATGATTGACTAATCAATTATTGATGCATCAAAAATAATTTGGAGAAGGAATATGGCAGAAATAAATGATTTGCTCTACCAACTACGTTTGGCAGATCAATCGACTACACAGCTATTTGAAAAGCGACTAGGGATTAGCTTAACACGTTATCAAATTTTGCAGTATTTATTAGAACAAGCACCTTGCAATCAGATCGCGGTTCAGGAACGTTTACAGATTGATCCAGCGGCTTTAACCCGGCATTTCAAAATATTGGAAAGGGAAGGGTTTGTCCATCGGAGTCGAAATCCAAAAAACCAGCGGGAAATTGTAATTCATTTGACGGATATGGCCTATAATCGGTTGGTCAAACATCCCCCTCGCTATCATGTGGCAGTGAAAGATCAGATGAGCCGCATTTTGACTGCTCAAGAACAAGAGCAATTTTCTTACCTGCTGGACAAATTAGTATCTGGTATTGAACAAATAACGATTGAATAAAAAGGAGAATCTACGATGTCATTACTAACAATTGTTTTAGCAAGTCTTGCTGCACTGGAGCATTTATACATATTTTATTTGGAGAGTATCCGAACCACATCTGATACCACCAGTCGGGTTTTCAACATGGAGAAAGAAGAACTCGCTCGTCCATCTGTGACCTCTTTATTTAAAAATCAAGGGATATACAATGCCTTGATCGGTGTCTTCCTCTTGTATGGATTGTTTGTGTCCAAAAATATTGAAGTCGTTACGATTTTTGTGCTCTTTATTATTGGAGCAGCGGCTTACGGTGCGATGACAGCCAATAAAAAGATTATCTTGACTCAAGGCGGTCCTGCAATTTTGACTTTGTTGAGTATCCTATTTTTGGGATAAAAAAGACGTTTCGCTAGGGATCTTTTGGCTGATTTTATTAAATAAGTATAGAAAAAAGTATAAAAAAAGACTAAAAATTTTATTGACTTTCGAAGAAAAAGGGTTATAATGGTAGCAACAGAAAAGTAATGAGTCGGCTATTTTCAGGGAGCTTGTGGGAATTGCGAACAAGCAATAGCGACTGATGAAAATTGGACTGTTATGATCAATGAATTCTAACCCATGTGAATTCGGTTGGCACCCCTTACCGTGCAACTCCTTGATAGAGGAGATAGAGATATGGGGAAAGACCAGCTATTTTTCCCTATAAAAGAGGTGGCACCGCGGACACTACGCCCTCACACAGTTTTTGTGTGAGGGCTTTTCTATGTGCCTTAGCAAGCGAAGAGAGCTTAGGCACATTGATCCCAAAGAGATAATTGAACGTATGATGACCCAGCTAGCCTTAGCCAGCTGAATTCATTAGAATAAAAGAGTTCTAGAAGAGAGGTTTCTGATATGAAAAAAGTTTTATCTGCTGATGTTTTGAGTCCAATTTTGGCTTATATGCGTTTGGATGCGCCCCATAAAATGATTTTGGAGTCGATCCCTCGTGAAAAAGAGAATGCGCGTTTTTCAATTGTAGCCTATCGGCCAGTCAGTGAAGTCAAGTTTGAACATGGCATTCTCTATTACAATGATCAAATTGTTGAAGAGGATCCTTTGGACTTTTTGAACCGCATCACGGTCAAAACGAAAACTTCTGAAGAGCTCCCTTTTAACGGTGGGGCGATTGGATTTGTCGGCTATGACTTGATTGGTCTCTATGAGAACATTGGCTCCATTCCTGAAGATACGATCGGCACACCAGATCTTCACTTTTTCTTATATGAGAGCTATGTGATTTTTGATCACAAAAAGGAAAAGGTCTATGTGGTGGAAGAGAACCTCTATAGTGGGCGAAGTGAAGCAGAGCAAGCGTCGAGTCTGGAGCAAGTGTTAGAGCAGTTGGCAAGACCTGCAAAGGAAGAGTTTCAGGACAAGGATCTGCATGCGCTTCATTTCCACAATCATTTGGAGCAAAAAGAGTTTGAAGAAATGGTGGCCCTAGCGCGGGACTATATTCGAAAAGGAGATATGTTCCAATGCGTGCTCAGTCAACGTTTTTCAGCTGATTTTTCAGGGAAACCATTGGATTATTACCGCAATTTGCGCGTGACCAACCCTTCGAATTATCTCTACTTTTATGATTTTGGGGAGTACCAAATTATCGGGGCCAGTCCAGAAAGTCTGGTGTCAGTCAAGGACCGAGTGGTGGCAACTAATCCCATTGCTGGTACACGTCCCAGAGGGATTGATGAAGAGGCTGATCGGCAATTGGCAGCTGAGTTGACAGGGGATCCAAAAGAAGTCGCAGAACACCGCATGTTAGTGGATCTAGGGCGAAACGATATTGGGCGTATCGCTCAAAATGGGACGGTCGAAGTGACCAAATATATGGAAGTGGAATTCTTCCGTTATGTCATGCACCTGACCAGTGTTGTCAAGGGGCAATTACTTCCGGGGCTAGCCTCCATTGAGGCTCTGAAGGCAACTCTTCCAGCTGGAACCGTTTCGGGTGCTCCGAAAATCCGAGCCATGAAGCGGATCTATGAAGCAGAGAAAGAGAAACGAGGCGTCTATGCGGGAGCTATTGGCTATCTCTCTGTGACGGGGGATCTTGATTTTGCTATTGCCATTCGAACCATGATCCTCAAAAATAAGAAGGCTTATGTGCAGGCCGGAGCAGGAATCGTTTATGATTCGATTGCTGAAAATGAATACCAAGAAACCGTCAATAAGGCAAAATCGATGACAAGGATTGGAGAAGAAGGATGATTTTATTAGTCGATAATTACGATTCATTTACTTACAATTTAGCACAGTATATCGGAAAATTTGATGAGGTCCAGGTGCTTCGAAATGATGATCCGGATCTGTACCAAGTTGCCCAAGAAGCAGATGCCTTGGTCTTTTCTCCAGGTCCAGGTTGGCCAAAGGATGCGGGCAAGATGGAGGAGATGATCCGAGATTTCGCAGGGATCAAACCAATCTTGGGGATCTGCTTGGGACATCAAGCGATTGCGGAAGTTTTTGGAGGGCGCTTGGGATTGGCGCCACAGGTCATGCATGGCAAACAAAGCCAGATCCAGCTAGAAGCTCCCTCTCCTCTATACGCGGGTGTCGCAAAAGAAGTCCCAGTCATGCGCTACCATTCGCTGACGATTGAAGACATGCCAGAGGATTTTGTCATTACCTCTCGGACGACGGATGATCAAGCAATTATGGGAATTCAACACCGCAGCTTACCGATTTATGGTTTCCAATACCATCCAGAAAGTATCGGGACGCCAGATGGGCTCAAGACCATCGAAAATTTTGTCAAACTAGTCAAGGAGCGGAAGATGAAACAAGTGCTTGCTAAAGTAGCGGAAGGAATGGATCTAACCGGTGCAGAGTTAGAAGCTGCTATGGAGGAAGTCGTTGCTGGTCGTGCTTCAGAAGCGCAGGTGACGGCCCTGCTTCTAGGCCTCAAAATGAAGGGGGAAACTGTTGAAGAACGGACGGCTATTGCAAAAGTGATGCAGGCTTATGCAGTCGCTATTCCTACAGAAGTTCAAGGAGCGATGGACAATTGTGGAACTGGGGGCGATCGTTCTTATAGTTTCAATATTTCAACAACAGCTGCCTTTGTTCTCGCTGGCGGTGGTGTCAAGATGGCGAAACACGGAAATCGCTCGATCTCTTCTAAATCTGGTTCTGCGGATGTGCTAGAAGCGCTAGGGATTAACCTTGATTTGGGTCCAGAAGACTTGGGACGAGTGTTTGAAAAATCGGGCATTGTCTTTCTATTTGCCAAAAATTTGCACCCTGGCATGCGCTATATTATGCCCGCTCGCTTGGCGCTAGGGGTCCCAACGGTGATGAACTTAACTGGTCCTCTTATCAATCCGATTCCTCTAGAAACCCAGCTATTGGGAACCAGTCGTCCGGATATGCTGGAAAGTACGGCAGAGATTCTAAAGAATTTAGGAAGGAAACGCGCAGTGGTGGTGAGTGGTCCACAAGGTTTGGACGAGGCAGGTCTTGATGGGGAAACCCAGCTCGCTATTCTGGAAAATGGACAGGTTACCTTATCCAGCTTTCAACCAAAAGATATCGGAATGGAGCGCATTGAAATTGATCAAGTACGTGGTGGAGACGCCAAACGCAATGCGGAAATTTTGCTCAGCGTCTTGAAGAATGAAGCGAGTCCCTTCTTAGAGGTGACTGTCCTGAATGCTGGCCTTGGTTTTTATGCCAATGGCAAGGTAGATTCTATCAAGGAAGGGATTGCCTTGGCACGTGAAGTGATTGCCAGTGGGGCTGCCCTTGAGAAATTGAGATTATTACAGGAGTATCAAAAATGAGTCAAGAATTCTTACCAAAGATTCTAAAGGAAAAGGCGCGTGAAGTGGCTGCGATGAAAGAAGAGGAGCTCCAACCTTTGCGCGAGACCTACCGCCTGTATGATTACCTAAAGAGCCATCCAGAAAAGCTTCAGGTCATTGCGGAAGTGAAAAAGGCCAGCCCGAGTCTGGGAGATATTCATGTCGATGTGGATATCGTCGCGCAGGCTAAGACTTACGAAGAAAATGGGGCCGTGATGATTTCTGTCTTGACCGATGAAGTGTTTTTCAAGGGCAGTATCGAGTATCTCCGCGAAATATCTAGTCAGGTGCGTATTCCCACCCTCAACAAAGATTTCATTATGGATGAAAAGCAACTGATTCGGGCGCGAAACGCAGGGGCGACTGTGATCTTGTTGATTGTTGCAGCCTTATCAGAGGCTCGTCTGAAGGAGCTCTATGAGTTTGCGACCCATCTGGGCCTGGAGGTCTTGGTGGAGACCCATAATCTGACAGAACTAGAGGTCGCTCACCGGATTGGGGCTCAGATCATAGGGGTCAATAATCGCAACTTGGTGACCTTTGAGACAGATCTTCATACTAGCCTTGAATTGGCGACAAGCTTTGAACAAGAACCGGTTTACATCTCGGAGTCTGCTATTTTCACAGCAGCAGATGCGCGTATGCTGGCTCCTTATTTTAATGGCATTCTCGTTGGGACAGCCCTCATGAAGGCAGACAATGTGGCTGAAAAAGTAAAGGAGTTGCAGATTGACAAAGGTTAAAATTTGCGGATTGTCCACTCCAGAAGCCGTGCAGACGGCTGTTGAAGCCGGTGCGGACTACATTGGTTTTGTCTTTGCACCAAGCAAACGGCAAGTCACGTTGGAACAAGCTCGGCAGTTGGCTACAGGGATTCCAAAGGGGGTTCAAAAAGTCGGTGTTTTTGTATCGCCACAAAGAGAAGAAGTGGAGCAAGCTTGCCAAGTTGTGGGTTTGGACCTGATACAAGTGCATGGACCGATGGATGAAACCATCTTGCAAGACCTTCCCCAACAAATGATTCGCGCTGTTCAAGTGGGGAAAGACGCGACTCTTCCTGAGACCAGTGCCGATTATCTGCTCTTTGATGCTCCTGTAGCAGGAAGTGGAGAGACGTTTAACTGGCAAGAACTCGAAAGTCAAAACGTTACAAAGCCTTTCTTTATTGCAGGAGGCTTGACGGAAGACAATGTAGCAGATGCCATTCGCTTCTTTCATCCTTATGCGGTGGATGTATCCAGTGGGGTCGAGACAAATGGAAAAAAAGATCAAGAAAAAATAAAACGATTTATAGAAAGGGTCAAGCATGGCATATAAACAACCAGATCAAAACGGATTTTATGGGCGGTTCGGGGGACGATTTGTTCCTGAAACCTTGATGACAGCAGTTTTAGAATTAGAAGAAGCCTACAGAGAAAGTCAAGCAGATCCTTCTTTTCAAGCAGAATTGGATCAGCTTCTGAAACAATATGTCGGTCGGGAAACACCGCTCTATTACGCTAAAAATCTTACCAAGTATGTCGGTGGAGCCAAGATTTTTCTTAAAAGGGAAGACCTCAACCACACAGGGGCTCATAAAATTAATAATGCCCTAGGACAGGTTTTATTGGCACATCGGATGGGCAAAAAGAAGATCATCGCAGAAACAGGGGCCGGACAGCACGGTGTTGCAACGGCAACGGCTGCTGCTTTATTTGATATGGAATGCACCATCTACATGGGGGAAGAAGATGTCAAACGCCAAGCCCTCAATGTCTTTCGGATGGAGTTATTGGGCGCCAAGGTTCAATCAGTAACAGATGGGTCACGTGTCCTCAAGGATGCGGTCAATGCTGCTCTTAGAGCCTGGGTAGCAAATGTGGAGGATACCCACTATATCATGGGTTCTGCTCTAGGACCTCATCCATTCCCAGAAATTGTCCGTGATTTTCAAAGTGTCATCGGTCGAGAAGCCAAACGCCAATTTGCAGAGCAAAATGATGGTGCGTTGCCAGATGCCGTCCTAGCCTGTGTAGGAGGCGGATCGAACGCTATTGGGCTCTTTTATCCTTTTGTTGAGGATACATCTGTTGCCATGTATGGGGCGGAAGCTGCTGGCCTTGGAGTAGATACAGACCAGCATGCAGCAACCTTGACCAAGGGGCGTCCCGGAGTCCTTCACGGCGCATTGATGGATGTGTTACAGGATGCCCATGGACAGATTTTAGAAGCCTTCTCGATTTCGGCAGGTCTCGATTACCCTGGGATTGGGCCAGAGCATTCTTATTTCCATGAAATCAAGCGGGCAACCTATGTGCCTGTGACAGACCAAGAAGCCCTAGAAGCCTTTCAATTGCTTTCGAAAGTAGAAGGAATCATTCCAGCTCTGGAATCGAGCCATGCTATCGCCTATGCGGTGAAGTTGGCCAAGGAAATGGGGCCTGAAAAATCTATGATCGTTTGCTTATCAGGACGTGGGGACAAAGATGTGGTACAAGTCAAAGACCGCCTAGAACAAGAGAGAGGAGAGTAAGATGGGAAAGACCTTAACAGAGCATTTACAAAAGCTGAAAGACCAGCAGCAAGGGATCTTTGTTCCTTATATCATGGCAGGAGATCATGAAAAAGGCTTGGAAGGTTTGCAGGAAACCATCCAATTTTTGGAGGAGCTTGGTGTCTCAGCCATTGAAGTTGGCATTCCTTTTTCAGATCCGGTGGCAGATGGCCCTGTGATTGAAGAGGCGGGACTAAGAAGTTTAGCCCATGGGACGACGACACAGGAACTGGTACAAACGATCCAGCACTTAGAGACAAGTGTTCCTTTGGTCATCATGACCTATTTCAACCCCTTGTTCCAATATGGGCTTGAAAACTTCTTTAGAGATGTAGAAGGAACAGCGGTCAAGGGAGTGATTATTCCGGATCTTCCTCATGAGCATGCAGATCTGGTAGAGCCTCTCTTAGTGGATAAAGACATCGCTTTGGTGCCGCTAGTGAGCTTAACCACAGGAATCGAGCGTCAGAAGAAATTGATCCATGATGCAGAAGGATTTATCTATGCCGTTGCTGTCAATGGAGTGACGGGGAAAGCTGGTAGCTATCGAGATGACTTGGACCATCACTTGGCCCAATTACACGAAATAGCGTCCATTCCTGTTTTAACAGGTTTTGGAGTTTCCAGCATGGAGGATGTTCACCGTTTCAACAAGGTCTCAGATGGAGTGATTGTGGGGTCCAAAATCGTTAAGGCTCTCCACCAAGGGGAGACAGACGCCATCGCTCGTTTTATTTCTCAAGCAGTGAAGGGCTAGAAGCTTCATTTCATTCATCATCAGCTTGATTCTCCTAGATCAAGCTCTTTGTCTACTATTTTAAACATTCCCCTCGTTTGTCTTTACAAACGAGGCTTTCTCGTTACAATAGAGGTAGTAACAAGAAAAGAGGAGAAGAGAATGATAAGCCTTGAAGAGATTGATCAAGTCGTCCAGTCAGGTCCTTTTGAACCAACCTGGGACTCTCTTAGCCATCAAATCTGTCCAGATTGGTATCGAGATGCCAAATTTGGGATCTTTATCCACTGGGGCGTCTACAGTGTACCTGCCTTCGGTTCAGAATGGTATTCGCGAAATATGTATATCCAAGGCAATCCTTGCTATGACTATCATCGAGAGCATTTCGGAGACCAGGCTAGCTTTGGTTACAAGGATCTCATTCCTCTTTTTACAGCCGATCAATTTGATCCGGCATCTTGGCTGGATCTCTTTCAAAAAGCGGGAGCCCAGTATCTTTTTCCAGTTGCGGAGCACCACGATGGTTTTCAGATGTATGCCTCTACTCTCTCGCCTTATAATAGTTTAGAAATGGGGCCGAGACGAGATGTCTTAGGAGAGCTGAGGGAGGAAGCAGAAAAACGTGGCCTGCACTTCTGTACGTCCTCTCACCGGGCAGAACACCAGTTTTTCTTTTCACATGGCAAGGAATTCACTAGTGACATTCCGCAGGAAGTCCCAAGAGACAGCCTTTATTGGCCAGCCGAGCCAGAGCCCAAGGATCATTTTGATCTGACTTCCAAGCCTTATCCAAGTAAAGAATTCTTGGAAGATTGGCTGTTGCGAACCTGTGAACTGGTGCGGGACTACCAGCCAGAGCTCCTTTATTTTGACTGGTGGATCCAGCATGAGAGTTTCCGTCCCTACTTGATGCGCTTTTTGGCTTATTATTACAATCTAGCAGCACAAGAGGATCGAAAGGTGGCTGTTTGTTACAAACAGGATGCCCTCCCTTTCGGTTCAGGAATCGTTGAGATGGAGCGGGGAGGCTACGGAGAGACGCAAGCCTTTCCGTGGCAAATGGATACCGCAATTGCCCGTAATTCTTGGTGTTATACCCAGGATCTAGCCTACAAGACCAGTAAGGAATTGCTACAAAATTTAGTTGATGTTGTGGCCAAAAATGGCAATCTTCTGCTCAATATTGGACCCAAGGCAGATGGCACGATCCCTGAGCAAGACCAAGACATCCTCACAGAGATTGGGGACTGGCTGGAGGTAAATGGAGAAGCCATTTATCAGAGTCGGCCTTGGCGGGTGTCATCAGACGGACCGACCGAGGCCCGGGAAGGTTCCTTCTCAGACGGGCAAGCGCCACTCTATACCAGCCGAGATTTCCGCTATACCATGCGTGATGGCTTTCTTTATGCTATCCAGCTGGAACCAAGTGGAAGGACGGAAGAGTTGACCTTGCCGTCTCTCGCCTATGACCTCAAGCAACCGAGAATCCTTCATGCGCGCATTCAAAAGCTAGAGCTCCTTGGAGAAAGCCAGCCCCTTTCTTGGAGCCAAGATGAGACAGGGCTCCATCTTCAGTTACCAGCTTGCAGGAAAAAACAACCGCGTGTTTTGCGCCTCAGCTTTTAGTTTTCTTGAAGCTTTCTATAAGGAATCGTTTAGGTTTCTCTTGTATACTGTACTCATCCAATAAGAAATGAGGTACAGAAAATGAAAATCTCAGTTAATTATCCAAAACGCTTTAAGAAATTGCCACAACAAGGTTCTTGTTACGGCGAATAAACACTTCTCTTCATTTTTCATAAGAAACTCCTAAAGAAGGCTCTACCCGAAAGGGTAGAGTTTTTATGTACCAGAGACCTTGTGATTCGTGGTATAATAGGCCTATGGAAAAAAAGAATAAATTACTACTCATCGACGGGTCTTCCGTCGCTTTTCGTGCCTTTTTTGCACTCTATAATCAAATTGACCGTTTCAAAAATGCTAATGGTCTGCATACCAATGCGGTTTATGGCTTTAACCTCATGTTGAGCCATCTCTTAGAGCGCATCCAACCGACCCATGTCCTCGTTGCTTTTGATGCAGGAAAGACGACTTTTCGGACGGAGATGTATGCCGACTACAAAGGGGGCCGTGCAAAAACTCCAGATGAGTTCCGCGAGCAGTTTCCTTTCATTCGTGAGCAACTGGATCATTTGGGAATCCGCCATTATGAGCTGGCCCAGTATGAAGCGGATGATATTATTGGAACACTAGATAAGATGGCAGAAACTACTTCGGTGCCATTTGAAGTCACCATTGTCTCTGGGGATAAGGATTTGATCCAGCTGACAGATGACAATACGGTGGTTGAGATTTCCAAAAAAGGGGTAGCGGAGTTTGAGGAATTCACTCCGGCCTATCTCAAAGAAAAGATGGGGCTGACACCAGAGCAATTTATCGACCTCAAGGCCTTGATGGGAGATAAATCGGATAATATCCCAGGTGTGACTAAGATCGGAGAAAAGACAGGGATCAAACTACTCCTAGAGTATGGCTCTCTCGATGGTATTTACGAGCATATCGATGAGATGAAGGCTTCTAAGATGAAGGAAAACCTCATCAATGACAAGGAGCAGGCCTACCTATCCAAGACTCTCGCAACCATTGATACCAATGCGCCTATTGAAATTGGACTTGACGATATCACCTATACGGGCCCTCATCTAGAAAATCTCGCCAAGTTTTATGAGGAGATGGGCTTCAAGCAACTCCGTCAGGCCTTGGATCTCAGTGGAGAAGAAGCAGCTCCTGTAGCCATTGACTATACAGAAGTCGAGCAAGTCACTTCAGATATGCTCACGGAAGATAGTTTCTTCCATTTTGAGATTTTTGGGGACAATTACCATACGGAACCCATCATCGGTTTTGCATGGGGGACCGAAGGTCAGCTCTACGCGAGTACGGATACTGGTCTTTTACAAACACCGATTTTCAAAGAATTTCTCGAAAAAACGCCCCTCAAGGTCTATGACTTCAAGCGGGCCAAGGTCTTGCTCAGCCACTTGGGCATTTCCCTTCAAAATCCCGCGTTTGACAGTCGATTGGCCAAGTATCTCTTGTCGACCGTAGAGGACAATGAAATTTCAACCATTGCGAGTCTCTATAGTCAGATTGCGCTGCCGCTGGACGAAGTCGTTTATGGCAAGGGAGCCAAAAGAGCTATCCCAGAAAAGGCGGTCCTATTAGAGCATTTGGCACGGAAAGTCGCTGTTCTACTGGATACCGAAGAGCCCATGGTAGAGCAGTTGCAGGCCCATGACCAACTAGATTTGCTCTATGATATGGAGCAACCGCTAGCAGCTGTTTTGGCCAAGATGGAAATCGCGGGGATCAAGGTAGAGCGTCAGACCCTAGAAGACATGCAGGTGGAAAACGAAGTGGTCTTGGAGCGCTTGACTCAAGAAATCTACGAGCTTGCAGGAGAAGAGTTTAATATCAATTCTCCAAAACAATTGGGGGTCATTCTCTTTGAAAAATTGGGACTCCCTCTTGAATATACTAAGAAGACAAAAACCGGCTATTCAACAGCCGTTGATGTCTTGGAACGCCTGGCTCCAATTGCACCGATTGTGTCTAAGATTCTTGAATACCGCCAAATTGCTAAGATCCAGTCGACCTATGTCATCGGTCTTCAAGATTGGATTTTGGAAGATGGGAAGATCCATACCCGCTATGTACAGGATTTGACGCAGACAGGCCGTTTGTCCAGTGTGGATCCCAACCTGCAAAACATTCCTGTCCGTTTGGAACAAGGTCGTCTTATTCGTAAGGCCTTTGTCCCAGAAGAGGAAAACAGTGTCTTGCTGAGTTCGGACTATTCACAAATCGAACTGCGCGTCTTGGCCCATATTTCGGGAGATGAGCATTTGATTGACGCCTTTAAACATGGGGCAGATATCCATACATCGACTGCTATGCGAGTTTTCAATATTGCAAAACCTGAAGATGTGACGCCGAACGACCGTCGCAATGCAAAAGCAGTAAACTTCGGTGTGGTTTATGGAATTTCCGACTTTGGACTGTCTAACAACCTAGGGATCAGTCGAAAAGAAGCCAAGGCTTATATTGAGACCTACTTCGAACGCTACCCTGGCATCAAGGACTATATGGAGAGAGTGGTACGGGAAGCGCGTGATAAAGGCTATGTGGAGACTCTCTTCAAGCGTCGTCGGGAGATTCCAGATATCAATTCTCGCAACTTCAATGTTCGAGGCTTTGCGGAGCGGACAGCTATTAACTCACCGATCCAAGGATCTGCAGCAGACATCTTGAAAATTGCCATGATCCACTTGGACCAAGCGCTAGAAAGAGGAGCATACAAGACCAAGATGCTTCTTCAAGTGCATGATGAAATCGTTCTGCAAGTGCCAAGTGATGAACTGGCAGCGATCAAAGAACTAGTCAAAGAGACCATGGAATCCGCTATCGAACTTGCAGTACCACTGGAAGCCGATGAAAACGAAGGCAAGACATGGTATGAAGCCAAATAAAATTGAGTTTGTTCAAAACAGAAAGCGGTAGGAGACTTTTCAGTTTCCTACCTCTTTTAATGACAAACACTTGCAATGCCTTCCGTATTGTTATACTATTTAAAGAAAGGAAACGCATACAAAAGGAGATTCTTATGGCTTATTCATTTCGCAATCCTAGTGATGGCATTATCAAACATTACCTAGAAACGAGCAAGATCATCGCTGTAGTTGGATTATCTGATCGTGAAGATACGACCAGTCATCGTGTCAGTAAGGAGATGCAAGAGAGGGGCTATCGGATTATTCCTGTTAATCCTCGTGCAGCCGGTGGCCAGATTCTTGGAGAAACGGTGTATGCTAGCTTGCAGGAGATTCCTTTCCCAGTAGATATCGTCGATGTATACCGACGCAGTGAGTTTTTACCAGATGTGGCACGTGATTTTATTGAGACGGATGCGAAAATTTTCTGGGCACAATTGGAGCTGGAAAATCAAGAAGCAGAAGAAATCCTTCGTGGAGCTGGACGAGAAGATATCGTCATGAACCGCTGTATCAAACGGGAACACACCCGACTGATCTTAGGAGACTCCCTATACGGTTTATAAATGATAAACAATTGATCATAGAAGAAAACCCCAGCTTGCTGGGGTTTTCTTCTTACTCTTATTCAGTTTCATGGCTTGAATGGCCTGTAAAATGGCGCGGCCCTTGTTTGATCTGCTTGATTTGATCATAAAAGGCAATTTGGCAGTTGATAAAGTAAGGCATGGTATAAAAGCCGATGACATCGCGCGTGAAGTAATTCAAGAAGTACCAACCAATCAAGGTTAGATCGAGTACCAAGCGATTGCTGCGGAACCCTTTCATGGTTTCACGACTTTGGCGAAGGACTCCAAAGGCTCCCTTGTAGTCGCCGTCTCGTAATTGCTCATAGAGGATCAATTCGACCAAGCTGAGACTGTAGTATTGTGGCAGGTAAAAGAGGAGGCCAATCAGGCCAAGTATGACACCAGCAGTCATCAGAGGCATTTGTTGCATGAGAGATTGGAATTCAGGACTGGAAGCACTCAGAGTGCTAGGGTTGCTCACCTTATCGTAGATCGCTAAAAATCGAATGCTGGCGTAGGTGCTGATGAGACTCCCCACATAGAGGATGAGTCCCCATAAAAAGAGGACGGCTTGCTTCAAGATCAAGGTGGCAAATACAGAGGTAAAGCGATCTTGTTTAAAGATATCTAAGACACGTGTTCGGTGTTCGATCTTGGGATTAATCGTATCTAAATAGCTAAAAGTCGCACCAACCACTAAAATGGAGATGACAAAGGAGACGACAGAAGGAAAGAGTTGCCGCTGGATCATGTAGATACTTGCTTGCTGCAAGGTCATATCCGGTAGTAGATCGACCAGATCTTGCCCGCTTAAGAGAAAGTTAGCAAGAATGGTCAACAGGACCGGAAGAGCAAAAAGGATAGCTAAGCCCGGTTGCTGGACTTGCATGGTACGTGCCCGGAGGCGAATCAATTTAAGGTTCATAGATGACACTCTCTTCATAGTAGTACTTTTTATTATAACATAAGTCCGTGACAGAGCCGGTAAAATTTGGTACAATCGTACAGGTGCTCACAGGAAAACTGTGACAGGAATAAGAAGGCTGGGACTGTTTTTCCCAGTACGGAGGTAACCATGACAGATTCACCGATTCAATATCGATTAATCAAAAAAGAAAAGCATACAGGTGCTCGTCTGGGAGAAATTATCACCCCTCACGGGACCTTCCCAACCCCAATGTTTATGCCTGTAGGGACTCAGGCAACCGTTAAGACCCAATCGCCAGAAGAACTCAAGGAAATGGGTTCCGGCATTATCTTGGCCAATACCTACCATCTCTGGCTTCGTCCCGGGGACGACTTGGTCGCAAAAGCAGGAGGACTGCACCAGTTCATGAACTGGGACCAGCCGATTTTGACAGATAGTGGAGGCTTCCAAGTCTATTCATTAGCGGATACCCGCAACATCACCGAAGAAGGGGTAACCTTTAAAAACCACCTCAACGGCTCGAAGATGTTCCTATCTCCAGAAAAGGCCATCTCCATCCAAAACAATCTAGGAAGCGACATCATGATGTCCTTTGATGAATGCCCTCAGTTCTATCAGCCCTATGATTATGTGAAAAAATCAATCGAACGGACCAGTCGTTGGGCAGAACGTGGCCTAAAGGCTCACCGTCGCCCTCATGATCAAGGTCTTTTCGGGATTGTCCAAGGGGCTGGATTTGAAGACTTGCGCCGTCAGTCTGCTCAAGATTTAGTCAGCATGGACTTCCCAGGCTATTCCATCGGTGGCTTAGCTGTTGGGGAAAGCCATGAAGAGATGAATGCCGTGCTTGATTTCACTACTCCGCTCTTACCAGAAAACAAGCCACGCTATCTCATGGGAGTAGGAGCTCCAGACAGTCTGATTGATGGCGTTATTCGTGGAGTGGACATGTTTGACTGTGTCTTGCCGACGCGGATTGCGCGAAATGGTACCTGTATGACTAGCCAAGGTCGCCTAGTAGTGAAAAATGCGCAATTTGCAGAAGACTTTACACCGCTGGATCCCGAATGTGATTGCTACACTTGTAAGAATTACACCCGAGCTTATCTTCGCCACCTCCTCAAGGCAGATGAGACCTTCGGCATTCGCTTGACCAGCTACCACAACTTGTATTTCTTGATCAGCCTCATGAAGCAGGTCCGTCAAGCCATCATGGATGACAATCTCTTAGAATTCCGTGAGCATTTCGTCGAAAAATATGGCTATAACAAGTCAGGACGGAATTTCTAGGATGGATCGCGAAAGACTATTAGACTCCTTGGTAAAAAAGCTCCAGACAAAAGAATTGCAGACCCTTGGGATCTATGGTCATGGTGGTTCAGGAAAAACAACCTTTACAAAAGCGCTCTGTAAGCGATTGGACCCCACAAAAGTTAATCTTTTAGAGACAGATCCCTATATTATTGGAAAACCAAGAGGATTGGTTGTGCCAAAAGACTTACCGGACCAAAAAGTAACTGCGTGTCTGTCGAGTGCCCATGAATTGGCAAGTTTAGAACGAGATATTCGAGCCCTTCAAGCAGGGATGGATATACGAACGATTGATCAGCCATGGTCTCCAAGCCATATATTATCTGGGAACAAGCCTATTCTCATCGTAGAAGGGATGTCAGTAGCTTTTTTACCAAAATCTTTGTTTGATCAAACCATTTGTTTTTACACAGATGATCTTACGGAGCTAGAAAGACGATTAAGCAGAGACGTTGCCCAACGAAATCGAGAGATAGACTTCATCTATCGAACTCACCAGATCAGGCGAGAACAATACCATCAGTATTATCAACCGATGGAAGGCGAAGCGGATATCCTGGTCAATACATCACAAGATCAATTTTGTATTGAAAAAGAATAGGAAGTTCTACTGAAAAGTAGAACTTTTTTTCTATATAATAGCAACTTTTTTAGCACGCTTTTTCTTTCGAAAACACTTTCATCAAAAAAACGAAAAAAATCTTCTCAAATCCCTTGCATTGGGCCTTTGTTTGTGTTAAACTACTATGGTGCTGTGAAAAACAGCTATTAGCTTTGATGCAAGAGGTTGCGACACGCTCGGTTGCATTGCCACGCAACGCGCGTCGGTTTTCTTGTGGAGCTAGCCTATTATCTTAAATAGACGAAAAGGAGAAAAAGATGGCAAACAAAAAAATCCGCATCCGTTTGAAAGCGTACGAACACCGTACACTTGACACAGCGGCTGCAAAAATCGTAGAATCAGCTACTCGTACAGGTGCACAAGTTGCGGGTCCAATCCCACTTCCAACTGAGCGTAGCCTCTACACAATCATTCGTGCGACTCACAAATACAAAGATTCTCGCGAACAATTCGAAATGCGTACACACAAACGTTTGATCGACATCATCAACCCAACTCAAAAAACAGTTGACGCTTTGATGAAATTGGATCTTCCAAGTGGTGTAAACGTAGAAATCAAACTTTAATCTAAAGCTTGATCCAGAGCATAAAAAACGCTCGTTAAAAACTTTTTGAATAAAAAACTATAGAAAAGGAACTATTTTCTCATGACAAAAGGAATCTTAGGGAAAAAAGTGGGAATGACTCAAATCTTCACTGAAGCTGGCGAATTGATCCCTGTAACAGTTATCGAAGCAACTCCAAACGTTGTTCTTCAAGTTAAAACTGTTGAAACAGATGGTTACAACGCTATCCAAGTTGGTTTCGATGACAAACGCGAAGTATTGAGCAACAAACCTGCTAAAGGACATGTAGCAAAAGCTAACACGGCTCCTAAGCGCTTCATTCGTGAATTCAAAAACGTTGAAGGCTTGGAAGTTGGTGCTGAAATCACAGTTGACACTTTCGAAGCTGGAGACATTGTTGATGTAACTGGTACTTCTAAAGGTAAAGGTTTCCAAGGTGTTATCAAACGCCACGGACAATCACGTGGACCAATGGCTCACGGTTCTCGTTACCACCGTCGTCCAGGTTCTATGGGACCTGTTGCACCTAACCGCGTATTCAAAGGTAAAAACCTTGCAGGACGTATGGGTGGCGATCGTGTAACAATTCAAAACCTTGAAGTTGTACAAGTTGTTCCAGAAAAGAACGTTATCCTTATCAAAGGTAACGTACCAGGTGCTAAGAAATCTCTTATCACTATCAAGTCAGCAGTTAAAGCTGGTAAATAATAAGGAAAGGGGAATACAGTCAAAATGGCAAATGTAACATTATTCGACCAAACTGGTAAACAAGCGGGCGAAGTTGTTCTTAACGATGCGATCTTTGGTATCGAACCAAACCAAGCAGTTGTATTTGATGTGATCATCAGCCAACGTGCTAGCCTTCGTCAAGGAACTCATGCAGTTAAAAACCGTTCAGCCGTTTCAGGTGGCGGACGCAAACCATGGCGTCAAAAAGGAACTGGACGTGCTCGTCAAGGTTCTATCCGCTCTCCACAATGGCGTGGTGGTGGAATCGTCTTCGGACCAACTCCACGTAGCTATGCGTACAAACTTCCTCAAAAAGTTCGTCGCCTTGCACTTAAATCTGTTTACTCAGAAAAAGTTGCTGAAAACAAATTTGTAGCCGTTGATTCTCTTGAATTTACAGCTCCAAAAACTGCTGAATTTGCAAAAGTTCTTGCAGCTTTGAGCATCGATTCTAAAGTCCTTGTTATTCTTGAAGAAGGAAACGAATTCGCAGCTCTTTCAGCTCGTAACCTTCCAAACGTGAAAGTTGCGACTGCTACAACTGCAAGTGTTCTTGACATCGCAAATAGTGACAAACTTCTTGTTACTCAAGCAGCTATCTCTAAAATCGAGGAGGTTCTTGCATAATGAATTTGTATGATGTTATCAAAAAACCTGTTATCACTGAAAAGTCAATGGCTCAACTTGAAGCAGGCAAATATGTATTCGAAGTTGACACTCGCGCTCACAAACTTTTGATCAAACAAGCTGTTGAAGCTGCGTTTGAAGGTGTAAAAGTTGCGAATGTGAACACTGTAAACGTAAAACCTAAAGCAAAACGCGTTGGACGTTACACTGGTTTTACTTCAAAAACTAAAAAAGCTATCATCACGCTTGCAGCTGATTCTAAAGCAATCGAGTTGTTTGCTACTGAAGCTGAATAATCTAAGGAGGAAATATCGTGGGAATTCGTGTTTATAAACCAACAACAAACGGTCGCCGTAATATGACTTCTTTGGATTTCGCTGAAATCACAACAAACACACCTGAGAAAACTTTGCTTGTTTCTCTTAAAAACAAAGCAGGTCGTAACAACAACGGTCGTATCACTGTTCGTCACCAAGGTGGTGGACACAAACGTCATTACCGTTTGATCGATTTCAAACGTAACAAAGATGGAGTTGAAGCAGTCGTTAAAACGATCGAATACGATCCAAACCGCTCAGCTAACATCGCGCTTGTACACTACACTGACGGTGTGAAAGCTTACATCATTGCCCCTAAAGGTCTTGAAGTAGGACAACGCATTGTATCAGGACCAGAAGCAGATATCAAAGTCGGAAATGCTCTTCCACTTGCTAACATCCCAGTTGGTACTTTGATCCACAACATCGAATTGAAACCTGGTAAAGGCGGAGAATTGGTACGTGCTGCTGGAGCTTCTGCTCAAGTATTGGGTTCTGAAGGTAAATATGTACTTGTTCGTCTTCAATCAGGCGAAGTTCGTATGATTCTTGGAACTTGCCGTGCTACAGTTGGTGTTGTCGGAAATGAACAACATGGACTTGTTAACCTTGGTAAAGCGGGACGTAACCGCTGGAAAGGTGTTCGCCCTACAGTTCGTGGTTCTGTAATGAACCCGAATGATCACCCACACGGTGGTGGTGAAGGTAAAGCACCAGTTGGACGTAAAGCGCCATCTACTCCTTGGGGTAAACCTGCGCTTGGTCTTAAAACTCGTAACAAGAAAGCGAAATCTGACAAACTTATCGTTCGTCGTCGCAACCAAAAATAATCATAAGCAACTAGCTTACACTTTCCGCCAGCTCGGTAGCGCTGCCTAGCAGCGCAAGCCGCTGTGGTACTAAATTTTAAAGGAGAAAATTACAAAATGGGACGTAGTCTTAAAAAAGGACCTTTCGTCGATGAGCATTTGATGAAAAAAGTTGAAGCTCAAGCAAACGACGAAAAGAAAAAAGTAATTAAAACTTGGTCACGTCGTTCAACGATCTTCCCAAGTTTCATCGGATACACTATCGCAGTTTATGATGGACGTAAACATGTACCTGTTTACATCCAAGAAGACATGGTAGGTCACAAGCTTGGTGAATTTGCACCAACTCGTACTTACAAAGGTCACGCGGCAGACGACAAGAAGACACGTAGAAAATAAGGAGAACATAAATGGCAGAAATTACTTCAGCTAAAGCAATGGCTCGTACAGTGCGTGTTTCACCTCGTAAATCACGTCTTGTTCTTGACAACATCCGTGGTAAAAGCGTAGCCGATGCCATCGCTATTTTGACATTCACACCAAACAAAGCTGCAGGGATCATCCTTAAAGTGTTGAACTCAGCAGTAGCAAACGCTGAAAACAACTTTGGTTTGGAAAAAGCTAACTTGGTAGTATCTGAAGCATTCGCAAACGAAGGACCAACAATGAAACGTTTCCGTCCACGTGCGAAAGGTTCAGCTTCACCAATCAACAAACGTACAGCTCACATCACAGTAGCTGTTGCAGAAAAATAAGGAGGTAAACTCGTGGGTCAAAAAGTACATCCAATTGGTATGCGTGTTGGTATCATCCGTGATTGGGATGCCAAATGGTATGCTGAAAAAGAATACGCGGATTACCTTCATGAAGATCTTGCAATCCGTAAATTCATTCAAAAAGAATTGGCTGACGCAGCCGTTTCAACTATTGAAATCGAACGCGCAGTAAACAAAGTTAACGTTTCTCTTCACACTGCTAAACCAGGTATGGTTATCGGTAAAGGTGGAGCAAACGTTGATGCACTTCGTGCAGCTCTTAACAAATTGACTGGTAAACAAGTACACATCAACATCATTGAGATCAAACGTCCTGACTTGGATGCTCACCTTGTTGGTGAAGGAATCGCTCGTCAATTGGAACAACGTGTTGCTTTCCGTCGTGCACAAAAACAAGCGATCCAACGTGCTATGCGTGCTGGAGCTAAAGGAATCAAAACTCAAGTATCAGGTCGTTTGAACGGAGCAGATATTGCCCGTGCAGAAGGATACTCTGAAGGAACTGTTCCACTTCACACACTTCGCGCTGATATCGATTACGCTTGGGAAGAAGCAGACACTACTTACGGTAAACTTGGTGTTAAAGTATGGATCTACCGTGGTGAAGTTCTTCCAGCTCGTAAAGACGCTAAAGGAGGTAAATAACCAATGTTAGTACCTAAACGTGTAAAACACCGTCGCGAATTCCGTGGTAAAATGCGCGGTGAAGCAAAAGGTGGAAAAGAAGTAGCATTCGGTGAATACGGTCTTCAAGCTACAACTAGCCACTGGATCACAAACCGTCAAATCGAAGCTGCTCGTATCGCCATGACTCGTTACATGAAACGTGGTGGTAAAGTTTGGATTAAGATTTTCCCACACAAATCATACACCGCTAAAGCTATCGGGGTACGTATGGGATCTGGTAAAGGGGCTCCTGAAGGTTGGGTAGCACCAGTTAAACGTGGTAAAGTGATGTTCGAAATCGCTGGTGTATCTGAAGAGATCGCACGCGAAGCACTTCGTCTTGCTAGCCACAAATTGCCAGTTAAAACTAAATTTGTGAAACGTGAAGCAGAATAAGGAGAGGTCATGAAACTTACAGAAGTAAAAGAATTTGTTAAAGAACTTCGTGGTCTTTCTCAAGAAGAACTCGCGAAGCGTGAAAATGAATTGAAGAAAGAATTGTTTGAACTTCGTTTCCAAGCAGCTGCTGGTCAATTGGAACAAACTGGACGTTTGAAAGAAGTGAAAAAACAAATCGCTCGTATCAAAACTGTTCAATCAGAAGCTAAATAATAGACTAGGGAAGGAGAATTTCAATGGAACGCAATAATCGTAAAGTTCTTGTTGGACGCGTTGTGTCTGACAAAATGGACAAAACAATCACAGTTGTAGTTGAAACTAAACGTAACCACCCAGTCTATGGTAAACGTATCAACTATTCTAAAAAATACAAAGCTCATGATGAAAACAATGTTGCTAAAGAAGGCGATATCGTTCGTATCATGGAAACTCGTCCGCTTTCAGCTACAAAACGCTTCCGTCTTGTAGAAGTCGTTGAAAAAGCGGTCATCATCTAATCATACCTGAAAGGAGAAAACGTAAATGATTCAAACAGAAACTCGTTTGAAAGTCGCTGACAACAGTGGCGCACGCGAAATCTTGACGATCAAAGTTCTTGGTGGTTCAAAACGTAAATTCGCGAGCATCGGTGATGTAATCGTTGCATCTGTAAAACAAGCTACTCCTGGTGGTGCGGTTAAGAAAGGTGACGTTGTAAAAGCTGTTATCGTTCGTACTAAATCAGGTGCTCGTCGTAAAGATGGTTCATACATCAAGTTCGACGAAAATGCAGCAGTGATCATCCGTGACGACAAAACTCCTCGCGGAACTCGTATCTTTGGCCCAGTTGCACGTGAATTGCGTGACGGTGGATTCATGAAGATCGTATCACTTGCTCCAGAAGTACTTTAATCAATAAAAAAACAAACACAGTCCCCTGGCTCAGCCAGGGTGCCCATCGGGCGTAAGAATAAAAGGAGAATAAAATGTTTGTAAAAAAAGGCGACAAAGTTCGCGTTATCGCTGGTAAAGACAAAGGCGTAGAAGCTGTTGTTCTTACTGCTCTTCCAAAAGTAAATAAAGTTGTTGTAGAAGGTGTAAACATCATCAAGAAACACCAACGTCCAAATAACGAAAACCCTCAAGGTGCAATCGTTGAAAAAGAAGCTCCAATCCATGCTTCTAACGTTCAAGTTTTGGACAAAAACGGTGTTGCTGGACGTGTTGGCTACAAATTTGTAGACGGCAAAAAAGTTCGCTACAACAAAAAATCAGGCGAAGTGCTTGACTAATCACGAAGGAAAGGAGAAGTATAATGGCTAATCGTTTAAAAGAAAAATACCTTAATGAAGTAGTACCATCATTGACTGAACAGTTCAACTATTCATCAGTTATGGCTGTGCCAAAAGTTGATAAAATCGTTTTGAACATGGGTGTCGGTGATGCAGTATCAAATGCTAAAAACCTTGAAAAAGCTGCTGAAGAGCTTGCTTTGATCTCAGGTCAAAAACCATTGATCACTAAGGCTAAAAAATCAATCGCCGGCTTCCGTCTTCGTGAAGGTGTTGCGATCGGTGCAAAAGTTACCCTTCGTGGTGAACGTATGTACGAATTCTTAGATAAATTGGTAACAGTTTCACTTCCACGTGTACGTGACTTCCATGGTGTTCCAACAAAATCATTTGATGGACGCGGAAACTACACACTTGGTGTGAAAGAACAATTGATCTTCCCAGAAATCAACTTTGATGATGTTGATAAAACTCGTGGTTTGGATATCGTAATCGTAACTACAGCGAACACAGACGAAGAATCACGTGCATTGCTTACTGGCCTCGGAATGCCGTTTGCAAAATAATATAGGAGGTAAAACTAATGGCTAAAAAATCTATGATTGCTAAGAACAAACGCCCAGCGAAGTTCTCTACTCAAGCATACACTCGCTGTGAACGTTGTGGACGTCCACACTCAGTTTACCGCAAGTTTAAACTTTGCCGTGTTTGCTTCCGTGAATTGGCATACAAAGGTCAAATCCCAGGTGTCACAAAAGCATCTTGGTAATTCTATGATACAAAGACCGTAACAACCCCAGCAAAAATAGGAGATTTGGTGACGGAGCGAAGCTCCGAATTCAATCGATCTTTTTTGCCCAGGTTGTAGCTCGTGTTCAAATGAGTATATTCTCGTTTGCATGTATCAAAACTTTCTGAGCCTAGCTCAATCATTAACTAGCAAGTGCAACTTGCAAACTACTAGTAAGAGGAGAAATTATAATGGTTATGACTGACCCAATCGCAGACTTCCTTACACGTATTCGTAACGCTAACCAAGCAAAACACGAAGTACTTGAAGTACCTGCATCAAACATCAAAAAAGGGATTGCTGAAATCCTTAAACGCGAAGGTTTTGTAAAAAACGTTGAATTCATCGAAGATGACAAACAAGGCATCATCCGTGTATTCTTGAAATACGGACAAAATGGTGAAAAAGTTATCACAAACTTGAAACGTGTATCTAAACCAGGTTTGCGTGTTTACAAAAAACGTGAAGATCTTCCAAAAGTTCTTAACGGACTTGGAATTGCTATCCTTTCAACTTCTGAAGGTTTGCTTACTGATAAAGAAGCGCGCCAAAAGAATGTTGGTGGGGAAGTTATCGCTTACGTTTGGTAAAATCAAGATACAAAGCTCGTAAAGAACAAAGCAAAATTAGGAAGTTGGAGCAGTTTGTTGACAAACAAGCCAACTTATCTATTTTGCACAGTCCTTAGAGCGTGTTCAGTTCAGCTCTTGAACTAAATAAGTATCTTAAACCCCGTGAAAACTGGCCTGCAAAGGTCTGACAATTTAACAGGAGAATAGAAAACATGTCACGTATTGGTAATAAAGTTATCGTGTTGCCTGCTGGTGTTGAACTCACTAACAATGACAACGTTGTAACTGTAAAAGGACCTAAAGGAGAACTTACTCGTACGTTCTCAAAAGATATTGAAATCCGTGTGGAAGGTACTGAAGTAACGCTTCACCGTCCAAACGATTCAAAAGAAATGAAAACAATCCACGGAACAACTCGTGCCCTTTTGAACAACATGGTTACTGGTGTATCAGAAGGATTCAAGAAAGAACTTGAAATGCGCGGGGTTGGATACCGTGCACAACTTCAAGGATCAAAACTTGTTTTGGCTGTTGGTAAATCACACCCAGACGAAGTTGAAGCTCCAGAAGGAATTACTTTTGAACTTCCAAACCCAACAACAATCGTTGTTAGCGGAATTTCAAAAGAAGTAGTTGGTCAAACAGCTGCTTATGTACGTAGCCTTCGTTCACCTGAACCATACAAAGGTAAAGGGATCCGTTATGTTGGTGAATACGTTCGCCGTAAAGAAGGTAAAACAGGTAAATAATGTAGTTTGGTTGTTTTTCAACCAAACTTCATCTTACCAACTCAGTGCTTAGCACATGATTTTAAAATTAAGAGGTGAAAATTGTGATTTCGAAACCAGATAAAAACAAAATCCGTCAAAAACGCCACCGTCGCGTTCGCGGAAAACTCTCTGGAACTGCTGATCGCCCACGTTTGAACGTATTCCGTTCTAATACAGGCATCTACGCTCAAGTAATTGATGACGTAGCGGGTGTAACGCTCGCAAGCGCTTCAACTCTTGACAAAGAAGTTTCAAAAGGAACTAAAACTGAACAAGCCGTTGTTGTCGGCAAACTTGTTGCTGAACGTGCAGTTGCTAAAGGTATTTCTGAAGTGGTGTTCGACCGCGGTGGATATCTATATCACGGACGTGTTAAAGCTTTGGCTGATGCAGCTCGTGAAAACGGATTGAAATTCTAATAGGAGGACACTAGAAAATGGCATTTAAAGATAATGCAGTTGAACTTGAAGAACGCGTAGTTGCCATCAACCGTGTTACAAAAGTTGTTAAAGGTGGACGTCGTCTTCGTTTTGCAGCTCTTGTAGTTGTTGGTGACCGTAATGGCCGTGTTGGATTTGGTACTGGTAAAGCTCAAGAAGTTCCAGAAGCAATCCGTAAGGCTGTTGAAGATGCTAAGAAAAACTTGATCGAAGTTCCTATGGTTGGAACAACAATTCCACACGAAGTAACATCAGTATTTGGTGGAGCTCGTGTATTGTTGAAACCAGCTATCGAAGGGGCTGGGGTTGCTGCAGGTGGTGCAGTTCGTGCCGTTGTCGAATTGGCAGGTATTGCAGATGTTACATCTAAATCACTTGGATCAAACACTCCAATCAACATCGTTCGTGCAACTGTTAACGGTTTGGCACAATTGAAACGCGCTGATGAAGTTGCTGCCCTTCGTGGTATTTCAGTTTCTGACTTAGCTTAAGAAAGGAGATTCAAATGGCTCAAATTAAAATTACTTTGACTAAGTCTCCAATCGGACGCATCCCGTCACAACGTAAAACTGTTGTAGCACTTGGACTTGGCAAATTGAACAGCTCTGTTATCAAAGAAGATAACCCAGCAGTACGTGGTATGATCACTGCTGTATCTCACTTGGTAACAGTTGAAGAAGTAAAATAATCTATTTAAAATAGAAACAAAGTTTTCAGGGGTATGAGAAGTTCTCATCCCCTAGAACTAAATATAAGTATAGGCGAGTTTGTAGTTAGGACACCTTTTCCTGATTACATGCGTTAGCAATTTACAAAAGAGGAGAAAATAAATAATGAAACTTCATGAATTACAACCTGCTACAGGTTCACGTAAAGTCCGCAACCGTGTTGGTCGTGGTACTTCATCTGGTAATGGTAAAACTTCTGGCCGTGGCCAAAAAGGTCAAAAAGCTCGTAGCGGTGGCGGTGTACGTCTTGGTTTTGAAGGTGGACAAACTCCATTGTTCCGTCGTCTTCCAAAACGTGGATTTACAAACATCAACGCTAAAGAATATGCTATTGTGAACCTTGATCAATTGAACGCCTTTGAAGATGGTGCTGAAGTAACTCCAGTAGTACTTGTAGAATCAGGAATTGTAAAAGCTGAAAAATCAGGTATCAAAATTCTTGGTAACGGAGAATTGACTAAGAAGTTGACTGTTAAAGCAGCTAAATTCTCTAAATCAGCTGAAGAAGCTATCACTGCTAAAGGTGGTTCAGTTGAAGTCATCTAAGTGAGGTGACCTATGTTTTTTAAATTATTAAAAGATGCATTTAAGGTAAAACAAGTTCGGTCGAAGATTTTATTTACCATCTTCATCATTCTTGTTTTCCGCATTGGAACCACGATTACAGTACCTGGTGTAAATGCGAAAATTCTGAATAACCTTCAAGATGTGTCCTTCTTGAACATGCTCAGTTTAGTATCTGGGAATGCTATGAGGAACTTCTCAGTTTTCGCATTAGGGGTTAGCCCATACATCACAGCTTCGATCGTCGTGCAACTTTTGCAAATGGATCTGTTACCTAAGTTTGTTGAATGGGGCAAACAAGGAGAAGTTGGTCGAAGAAAGCTCAACCAAGCAACACGCTATATTTCTTTGGTCCTAGCTTTTGTTCAATCCATTGGGATTACAGCGACCTTCCACACCTTGTCTCAGGCAAAATTAGTTGCAACTCCCAATACCAAGACCTATCTGTTAATCGGTGCAATTCTGACAACCGGTTCCATGATTGTGACTTGGCTTGGAGAACAAATCACAGATAAAGGGTACGGAAATGGTGTTTCAATGATTATCTTTGCGGGAATTGTGTCATCAATTCCTGAGATGATTAAAGAAATCTATGAAAATGCATTTGTGAACGTACGTTCTGGTCAAATGACTAATTCCCTTATTTTTGTTGGGGTATTAATCCTCGCTGTCTTGGTTATTGTTTACTTTACAACTTTTGTAGAGCAAGCACAATACAAGATTCCAATCCAATATACTAAGATTGCTCAAGGAGCTCCATCAAGTTCTTACCTTCCTTTAAAAGTAAACCCAGCAGGAGTTATTCCTGTCATCTTCGCTAGTTCGATTACAGCAGCACCTGCTGCCATTTTCCAAGTAATTAGCGCTATGGGTTACAATGCAGGATGGGTGAAAACAGCCCAAGCCATGTTGGCTACAAACACACCAACTGGTGTCGCTATGTATGCCTTATTGATCATTCTCTTCACGTTCTTCTACACGTTTGTTCAGATCAATCCTGAAAAAACAGCAGAAAACCTTCAAAAGAGTGGTGCCTATATCCCAGGTGTTCGCCCTGGTAAGGGAACAGAAGAGTTTATGTCTCGTTTGCTACGTCGTTTAGCAAGCGTCGGATCAGTATTCCTTGGCTTTATTACCATCATTCCAATCTTAGCCAGAGATTTATTTGGTTTGACAGATGCAGTTGCTCTTGGAGGAACGAGTTTGTTAATCATTATTTCAACAGGTATTGAAGGAATGAAACAATTAGAAGGCTATTTATTAAAACGTAAGTATGTCGGATTTATGGACACAACAACAGAATAGAATAAGGTTGACTTTGTCAGCCTTCTATTTTGTTTTTAAATGGAAATAGGAATTCGCTCCTGCTTCCATTTAAAAACAAAATAAGGAGGATTCATCATGAATCTTTTAATTATGGGATTGCCTGGAGCAGGTAAGGGGACCCAAGCGGTGAAAATCGTTGAAGAGTTTCACGTAGCGCATATCTCTACCGGCGATATGTTCCGCGCAGCAATGGCTAACCAAACTGAAATGGGTGTATTGGCAAAATCATTCATCGACAAAGGTGAATTGGTGCCAGATGATGTGACAAACGGGATTGTAAAAGAACGTTTGGCTCAAGACGACATTAAGGAAAAAGGATTCCTTTTGGATGGTTTTCCTCGCACGATCGAACAAGCTTATGCCTTGGATCAAATCTTGGTTGATCTTGGTTTGGAGCTTGAGGGAGTAATCAATATCGAAGTGGATCCATCTTGCCTTCTTGAACGCTTGAGTGGTCGTATTATTCACCGCGAAACAGGTGAAACTTACCATAAAGTATTCAACCCACCAGCTGACTACAAGGAAGAAGACTATTACCAACGTGAAGATGACAAACCAGAAACAGTGAAACGCCGCTTGGATGTAAATATTGCTCAAGGTGAGCCGATTCTTGCTCATTATCGTGGAAAAGGATTGGTACATGATATTGAGGGAAATCAAGACATCAACGACGTCTTCAAAGATATCCAAAAAGTCTTAGAGAATTTGAAATAAAAACGTTTTAGTCACTTGCAATATTTGACAACAAGTGTTACAATTAGTTAGTCTGACTTATAATTGTTACCTCTGTGCTCAGAGGAATGAATCGAAATTTATGGAGGTACTTTTGCGTGGCAAAAGACGATGTGATTGAAGTAGAAGGCAAAGTAGTCGATACAATGCCGAATGCTATGTTTACGGTTGAACTTGAAAATGGACATCAGATTTTAGCAACAGTTTCTGGTAAAATTCGTAAAAACTATATTCGTATTTTAGCGGGAGATCGTGTTACAGTGGAGATGAGTCCGTACGATTTGACACGTGGACGTATCACATACCGCTTTAAATAATCGAAAAACTTGGAGGGATAAAAATGAAAGTAAGACCATCGGTCAAACCAATTTGCGAATACTGTAAAGTAATTCGTCGTAATGGTCGTGTTATGGTAATTTGCCCAGCAAATCCAAAACACAAACAACGTCAAGGATAAGATAGAAAGGAGAAAACATGGCTCGTATTGCTGGAGTTGACATTCCAAATGACAAACGTGTAGTAATTTCATTGACTTATGTGTACGGTATCGGACTTCCAACATCTAAGAAAATCCTTGCTGCTGCAGGTGTTTCTGAAGATATTCGTGTTCGTGATCTTACACCAGATCAAGAAGATGCTATCCGTCGTGAAGTTGACGCAATCAAAGTTGAAGGTGACCTTCGTCGTGAAGTAAACTTGAACATCAAACGTTTGATGGAAATCGGTTCATACCGTGGTATCCGTCACCGTCGTGGACTTCCAGTTCGTGGACAAAACACTAAAAACAATGCTCGCACTCGTAAAGGTAAAGCTGTTGCGATTGCAGGTAAGAAAAAATAAAATAAAATAAGGAGGTAAAAATCTTGGCTAAACCAACACGTAAACGTCGTGTGAAAAAGAATATCGAATCTGGTATTGCTCATATTCACGCTACATTTAACAACACAATTGTTATGATTACTGATGTGCATGGTAACGCAATCGCTTGGTCATCTGCAGGTGCACTTGGATTTAAAGGTTCTCGTAAATCTACACCATTTGCTGCTCAAATGGCATCAGAAGCTGCTGCAAAAGCTGCGCAAGAACACGGACTTAAATCTGTTGAAGTAACTGTTAAAGGTCCTGGTTCAGGTCGTGAGTCTGCTATTCGTGCACTTGCTGCTGCTGGTCTTGAAGTAACTGCAATCCGCGATGTAACTCCTGTACCACACAATGGTGCTCGTCCTCCAAAACGTCGCCGTGTATAATCATCAACAATTACACAGCTTTTCGTTTAAGAGGGAGTATAGCAAATGATTGAGTTTGAAAAACCAAATATAACAAAAATTGATGAAAATAAAGATTATGGCGTGTTTGTCGTAGAACCACTTGAACGTGGCTATGGTACAACACTTGGAAACTCACTTCGTCGTGTACTTCTAGCTTCACTTCCAGGTGCGGCTGTTACTTCAATCAATATTGAAGGTGTACTCCACGAATTTGATACGGTTCCAGGAGTCCGTGAAGACGTTATGCAAATTATTCTTAACGTTAAAGGAATCGCCGTTAAATCTTACGTCCAAGACGAAAAGATTATTGAACTTGATGTAGAAGGACCAGCAGAAGTAACTGCCGGTGACATTCTTACGGATAGTGACATCGAAATTGTAAACCCTGATCATTATCTATTTACGATCGGAGAAGGAGCATCTTTGAAAGCGATGCTTACTGTAAACAGTGGACGTGGCTATGTTCCAGCTGATCAAAACAAAAAAGATGATGCACCAGTGGGAACACTTGCTGTAGATTCAATCTATACGCCAGTGACAAAAGTCAATTACCAAGTTGAACCAGCTCGCGTTGGTAGCAACGATGGATTTGACAAGCTAACCCTTGAAATTTTGACAAATGGGACTATTATTCCAGAAGATGCCTTAGGTTTGTCTGCCCGTATTTTGACAGAACACCTAAATCTATTTACAAACTTAACTGAAATTGCTATTGCAACAGATGTTATGAAAGAAGTAGATACAACTTCTGATGATCGCATTTTAGAACGTACAATCGAAGAATTAGATCTTTCAGTTCGTTCATATAACTGTTTGAAACGTGCTGGCATCAATACTGTTTACGATTTGACTGAAAAATCAGAAGCAGAAATGATGAAAGTTCGTAACTTAGGACGTAAGAGTCTTGAAGAAGTTAAAATCAAACTTGCCGACTTAGGCCTTGGGTTAAAAAACGATAAATAGAGGAGGAATACATGGCTTACCGTAAACTAGGACGCACTAGCTCACAACGTAAAGCAATGCTTCGCGATTTGACTACAGATCTTATCATCAATGAAGCAATTGTAACAACTGAAGCACGTGCGAAAGAAATCCGTAAATCAGTTGAAAAAATGATTACTTTGGGTAAACGTGGTGATTTGCATGCACGTCGTCAAGCTGCTGCATTCGTACGTAACGAAGTTGCATCACAAAACTTTGATGAAGAAACAGGTAAATACTCAGAAACAACTGCACTTCAAAAATTGTTCTCTGAATTAGCACCTCGTTATGCTGAGCGCAATGGTGGATATACTCGTATCCTTAAAACTGAACCACGTCGTGGTGATGCTGCGCCAATGGCTATCATCGAATTGGTATAATATCATCAATTTTGTTGAGTGTTATGATGATGGAATACACTGTTATTCTTAGTCTAGCTCTGGTCTACCGCTGGGGATTTTCCCCAGCGGGAACACTCATCATATTGAATGAATGGTAGACGCTTGTTTACGAAATTGCTTTAACTTAAAACAATTTCGTAAGCAGGCGTTTTGTCTTGCTTTTCATAAGTAGTCGAGAATAGCAAAAAATGATATAATGGAACCCATATCTCCAATAGAAGAAAAAGGATTCAATGACAAAACAACAAGCAATTAAATTACTAAAAGAGAAGTACCTCAGTAATATGAAAGAGGATTCAGAGCTCTTTGTCGGAGTTGAATTAGAGTTTCCGATTGTAGAAATAAATGGAAATAAAACCAATATAGAGGTGACGAAAAATCTTTTTAGAACCTTAGCAAACTCATTAGATTTTGAAGTCGAAAAAATGGATGACGATCAAAATCCAATTCAATTGGTTCACTGCCCTTCCAAAGATCGTATTCTATTCGAGCTAAGTTACAATACGATTGAATTTGCATTTGAAAAGGCTCATTCTATAGATGAGGTGGCAGAACGCTTTGAAGCCTATTTAAAGATCATTCAACCGATTTTGCAAGAAGACCACCACGAAATTCAAGGGCATGGGATCCATCCACAGTGGCAAAAAAATGATAATAGCCCAGTAAAAATTGAACGATACAAGATGTTAATGGCTTTCCTAGCAATGAATGGCACAGGGATGAAAACACACCCCTATCCTTCATACGGAGCTTTTATATGCGGGAACCAACTTCAATTGGATGTACGCCGTGATAACTATATACGAGTCATTAATGCATTTAATAAAATTGAAGCAGCCAAAGCATACTTATTCTCAAACTCAGAATTTTCAGCAGAGGCTTGGGATACAAAGATTACGAGAGATATTTTTTGGGAAGAATCCTTACATGGTTATTATAAGGAGAATGTAGGTGTTTATCCTAAGGACTACCAAAGCGAAGAAGAGTTTTTTAATAATCTTGCTAGCACAGCTATTTTTACTGCAACTAGAGACGATCAATCCTATTATTTTAAACCTATTCGAGTAAAAGACTATCTAGATCAAAAAGAAATTACAGCCTATACGGCTGATGGTAATGAAAAAATCATTAGACCTGTAAAAGAAGACCTAAAACAACATCGAAGTTACCAATTTCAGGATCTCACTGCCCGTGGGACAGTAGAATTTAGAAGTGTTTGTACTCAACCATTAGAAACAACCTTTGCACCGATAGCTTTTGAACTTGGCCTATTTGTACAGTTAGAAAACTTGGAAAACTATTTAGAACATTGTTCATTTCTCAAAAATGAAAAACAGGACTATAGAAAACTTAGAAAGAAATATTCAAAGAAAATTCTAAGCGAAAAGGAAGAAGAAACTATCCAATCCTTTTCAAAAGATCTAATAGACATAGCCAGAGCAGGATTGATCAAAAGAGGCTACGGGGAAGAAACATTTCTAATTATCAACAAAGAACTGAATTGATAGAAAAGCCTGTATTACAGGCTTTTCTTCACACCTTCAAGAAAACTTTCAAAAAAGTAAAATTTTTTGAGAAAAAGTATTGACAGTAAGTCCAGGTCATGATATACTAATATAGTTGTC